>NZ_JAUDRH010000018.1 GCF_030381805.1 Chlorogloeopsis sp. ULAP01
ATGGATGTACCCCACCGCCTACGGCACCTCCCCTTAGTAAGGGGAGGTTGGGAGGGGTTGAATATGAATCACTCAAAAAGTGAAATGGTATTAGCAAAAGTCTACTGAAGTCAACTTAAACACTTTATTCAATCGTCTTGAGACGCTTGAGCTATGAGCTAAGGATTTTAATCCTTGGTAATTGGGATAGTCTAAACAATAGTCAAGAAAAGTTCGTGAGCCTCCCACCTTCTTGTTAACCACACTTAATTACTACTTTCCCAAAATGAGATCCACTTTGGAGATAGCGGTACGCTTCCTGTGCTTCAGCAAACGAAAATATCCTATCAATTACAGGCTTAATTTGATGTTGGGCAATTATTTGATTCATTGCCTCAAACATCTCCCGACTGCCTACGTATATCCCCTGCACAGTTAAACTCTTAAACAGGATTGGCAAAGGATCTACCTCTGCTCCCATACCTGATAGCACACCAATTAAGCTAATGCGTCCTGCAATCCGCACTGCTTGCAGAGATTTCGGCAAAGTTCCTGCACCACCTACTTCTACTACATGATCTACACCAGTGCGATCGCTCAGTTCATAAACTTTCTTTTCCCAATCTGGGTTTGTTTTATAGTTAATCGTCTCGTCTGCACCTAATTCTTTCGCCCGTGCCAATTTCTCATCGCTGCTAGAAGTAATAATCACCCTAGCACCATGTATCTTGGCAAATTGAAGGGCAAACATAGATACTCCTCCTGTACCTAGTAATAATACGATTTCACCTGCTTTAATATTCCCCTTGGTTACCAGCGCGTGCCATGCCGTCACAGATGCACAGGGTAAAGTTGCACCTTCTTCGTAGGATAGGTGCTCAGGTAATATTACTAATCCATCTTGGTGTAAAACGACATACTCAGCTAACATTCCATCAATACCGGCTCCCAAATCCGATTTCATTTTCTGTCGATTTAGTTGCCCATCTATCCACTCTTGAAAGAAAATTCCAGCGACGCGATCGCCAACTTTCACTCGCGTTACACCTTCACCCACCGCTATAACTTCACCCGCACCATCAGACATGGGTATGAGAGGGTATTTTAGTCCAGAGCCATAGCTTCCTTGTGCAACCATTAAATCGCGATAATTGAGGGATGTTGCCTTCACCCGAATGAGAACTTGCCCTGGTTGGGGTTTGGTCTCTGCTCGTGTCACTAATATCAGTGCATCAATACCTGCATTACTTTGAAGTTCGTAAACCTTCATAAAATTACTCCTCAAAGCTTGTGGATAGTGGTTAGTGGTTAGTAGGGGCGGGTTTAGAAGATAAATTATCAGTTTGAACGGCAAGATTATCGGCAAAACCCTCCCGTACAGTAGTTAGTGGTTAGTTGTTTACTACTCCCCTGCTCCTCTGTTCCCTGTCCCCTATCCCCTCTTAATGCTCTTGTGCTGTTTTCAAGTCAATGACTGCACCAATAAAAGCAGCATGAACAAAGGTTTGAGGAAAATTTCCCAACATTTGTTTGGTGTTGACGTCGGCTTCTTCAGCAAACAAACCGAGATCGTTCGCGTACTCTAAAGCAGCATCTATAATTGCCTGCGCCCGTTGAAAATCTCGACGCATCACCCAATACTGTGCTACCCAGAAGGTTCCCGCTAGAAAAGCTCCTTCTTTTTTAGAGTCAAATTCCTCTAAGTGGCGATGATACAAATAACCATTAGCAAGATCGCGTTCTATGACTTTGATTGTGGCTAGCATTTTTGGTGTGTCGGCAGAGGTATAACCCCATACAGGAAAAAGTACTGCCGAAACATCCACCACTTCACCCCCAGCAAAAGCTGCATAAGCACCTTCGGAATTTATACACTCAGAAGCAACAAAGTCTTGAATTTCCTGCGCTGTTGAGCGCCAACGCCTGGCTTTGGCTTCATTTTCGGCAAGCTGGGCAATATAATTCAAACCGCAAGCAACGATTACCTTACTTGAAGTGTATTGATGTTTTACTTGTTCCTCCCACAAACCGTGATCGGGATCGCTCCAATGTTCTACTAAATAATCGGCAATCTTTTCAATTAAAGACCAATGTTCGCGTGTGTCGAAGCGAGTGTAAATGAGTTTAGCTGCTAAAAGTACATTACCGAAAGCATCAAGCTGTAATTGGCTATTGGCAGCATTACCAATGACAACGGGTTGACTGCCGCGATAACCAACCCAATCAAGGGTTTTTTCGAGATGAACTGGTTCTCCATCTAGGGTTGTGAATGGTTTTAGTGGCATACTATCTGAGTTACAAGCAAAACCACAGATATAATCGAGAAAGCGCCGCTCTTCATCACCATTACTGCCCGCACGAATTAGAGCGCTGACGATCATGCCCGTATCACGCAGCCAAACATAGCGATAATCGTAGTTCCGTTCTCCCCCAACAACTTCTGGCAGAGAGGTGGTAGCTGCCGCAATGATCCCGCCATTGTCTTCAAAGGTGAGCATACGCAATGCTCGCAGGGAATGAGCAATTTCACGCTCATAAGGGCCGTGGTAAATTGCGTATGAAGCGATTTTCTGCCATCGAGCCTGAGTGATTTCCAGCCAAGTCTCTATCTTTTCTATCGTGACAAAGGCGAGTTGTTCATCAACCAATACAGCCCAACCTGATTCACCCTCCGAAATTTTGAAGTAGATACAATCTTTTTCTAGTATGAGGGGATGGGAAGCATAAAGATAGTAGCGTCGATCTATTTGTACCGCTTGACCAATGTATTGTAGATCTGGCTTATGTTGAGCATAGTTTGGGGCAGGCTGGAGAGTAACTGTGACTTCGTTTGGTACAGGTGAAAACAAACGACAAATTCCCCGTGGCACTTTTTCTCCTAGACACATCCAATCAGTAATCTGCCAAGAATTACCATTGCTGGTTGCGAAAGTTGTTTCTAATACTCCATTGTCTTCCAGATAACGACGACTGGCAAAAGTAGTATCAGGCGATCGCACACTCCAAGCTCCTCCCCGCTCTGGATCGAGCAGTGTAGCTAATAAGGAAGGACGATCAAAACGTTCAGGACAATACCAGACGACAGTCCCTTTCTTATCAATAAGTGCAGCTGTGCGGCGATCGCCGATAATTGCTAAATCGCGAATATGTGGAAATTCGTCATTAGTCATATTGCTATCAAAAATAGAGTGCCCAACCAGCTTGCCCCTGGTGTGAAACAAGCGATCATAGTTGCTTAACTTGTGCTAAAGTCTGAAATTATCAAAATGGTTATTTTTTGACTAAATTTTTATCTATTGTTAAAGTATATAAACAGTATTATTTCTTAACATTTCTTTATAAACCTAGCTTAGGATAGATTCTTGGCTTGTCTGCCAAAGATTTAACTTACTTTATCTGTACCTTGTCCCCTGTTAACTCAAACGCTGGCGTAACCACAAACCTAGTAGTGGTAATGCCAATTGATACCGTTGTTCAGCACCGTAAATCAATCCTTTGTGCTGAAGTCCGAATAATGCACCTTGCAAACTGCCGCCACGGGAAAGACCATGTTTTTGAATATACTCTCGGCTTTGGGGCTTGTCAGTGGGATCGCAAGCCAAGCATTCTAAAAGATGTACTTGATTGCCTGGGAGTAACATCAACAAGGACTCATAAGTGATAGATAAATCTTTGAGTTGTGCTTCTATTGCTTGCTTTACATCTTGCTCAGTAATTAGTTCATGAGGACGACATAGAGTTTGCAGACGGCGAATTAGTGCCATCGCATCGCCAATATGTCCTTGAACAGCATCTAAAAATAGTTGTAGTGCTTTGGAGCGAGAATCAAATGTTAGTCCTACTGCCTGCAAAATTTCTCTTGCCCAAACTGCTAAAACATCTTTGGCTAAGGGAGCTAACTGTACTGTTTCGATTGGATAGTTAGTCTCTTCTGCGTGGTGAGTTGTTTCGGCAATCGTTGCTACTAGCACGTAACTGACACGAGTTTGTTTGTGAATTTCTCGCCTCAGGGTTGTTTCCCACAAACCACTGCGATCCCAGGAGCGGATGTGGGGAAAACTTTGCAAAATCAACGCAACTCGCTGATCTTGCATATCAGCTAACAGTTGAGGCAACTGGAGCAAAATTTCAAATGCTTGCCACAACTGCTTTTGGTTCAGGGAACGCATCAGCAAAAGTTTACCGCCGCTTTCTTCAAACTGAAACCGAAAAAACTCTCTTGCACTTTTGGCAACCCAGTCTTGGATTTGTGCTGCATCAAAACTTTGATTAATTGCCTCCGCTAGCAATTGCACAAATCTCTCTCCATCTGTGGCGCGAATGCAGTCTATCTCTAGCACGATCGCTCCCACTGCCGAAGTTGCCCCTCGTACTAAAGTTCGTCGCCCACTTCCAGGTACTCCTACAATCAACAAATCACCATCTTCTGCCAGAACTTCCACTATCCGTTGAAATTCTGCCGATCGCCCAATTAATTCTAAAGGAGTAGACAATTCCAAGTTCACGCGTTTTTGCCTTCCGAATTCAAGCTTCCAGTCAAGGGAACATACTTACTTCTATTTTTGATGGCAACTATTAACAGAGATGATGATAATTATAGATTTTTTAGTTATCTAATACACATAACACTAATTCTTAGTTTGAAGATTTTTTAGTTCGATACTTACGTGCAGCTTGGTAATTGAGCGATTCTAGACAATATTTTCGGCAGCTTTCTGGGAACTATACAAAGGAAGGAATTTACCGGAGATATTCCTCTAAAAAATGTTGCCTGTTCAAAAACCCCAAAAAGCTACCACTTTGCCTAATTCTTGTTGTTCCCTTTGTGCTGCAAATCTTTGTGGCTGTGGGGCTGGTAGGATATCTCTCATTCAAAAACGGGCAGAAAGCAGTCAACGATCTTACCGATCAGTTGATAGATAAAGCCAGTCAGCAAGTAAGTAGAACGAGGTAAATAATTAAAGGTTTGTAGTGTGGACTTCAGTCCTCCAATAAGGACTGAAGTCCTTACTACGAACTAGATGCCAACATTTTTACATTACTTCACATAGTTTGGTTTTTTCAAGTCGTTCTACTTTAGATGAGCATTTGGATACTTATCTAGCACTGCCCCAGCAACTTAACCAAATGAATGCGGATGCGATCGCCATCCCGTTGCAACAATTGTGGAGATTGAGGGTGCGTTAGGACTCTGTCCTAACGCACCAAAGCAATCAGAAGGTGTGTTACGCTTCGCTAACACGCCACTACGCATATTTCAAAAATAATGAAATTCAACATCATATTGAAACTATTGATTAAGTTTTTCCGCCCTTTACACTAATGTCGATATTGTTACAGGTTCCGATTTGATGAGATCTTCAATATTGTTAACTACTGTATTGCAAATTTCATCGATTGGTAAATCATTTGCACCGTTACTAAAGGGATTTTCTATTTGATTACCAATTTCTTCAATACCCAATAAAATAAAACTAATCAAAGTTACGATGGGAATAGTCCACCAACTGACATCGTGGACGAGTTGAAATGGTAAGACAAAGCAGTATATCAGTAATAGTCGTTTGAGATAAATTCCATAAGCTAATGGTATGGGAGTTTTTTTAATGCGATCGCAACCTATAAATGCTTCTACCATCGCGTCTAAAGCTTGATTCATAGGAACCAATTCATAAATACTTAGGCAATTGCGAACTTGCTGTTGCTTGAGATAAGCACCAATCCAAAAAGAAATTTTTAAGGGAATGTTTTTCACCTCTTGGAGTTGTAAATATTGCGATTGAGTTAAAAAAGCCTCTAGTTCATGTATGTCAGCCTGTTCCCTTAAATGTAATTTAGTAGCAACTGCAAAAGCACCTAAAAGCCGTAATGCCGCAATTTTATTTTCTTGCTCTACCTTTTCTGTTTCGGCAATAGCTAGTTTTATTTTACGTCCTAAATTGAGGCTATTAATAACAATACTTCCCCAAATTTTACGTCCTTCCCAATACCTATCATATGCAGTATTTGTCCGAAATACTAACAGCAAACCTAAAACTAAATTATATGCTACGTTAGTAGTGACAGAACTAAAAATTTGCTCTGATAAATCAAAACCGTAATAGTGATTTAAAGATATACAAAAAGCAAATCCGCTACACAAAAAGATGCGGGGTAAAACGGCAGGTAGTACTGAACCTTGCAGTTGTAAAGCAAGTTGTAACCAATTATGTTTATCAAATTTCATAGAAAATCAAGATTATAAAAAACACCAGTTATCTGGTGTTTTTCTAGTATTTTGTCACAATTAATTGAATGAGGATCAGTTAGATTAAATCCCTATGAGTAAAAGATTTAGCATCTGCACCCGTGTAATGAGCGACAATATGCCCATCCCCAGTTACCTGATACTTATATGTTACTAAACCTTCTAAACCAACAGGCCCGCGAGGAGGCATTTGTTGAGTGCTAATTCCAACTTCGGCACCAAAACCATAGCGGAAACCGTCAGCAAAGCGAGTAGAACAGTTGTGATAAACTCCTGCTGCATTCACTAGTGCCAAAAAAGTTTCTGCTGCTTCCCTATGTTCAGTAACAATTGCATCGGTATGCTTAGAGCCGTAATCGTTAATATGGGCGATCGCTTCCTCTAAAGAATCGACAATTTTAATTGACAAAATCAAATCGCTGTACTCAGTTTCCCAATCTTCTTCTGTTGCCACTGGGATATTATTTAAAATCTTGCGTGTACGTTCGTCCCCTTTTAATTCTACATTTTGTGCTTGCAAATACTCAGCAATTGTTGGCAAGATGTTTGGAGCAATATCGGCATGAACTAACAAGGTTTCAATAGCATTACAAGCAGCAGGATATTGAATTTTTGCATCAACAGTAATGGCAATTGCTTTATCAATATTGGCAGCCTTATCTATATAAAGATGACAAATACCATCAGCGTGTCCAAGAACAGGAATGCGAGTATTTTCTTGCACAAATCTGACAAAAGAATTAGAACCTCTAGGAATAATTAAATCTACATATTTATCTAATTTCAAAAGTTCTAGAGTTTCTTCTCTTGTGGTTAGTAATTGTACCGCGTCAGGATTAACCGCAGTTGGAGATAATCCTTGCTTAATTGCCTTAACTATCGCTTCACAAGAGCGAATAGCTTCTTTGCCACCTTTGAGGATAACGCCGTTGCCTGACTTGATAGCCAAAGAAACAATTTGAATTGCTGCTTCCGGGCGTGCTTCAAAAATAATCCCCAAAACTCCCAACGGACAAGTGATCCGCTTGAGAATTAAGCCTGTATCCAACTCGCGGTGAATTTGCACAGCACCAACTGGATCGGGAAGCTTGCCGACATCTCTCACCCCAGCGATCGCATCTCTTAGCTTATGTTCATCCAACTGCAAGCGCTTATAAAGTGGTTTGGCAATTCCTTCTTTTGTCGCTATCTGGCAATCAGCAAGATTCGCTTGCAAAATTTCCTCTTTCGCAGATTCTAAAGCTTGGGCGATCGCTTCAATAGCTTGATTTTTTGCCTCCGTTGAGAGAACTGCTAGCTTGAGTGCCGCCTGGCGAGTTTTTTTCGCTATTGCAATTAAGTTCGATGAATTATCCCCAGAAATAGTCATGCCCAAAAAAACCTGATTCTTTGCCCTTCTCTAATCCTATCAAAAGCATAGTAGTCAAAAGCCTAGTAGGAGGATGAGAACCCCTAAATTTGTCAAGAAAAAGGGTGTCGGGGGAATTGGTGGAGGTTCGTACTGCTTGTACCCTTATTAGTTTTGGGGCATGGTGTATAAAAATACAATTTTTTCTTATTCCCCTACACCCTAATTTTGATTACATCATTCATGCCTTCATCATCAATAACTTTCCCCTGTTTCACAGGAATAGTGACGATAAATCGTGTACCCTCGTTTAATTTTGAATAACACTCAATTTTGCCACTGTGTTTTTCTACAACAGTCTGATAACTGATGAATAAACCTAAACCTGTTCCTTTACCTACTGGTTTTGTAGTAAAAAAGGGATCAAATATTTTGGAGCTAACTTCTTCAGTCATTCCTAAACCGTTGTCGCTGATATGAATTGCTATCCAATCATTATCAATTACTTTGGTACAAATGTGAATTTCTGGATTCAAGATACATGACTTTTCCTCTTGTTCTTTATCTTCCAGAGCATCAATAGCATTACTAATAATATTCTTAAAAACTTGATTTATTTGACCTGCGTAACACTCAATTTGTGGTAAGTTTCCATACTCCTTGATAATTTTAACTTCTTGATACTTATGTCGAGTTATGAAGCGATTAGTAAGAATCATCAGTGTGCTATCAATACCAGAGTGGATATCTACTTTTTTAAAATCTGATTCATCAAGGCGGGAAAAATTGCGTAGAGATAAAACAATTTGATGAATGCGCTCACATCCGATTTGCATTGACTGAAGAAGTTTAGGTAAATCTTCCTCGATGAAATCTAACTCAATAGCAACAAGTTCCTTCTGAATTGCTTGTACGGGATTGGGGTAGTTTTGTTGATAAAGTTGCACTAACCCTAGTAGGTTATGAGTGTATTCATGAATGTGAATAAGATTACCATAAATAAAACTTGTGGGATTGTTGATTTCATGGGCAACACCAGCAACCATTTGTCCAAGGCTAGACATTTTTTCACTCTGAATTAATTGTGCTTGAGTTTGCCTGAGTTTTTGCAAAGTATTTTCTAATTGTTGCATCTGAATACAGATTTGTTGGTCTCTAGCCGTAAGTTGTTCTGCCATAAAGTTAAAGCCCTGAGCGAGAATACCAACTTCATCTTTGCTATCAACTTTAATTCTGATGCTGAAATCGCCAGCAGCTAACTGTTGAGTAGCATTAGTCAAACCGTGAAGACGCTGGGTGAGCCAACGCGTCACCCAGATGGCGACAATGAGAGCGATCGCTCCTCCGAGTAAGCATAATCCACCAAGACTAAACCATAGGCTTCTTTCTGCTTGCTCTAAAGGTTTTACTGAGGTGAGCAAAACAACTTTCACTGCTGTGCCACTTACCCCAGTTAGCAGCACGGTTTTTGCCATATAGCCTTGATCGGCAATAGTTAGTCTCTGTGGTGGCGATTCTGGTGTTGGTACTTGCCAGCGAGTATTTCGAGCCGCAGCCAAAGTGGAAGCAATCACCTGGGAATCTTGTAACGCAACTAAGTGGATTTGTGTATTCCTACGAATTTTGTTGAGTACATCATCATTCAATTCCGTACCTACAATCAATCCTCCGAGAACCTTTTGTTGTGACTTAATGGAGATTAGCCCCACCAACAATGAAGGGGCATTCCCTTTTGCAGATACAATCTCCGAAACATCCAAACCTAGACTTGCAGATCGACTCACTTGCTCATCTTGTAACTGAGCTTGACTAATAGCTCCTTGCCGCAATTCAGCTAAGACTGAGCTATCAAGAGCTACAACTTTAATGAAATTTAGTTGTAATGCTGCTTGAATGGGTAGTAATGTTTGGAGAAGCAAAGGTTTTTTGCCTGATATAGTAGCTTGGCTAACATCATTTCTATCTGCTACCCACCTTGCTTGTAAACGTAGCAATTCTTGTTTCTGCTTCAAGTCTTCTAAAACCAAAGAGGAGAAGCCTTCCGTTTCTTGTTGCAGACTTGCTTCTAAAGAACTTCTAACAAAACTAAATGTCCCCACTGTCCATAAACCAAATAATACAGAAAGCAAAGGTACAAGAAGTTTCGCCGCAACAGGAAGCCTTGAATACGCCGATCTAATTATCACTGTCAAATTACTCTAATTTTCGTTATTTTTGGCTAGATGAAACAAAGCCAGATTTATGTAACACTTCGGCTCCTGCTTCACTTAAGGTAAAGTTGATAAATTGTTGAACAGGGGCTTTTGGAGTCTTTTTAGAAATGATGCCAATATTGCGCACCATTTGATATTTTCCATTACGTATATTATCTGAATTCGGTTCTACGCCATTGAGACTGAGGCGGTTAACTGGTAGTTTGTGAGAAATAGCGTAGGCTAGAGAAAAAGCACCGATACTGTAAGGTGTATTCCGTACAGCAGCAATTAAATCATCTTCTTCCCGAAGTACGATCGCATCTGGTGTATTTTTTAGTTCTTTGCCCAGATAATATTGTCGTAAAAGGCGTTTGGCTGATTCATCTTCTGGTCGATCCAATACAACAATTTTGGCATCAGTTCCACCTAAATTTTTCCAATTTTTGATTTTACCACTGTATATTGCCTTTAATTGTTCTGTTGTGAGGTTGTTTATACCTTTAACACTAGGATGAGTTGCTACCAACAAAGCATCTTTAGCAGCTTCTTTATATTGTATTGAACCGTCATTTTCTTCTGGTTTTAATACCTTACTTATACTGCCTATTTCCAATATTCCTTCTTTAACGCCAGCAATAGTGGCTTCTGACTGATTGGGTGGCAAAAAAGTAACTTGAGTGTTTTGTGCTTGAGCAGAATAGGCATCAGCTAACACCTTCAAAGCAGGGTAAGTGCTACTTGAACCACTAATCTGAATTTTTTGTTGCGCTTGGATGTTTGCTTGGAGTTGAGTACTGGTGTTACTGGTACATCCAGTTACCCCAGCTAACTCTACAGCAAGTATTGCTAATCCCCCAAATAGGATATTTAGTTTCATAGGTTCTGCTCAATCCTTTGGTTCTGGTTATAGATTTCCCAGAAAGATTGCACAGCTTATAGCATTTAAATAAAGATTGTATAAATTGTATCAATTTCCTCCCAATGGAAGGTGGCAGCCCACAAACCCTCGTTACCAGGTTGAACCTAGTAACGAGAAATTTCCTTGTGCCTACTGCCCCACCGAACTTCAGAGCCTCCTTTGGAGGAGCTAAGTCGCTTTGCGACACGCTGCGCGGTAAGCGCAGCCATGTCTGCGGGGCTTTACGCTAACGCCGTGCGACGGTGAATCAGTCCTGAAGGCGGGTTTCCCATGCCCAGGGAACTGTGAACCCGGAGGGCGCTCTGAGTTCTCTCTGCCCTCTTACTAGCCTGCTTTCACCAAAACCGTATCACCTTCTAACTTTGCTGTGTAAGTCGGTAGAGGTTTATCCGCCGGGCCATTTACAACTTTGCCATCACTGTTAAACTTAGAACCATGACAAGGACAAACAAAAGAGCTTTGGTCTTTGTTCCATGACACCGTACAACCTCTGTGAGTGCAAGTGGGGTTTAAGGCAGCCAATTTACTGGTGTCTTTTGGATCGCGGATTACCAATACCTTACCAGCAGCTAATTTTTCATTCAGAATTTGACCGTTTTTGTCTAACTCTGCTACTGTGCCAACTTCTTGAAAACCATCAGCACGGACAGGAGTTGTAGATTGCTGAGAATTAGTTTGTGAACAGGCAGTAATCATTCCAGGTAGAGAACTAGCTGCACTCCCCACACCTACCCAACTGATAAATTCACGACGATTCATAAGCTGCCTTGAAATAGATTTTACTTTTGGTGTAGTTACTTTATGATGGGGAGTTTTCCCCTGATTGTGTGTCAATTTAACACAATTACCCCAGTAAATTCCCTCGGTTTAATTTGTGATAGTTGTAAATTGCTTAGATTCCCGACTTCTACCTTTTGGGAAGCCACCCTCCGGGTGTTTACAAGAAGTCGGGAATCTGCTAGCCAGCGATCGCTAGATCGGATCGTACTCAATTGACTTATTCTTTCTACTTAAAAATACATAAATATAAATATTTTCTTGCTGAGAGTAAATAGCGGCTCTCAAGAACCTTAAAGAACAAAGAGATTTTATAGCTTCTTATAAGTTTTAAATAGGACAGTATTAATTTATACAGCGGTAACTGTACGAAATTGCGATGACGAAACTTGTATGTATTGAGTATTGATGGATCAAATACTACTCCTTTGCTAAGGAGATCTTATGTCATTGCAATCTGGATTAGAAGCCTTCAAAAAAGGAAACTATCAACAAGCCGTTGAATTGTTGGAGCAGTTCTGCCGCAATAGTGGCGATCGCAATTCCCCAGACTATCTTTCCGCGCAGATGTGGTTGATGAAAGCCTATCAAGGTATTGGTGAAACCGAAAAAGCCAAGATTCTGTGTCAAAAGTTAATGATGAGCGAAAACCCAGAGGTTCGCAGTTGGGCAGAACAAGCCTACCAATCCTTTGGTAAACCTCCAGCAACCCAATCTAGTGCGATCCAAAAAGCTAGTCGTGCAGCCACTACTGGTGTGAAATTAACAATGGGAGGTGTAGGTGGGAGTTTGGCATTAGCTTCTGGCGTTACTATGACCTTGCTGTTTGGCATGGTATTAGTTTTAGGTTTGAGCTTAGTATTTATTTTTGGTAGTGAAGATCCACTCAGTGGGTTAGCGATCGCCATTAGTATCACCCTCATTTTCAATGTCGCAGCTTTTTTCCTGTCTCCATTCTTAATGGACTTAACCCAAAGCTGGCTCTACCAAACTCGTTGGGTAGATTTGACAGAAGTTGAAAATCTAAGTCCAGAGACAGCTAAAGTTATTCGTCAAGTTTGTCAGCAAAAAAATTTAAAATCACCCCGTTTGGGAATTATTAACGACCAAAACCCCACAGCCTTTACCTATGGCTCATTACCAAATAGCGCCCGCTTAGTAGTCAGTCAGGGACTTTTCACTTATTTAGATGATGATGAAATTGCTACCGTCTACGCCCATGAATTAGGACATATCGTCCATTGGGACTTTGCAGTGATGACAGTAGCTGCCACTTTAGTACAAATTTGCTACCTAGTTTACAGCACAGCCAGAAGGTTAGGACGTGGCGGTGGGGACAACAAAATCAAAGATGCAATGCAAACTGCTGCCTTAGTAGCCTACATTTTTTATATCGTTGGTACTTACCTAGTGTTGTACCTCTCCCGCACAAGAGAATACTTTGCCGATCACTTTGCAGCAGAAACTACAGGTAATCCCAATGGATTATCCCGCGCCCTAGTGAAGATTGCCTACGGAATTTTAGAAGAAGGTTCACGCGCACAAGAACCCAGTCGTTTGATTGAAGGTACTCGCGCTTTGGGTATCTACGATCCGAAAGCCGCTGCTTCTACAGGAACCGCTTACCGCATCGCATCTGATACACAAAAAATTGGTCGTGTCTTTTTGTGGGATATGTTTAACCCGTGGGGCTGGTGGATGGAATTAAATTCTACTCATCCCCTTACTGGTAAGCGTGTCCGCGCTCTCAGTACCTATGCCGAACAGCTGGGCTTACCGAGTGAGTTTGATATGGGACGAGTGATTGGCGAAGGCAAAAGTCTCAACAAGAGTAAGCTTTATGGTAATTTCTTTTTAGACGTTGTACTTTACGGTGCCGAAACTATTGGTTTTTTCGCTGGCTTATTGATGGGTACGATCCTGTGGTCAAGTTCTCGAAATGCTGGTTTTATAATCGGCGCACCATTGATTGGCTTAGGTTTAGGAATTCTCATCAAAGCCTTGGTAATGTTTCCCAACTACAAACAAGCACCAACAACTGACATTCTCACTCTAATGTCAGATCCTTATGCTAGTCCTTTGCGGGGACAACCTGCAAAATTGGAAGGTCAACTTATTGGTCGTGGAGATGCAGGTAACAAATTTGGTTCCGATCTCAAAATTCAAGATCGCAGTGGAATGCTTTATCTGCATTACGCCTCACGCTTTGGCCCTTTAGGCAATTTTCTGTTTGGCATGAAACGAGTACAAAGCCTTATTGGCGAGCAGGTTGGGGCTGTAGGATGGTTCCGGCGAGGTGTTGCCCCTTGGATGGATTTGATTCAACTCCAAAGTCAAGGTGGCACTATTGTCAACAGCTATCATCGCTTTTGGTCATTTATCCTGGGTGGTGGATTAATTACCCTGGGACTTTTCATGAGTATGTTTTTAAGCAGATAGCTACTAGAGTTTTTCCAATTTAATGCTTAGGGAGGTGGTTGGTAACTACCTCCATTTTTGTTTGGGCAAAGTTACTGATGAGATTCAATTAAAAACTTATGTAAATCGATTTTAAAATTATATGAAAAAATCAACAAATAGCTGTAACGCAAGAAACATAATTATATAGATTTAAGCGAATCTTTCATAGCTTAAGGAGGGCCTGATGGTTACAGCGAGTAGACCAGAACAACAGGTAAAAATAGGTCCCACAAAGCTGCTGATTAATAATGAATGGGTGGAAAGTGTCAGCAGTAAAAGGTTTGAAACTATTAACCCTGCTACAGGCGAAGTAATTTGCGATGTAGCCGAAGCAGATGCTCCAGATGTGGATAAAGCAGTCGCAGCAGCTCGCAGAGCTTTCAGTAGTGGCGAATGGCGTCAGATGTCGGCTAGTCGTCGGGGTGAGTTGCTATACAAACTGGCGGATTTAATTGAGCACAATCTCGATGAATTAGCACGGTTGGAAACCCTAGACAACGGTAAACCCCTGCATAATTCCCGTGGCGACATTGAACTAGTTATTGCTTGCTATCGTTACTTTGCGGGTTGGGCTGACAAGGTACACGGCAAGACTATTCCTATTAATGGCCCGTACTTCTGCTATACGCGCCATGAGCCAGTGGGTGTTGTCGGTCAAATTATTCCTTGGAACTTCCCGCTACTGATGCAAGCCTGGAAATTAGCACCAGCATTGGCAACAGGTAATACAGTAGTGATGAAAACAGCCGAACAGACGCCACTATCGGCACTGCGGATCGGCGAGTTGATGATTGAGGCTGGATTTCCTCCCGGTGTAGTCAACATTCTTTCCGGTTATGGGCCGACTGCTGGAGCTGCGATCGCCCACCACATGGATATTGACAAAGTGGCGTTTACCGGCTCTACCGAAGTTGGGCATTTGATTATGGAAGCTGCTGCCAAGAGTAACCTCAAGCGCGTGACTCTCGAACTCGGTGGCAAGAGTCCCAACATTGTCTTTGCCGATGCCGATCTGGACAAAGCCATTGAAGGTGCTCACGATGCTCTATTCTTCAACCAAGGACAGTGCTGTGTTGCTGGTTCGCGGCTATTCGTCGAAGAAAAATGCTATGACGAGTTCGTTGCCAAGAGTGTAGAACGTGCTAAAAATCGCGTTGTCGGCGATCCTTTCGATCCTAAAACCGAACAAGGGCCGCAGGTAGATAAAGATCAGTTCGACAAGGTAATGGGCTACATCGAGGTGGGAATGCGCGAAGGTGCGCAGATGTTATGTGGTGGTAACCGAGTTGGCGAGCGCGGTTTCTTTATTGAACCAACTGTATTTACTGATGTTAGCGACGAGATGAAGATTGCCCAAGAGGAAATCTTCGGCCCTGTAATGAGTATCATTAAGTTCAAAGACGTTGATGAAGTCATTCAACGGGCAAATACTACCATGTACGGTCTTGCCGCAGGTGTATGGACAAAGGATATTACCAAGGCACACGCGATCGCTAACAACGTCCGCGCCGGTACTGTCTGGGTAAACTGCTTCGATGTATTTGATGCTGCTGCACCCTTCGGTGGATTCAAGCAATCAGGCATAGGCCGTGAATTGGGCGAGTATGGCTTGCAGCAATATACAGAAGTTAAGACTGTCACAATTAAATTGTGAGTTGGTGAGTAGGGGAGCCAGTGCGTTGCGGAGCCAGTGCGGTGGTGAGCCAGCGCGCCCTTGCGGCTTCCCGGAGGGTAGCCGCTAGCTAACGCAACGCCTGACGGCGAACGCGTCTAGTGCCGACTTGTAGCGACTGGCGTAGACACGTAGACGGACGTAGTCCGGCTTCTCGCAGAGTAGTGGATAAGCGAAAGTAAGGGTTCCCCGGCATAAAGGAGCCAGTGCGCCCTTGCGGGTTAAGCGCGTCGAGTGCGACTGGCGTCACCTGGCGTCGGGTTAAGCGCGTTGTAGACGCCCAGAGGGCGGCTTCTTGCAGGGTAGCACCTGGCGTCACCTGGCGTCGGGTTTCTCGCGTTGTAGCAACTGGCGTGCGGGTTTTGCCGCTCATTTTGACGTTCAAACCGATAATTTATCTTTATAAACCCGCCCGTATCGTGGTTAGTAGATCCAGTAGGGTGCGTTAGGCCTAACGCCGTAACGCACCGCCTAAATAGATAAAATGTTTTTTATTGGGCTAATTACCCAGGTTTGTGTGCTGCGAGAATCAAAAATAGCGGAATACGCTTTCGCCGCTCGAAAGTTTGCACGTCGTGAAAGTGTTCGCGTTGGGGATGCGCTTCACGCAGATCTGCAATTATAAATCCGGCTTCTTGGAGGAGGTGAAAATAGTCTTCGACTGTGCGGTGATATTTTTGCACTGTGCCACCAAGCCAATTTGTGACTCGCAATCCAGTTGTGAAATAGTTATCGATGATCCAATCTTGGCGGAACGTGCCAGATTTCCAGCCGCGATCGCACGATGTAATCACGGGATGTTCGACTGAAAAAATAAACCGTCCCGACGGGGCGAGTGTATGAAAGACTTTGGTAAAAACTGGCGCGAGCTCGGCGACATAATGTAGGGAAAGTCGTGCGATCGCCAAATCAAACGCTGCGTGTGGATACGTCCAATCCTCAATCCTCTGCGCAATGATTTGTCCAGAGGTGTCAGCAAGAGTTTGGCGTGCAACAGCCGCCATTTTGTGCGAGCCTTCGACGCCAACATAGCTCGCCGCGCCCTGGTGGAGGAGTTCACGCCCAATTACTGCATCACCACAGCCAAGATCAAGGATACGTTTGTCAGTCATGAGTCCAATCAGATCCATCACTACTGGCTTTTCAAGCGTTTCATTGGGTGTATCTGAGCGTTGACGATGTTGCATATAGGTTGCAAAAACCGCTTCATCGTCATAAAAATTTGGGCCTGCCTTCTCCATGTGAATTGCTACTTGATCACTCAACTTTTTGCAATTGCGCAACAACAGGATCAATAATTTTTTGCCCCAGACTATCAAATTTAACTGCCAAAGAGATTTTTCTTCCTGAGCCAAATATGTGCGTGACTTCACCTTCGCCAAATTTTTTGTGAAGCACCCGATCGCCTACTTGCCAATTTTCTCTAAAGCTTTGCTTACCAACGGTTGTACGCTGCGATGTACTGCTGCCAACACCTTTGGTATAAGCAATTCTACCCAAATGATGAGTAGCTAATAATTCTTCGGGTAACTCGTCCATAAATTGCGATCGCATTGCGGGTTCTCGATTTCCATACAAGCGGCGTTCGCGAGCGTGGGAAATAAATAATCTTTCTTGAGCACGAGTGATACCTACGTAACACAGGCGACGCTCTTCTTCTAAGGCGCTGGGATCGTTCATAGAACGGTAGTTGGGAAATAATCCCTGTTCTAACCCCACCAAAAACACTACAGGAAATTCTAGCCCTTTAGAAGCGTGTAAAGTCATTAATGAAACGGCTGTTTGTCCTTCTTTTAAATTATCCAAATCGGAACTGAGAGCGGTACTGGCAAGGAAGGCTTGCAGGGTGACTTCCTCGTTTTCTTCTTGAAATTGCAGCACTGCGTTAAACAATTCCTGGACGTTTTGCACTCTGTCTTCGGCTTCATCTGTTCCCTGATTGAGTAAATCTTGCACGTAACCAGAGTCTTCTAACACTCCTTGTAGAAGTTCGGAAACTGGCAGCGTTTCTACTTGTTCTTGCCAACGGCTAATCATCTGAGCAAAGTTATTCACAGACTTAGCAGAACGCCCAGCTAGGGTATTAACTGATGTCTCATCACTTAATATTTCCCACAAAGTTGTACCTAATTGTTGAGCAGCGCCGACTAGATTGTCGATTGTGGCTTTACCAATTCCGCGACGGGGAGTATTGATAACTCGCAACAAACTAACTGTATCGGCTGGGTTAGCGATCGCTCTTAAATAAGCTAATACATCTTTAATTTCTTTGCGATCGTAAAACTTCAAGCCTCCCACAACTGTGTAGGGAATTCCCAAGCGTACTAAAATATCTTCAAAGGGGCGAGATTGGGCATTGGTGCGATAGAGGATGGCAAAACTACCCCAATCCAATTCTGGATTTTGCCGTTCTAAAGTCCGAATTTGATTAATGACAAATTCGGCTTCTGCCATTTCGTCGTCTGCTTTGTGAGAAAAAATTTGCTCACCTGCGCCACGTGTTGCTTTGAGAATTTTATCTATTCGTTGGGTATTATTTTCTATGAGTTGATTAGCTGCTTGCAGAATATTTTCGCAGGAGCGATAGTTTTCTTCTAATTTCACCATCGTCCGGGTATCTTCATCTGGCAAACCATCGCCGAAGTCTTGCTGAAAGTCAAGCAAGATGGTAAAGTCAGCCATTCTAAATGAATATATTGATTGGTCGGCATCACCGACAACAAAAACTGAGCGATCGCGCCATTCCCAATTACTTCTTTTGGTTTCACCATGGGTTACCAACAGGCTAATCAAGTCGTACTGGGTGCGGTTAGTATCTTGATATTCATCTACTAAAATGTGGCGAAACTTATTATGCCAGTAACCCAATACCTGCTCATTTTGCTGAAATAATCTCACAGGCATGAGAATCAAATCATCAAAGTCAAGGGCATTGTTTTCTGCTAGTCTATCTTGATAGTAACTATAAACTTCTGAAATTACCCGTCCGCGATAGTTTGGTTGCTCTTTGGCAAATTCTTGTGGTGATAAACCTTGGTTTTTGGCGTTGCTAATAGTGTAGCGTACAGAACGAGGTTCAAATTTTTTCTCGTCTAAATTAAGTTGTTTTGTGACAATTTCTTTGACAAGAGATTGAGCATCTGATTCATCAAATATTGAAAAGTTACGGTTCCATCTGCGCCCTTTTTCGTCTTGGTATTTTTCAATATCGAAGCGGAGAATCCGAGAAAATAAACTGTGGAAAGTACCACACCACAAATCTTTAATATAAGTGCGCCAAACTCGCGATTTGAGTTGGACTTGATCATATTCTGGCAATAACTCAAACCGCTCACCAAATTCTGCGATCGCTAACCGTTCGGCAAACAACTTTTGAATCCGTTCTTTCATCTCCCGTGCGGCTTTGTTGGTAAAGGTAACCGCCAGGATATTTTCAGGATCGACACGATGTTCCAAAATCAGGTTAGCAATGCGATAAGTCAGTGCGCGTGTTTTGCCGGAACCTGCACCAGCAACAACTAATAAAGGGCCGCAAAAATGTTCAACGGCGCGGCGTTGACTGGGGTTGAGGTGACTAAGAAAGTCAATGGTTGCTGTCATGGATTCAAGGTTTACGTAAGACTAAGGCACCAGCCACATATATCGCTTGGCGTTTAACTATTAAAGTAGCTATTGCTTAGGCTACACTATCCTACCGAAACTAGCTCAAGAAAGATTTTATGGATTTGTGAACAGATTGAAACGGTAATCTCTACACCAATAAGACAATGGATTTTTTAATTTTCGCTATACTACTATATGTAAACATTGTAATACGTCTTTTTCGGATTTTCCTGAGATTTTTGGGGATTGCAGCCGAGTAGATGAGAAAATAAATTCTACAAAATTCGACTGATACTATTTCACGAAAAGGCTGATATGGATCTACCCCACCGCCTACGGCACCTCACCTTAATAAGGGGAGATTGGGAGGGGTTGAATACGAATCACTCAAAAAGTGAAATGGTATGAGGTGCATCAATCCGCAGCTTTTAATTGTGTTGTTTTTGTCCTTGGAAGCAATACATAATATTTATGAACAAGTACTCAGAGAACAGTATTTAAGAGTCACAATATTTAGAAATGGCTTCTGGAAGGAAATAATTGGCGATTGGGTGCATCCCAGTTTTTAAAATGCCTACAGGCTATAAGCCTGGGGCTATAAATACGAAGCCTGCCTCCGCAGGCTTTGTTTGTGTAGCAATACCCTTCCAGGGTATTGATTAAAAAAGTGGGATGTTCCCTTGGTGATCGCTTCGCTTTTTGTCAAACTTATTTAGTCTATCTAGTCACAAATTGAAATGCGAGATAAGAAAAAGATTTTTGGCAAAGCGTCTCTGATTTTCTAAATTTGCGCGTAAATATTTAGAGTTTAAATACTCATAAATTTTCACTATTATTTCAACTTTTTATATAGTTACACTATTTTATAGTTATAAGGGATTTAACGGTGGAATTTATTAACAATTTTTTCTTTTCAGGTAATTTTATTCCTCATGGGCATTGTTATCTTTGGAAACCGGAATTAGTAGGGCTACATATTTTATCGGATGCTATTATCACACTTTCCTACTACTCAATTCCTTTGACACTATTGTATTTTGTCCGCAAAAGAGAAGATATACCATTTAAGAGTATTTTTCTTTTGTTTGGAGCTTTTATTATTTCTTGTGGTACAACTCACATTATGGAAGTATGGACACTTTGGCATCCTGATTATTGGTTGTCAGGTGGCATTAAAGCTTTCACTGCTCTAATTTCTTTTTACACTGCTTTAACACTGATACCTTTAGTTCCTCAAGCACTTGCACTTCCAAGCCCTGAACAGTTGGAAATCGCTAATCAAGCTTTACAAGAAGAAATTACAGAACGCAAGCGAGTAGAGCAAGAGTTACGCCAATATAAAGAACATCTGGAAGAACTAGTAAATCAGCGCACTGCCGAACTGGAAAAAACAAATGAAAGACTCCAGCAAGAGATAATTCAACATCAGTTATCTCAGTTAAAAATGGGGCAGCTACTGATAGAACTTAAAAGCGCAAATCAGGAATTAAATGATTTTGCCTATGTCGTTTCCCATGATTTGAAAGCGCCATTACGAGGCATTAATTCTTTATCAGAATGGCTATTAGCTGATTATGCTGATAAATTAGATACCGAGGGTAAAGAATTAATTAATTTGCTGATCCATAGAGTGAAAAAGCTACATAATTTAATTGAAGCAATTTTACAATATTCTAGAGTTGGACGCATCAAAGAAACGATTCAACAAGTAAATTTAAATGAAATAGTGACAGAAATTGTCGAGCTTTTTCAACCTCTAGGAAATATTCAAATAAAAATAGCTAATCAATTACCTGTTGCCTATTGTGAGAAAACTCGTATAGAACAAGTTTTCCAAAATTTATTGAGTAACGCCATTAAATTTATGGATAAACCTCAAGGTAAAATAGTGATTGCTTGCATCGAAGAGAATAATGAGTGGAAAATAAGTGTTACCGATAACGGACCTGGCATTGAAAAACAACATTTTGTCCGAATTTTTCAAATGTTTCAAAAATTATCTGACAGTAAAGATTTAGATAGTACTGGAATTGGACTTGCTTTAGTGAAGAAGATAGTCGAGATGTATGGCGGGAAAGTGTGGGTAGAATCAGAGGTAGGACAAGGTAGTACATTCTTTTTTACTTTAAAAAAAGAGCTACCAAATAAAGTGGTGTGAAGGGAGAAGAAGGCAGAAGAAAACCTTTTTATATTACATTTTGTAGTCAGGACTTCAGTCCCGGCTTGAGGACTAAAGTCCTGACTACGAGCAAACATTTTTATTCAGTTTGATTAACCGGACATGGTATTACCTAGAACAACCAACAACTTGTCATCAAACAATTACATTTCGCAATGTACCCAAAGATTCCACTTCTAATTCCACTACATCTGTTCGCTTCAGCCATCGGTTTAATTCCAATCCACAACCATTACCCACTGTGCCAGAACCAATAAATTCTCCTGGATACAAGGTTTCATCTTTTGAGATGTAAGCGATAATTTCTTCAAAGGTGAAGTGCATACTGTTACTGTTACCTTGTGACCATTCTTCGCCGTTGACTTTAGCGCTCATTGTTAGATTATACGGCTGTGGAACTTCGTCTGGAGTAACTAGATAAGGGCCGATCGCATTACCTGTGTCAAAATCTTTTCCCTTCGCTGGGCCGAGCCGACATTTCATTTCTTGAATTTGAATGTCACGAGCGCTAAAATCGTTGAAAATTGTATAACCAGCAATATAGTTGCGTGCTGTTGCCTCAGTAATATTTCGTCCTGTTTTGCCAATAAATATACCAATTTCTAATTCGTAATCTAGCTTTTGTGTATAGGTAGGCCAGTGTATCTTAGCATCTGTACCGACAACACTAAATGGATTTCCTTTGTAGTAAACTGGCGATTTATACCAGAATTTCGGTGGACTAAATAGCGATCGCCCGCGTAACTTCTCCACCCAAGTATCTAGTTTCGCAAGCGGTGGTAAATACCAGCCAACTACGCTACGAGTTGCTTGGATGAGGTGCTTTTCAAACACTAAACAATCGCGGAGCGATCGCGGTTGCGGCACCGGAGAGAGTAATCTTACATCACTAAGTGAGTAAGTAATTTCCGGTGGGCGTTGGGTACAAACAAAATCTATCACCTGCTGGGCTGCTTCTTGTGCTGCTTCTCCTCCATCTAGAAATGCAAGCATATCGACAAAAAAAAGCGAGGAGCTACCTGCCATCATTTGGCTACCAGCTTGCAAACTCACCACAGCATCGCCATCTACAACCACACCGACAGTTGGAGTAGCTTGAGGTTGAGAACAAGGTAAAAAAGTTACAAGTTTCATGATTCTATAATTGCTACCACTCTCGCCGGGCCAGCAGAACCATTTTTAACTTTTAATGGAAAAGCAGCCACCTTAAAACCATGAGGCGGTAGTTGCTCTAAATTAACCAACCGTTCGAGTTGGCAATATTCCTTGTCTATACCCACAAAATGAGCAGCCCAGAAAACATCCTTTCTTCCGGTTACTTTCGCCTGTTTTGCTTGCACTGGTAGTGGTACATCCCAACCCCAAGAATCAATTCCCATCACTTTGATGCCTTGATCAATTAACCAGTGCGTCGCTTCTGCACTCACCCCACACCCATGAGTAAAATACTCTCGTGTTCCCAGTCGGCGATCATTCCCAATTTGTATCAATACGATATCGAAAGGCTTGAGTTGATAGTTAATTTTTTCCAGGGCTAATTTCAAATCCTCCACGGTAATCGCACAACCGTCTTCCTTGTGGCGCAGATCCAAAACAACCCCGTTGCCATAGCACCATTCCAAAGGCACTTGATCTATTGTCTTAGCAGGCTTGCCTCCGGAAGTAGGTGCATAGTGCCAGGGTGCATCCATGTGAGTTGTGCCATGAGTGGAGAGCTTGATGACATCATTAGCCCAACCCAGTTTGTTACGCAGATATTTAGGTGTTATTCCAAACAGTAGCCAAATAGCAAATCTACCGAACTTATGATCCTGATAAGTGACTGAATTACGCGCCCACCAAGGTGTCCAACTTTTGTCATTTTGTAGCGTATCACTCAGATCAATGATTCGCATAATTTTTGGTCAGAATTTTTCTAGTCATAACTTTGTGTCATTCTAGAAGTTATTTGTTTGCCAAACAATAAGATACGTTACAGTGCTATTCAAAAGCACTTTATCGCTCATTCCTATTGCTTCCTCATTGTTTAGACTTTTTCTATTGCATCATTTTAGCCTTGTCACACCACTATAATTTAGGGTTTATACCAATTTAAAAAATGATTAAGGGCAGATATATTTCCTCAACCCAGACATAGAAGGCAATTGCCAATCCAAAATCTAAAATCCAAAATGGTATTACTTGATAAATCATCTTTGACAGAAGTGGATGGGCATTGCCCACCCAAATTTAACTATGAACTACGCAACGTACCAGCTGGAATTCCCAAAATATCCTCAATCTTGGGCATCTCTTCCAACGGAATCACGCGCCCTTCATCCTCAAAACCAGCAATTTGATCGAAGTTCAAATACCGATACAATTCACCAGCAAAAGGATGAATCTTATTCGCCACAATGTCCATATATTCTTGCACTGTGGGAACTCTTCCCAGCAAGGAGCAAACTGCTGCTAATTCGGCTGAACCAAGATATACTCGCGCATCTTTACCCATGCGGTTATTGAAGTTGCGGGTAGAGGTTGAAAACACCGTTGCGCCATCTTCAACTCGTGCTTGATTACCCATACACAAACTGCATCCTGGCATTTCTGTACGCGCACCGGCAGCACCAAAAACACCATATACCCCTTCTTCTTTTAATTGGTGTTCATCCATGCGAGTCGGCGGACAGATCCACAGACGGGTTTTGACTGCGCCTGCACCTTCCAAAACTTTAGCAGTGGCGCGATAATGACCGATATTCGTCATGCAAGAACCGACAAATACTTCATCAACTTTGTCTTTTGCAACTTCCGACAATAATTTTACGTTATCGGGATCGTTGGGAGCTGCAACAATAGGTTCTTTGATTTCGTTCAAATCAATTTCAATGATTTCCGCATACTCCGCATCTGTATCTGCTTCCATTAATACCGGATTTGCCAACCACTCTTCCATTTTGGCAACACGACGCATGATAGTTTTAGCATCACCGTAACCCCGTGCTACCATATTTTTCAACAAGGCAACATTGGAACGCAGATATTCGGAAACTGTCTCGATACTCAACTTAATTGTGCAACCCGCACAAGAACGTTCTGCCGTAGCATCGGTAAGTTCAAATGCCTGCTCAACTTTCAAATCTGGCAAGCCTTCTATTTCCATGATCCGCCCGGCGAAGATGTTTTTCTTGTTTTGCTTTTCTACCGTTAGCAAACCCTTTTGAATTGCTACGTAGGGAATGGCATTCACAATATCTCGTAAAGTTACACCGGGCTGCAATTCTCCTTTGAAGCGTACCAAAACTGATTCTGGCATATCCAAAGGCATCACTCCCAACGCCCCAGCAAACGCCACTAACCCAGAACCAGCAGGGAAAGAAATTCCCAAGGGAAAGCGGGTGTGAGAGTCGCCACCAGTTCCGACTGTATCCGGCAGTAACATCCGGTTTAGCCAAGAGTGGATGATACCATCACCGGGACGTAAAGCCACACCACCACGAGAGGCGAAAAAGTCGGGTAGTTCGTGGTGAGTTTTGATATCCACTGGTTTGGGATAAGCTGCGGTATGGCAAAAACTCTGCATGACTAAATCAGCAGAGAAACCGAGACAGGCGAGTTCTTTGAGTTCATCTCGCGTCATCGGCCCAGTGGTATCCTGGGAACCAACGGTAGTCATGATCGGTTCGCAGTAGGTTCCGGGGCGCACACCAGGTAAACCACAGGCTTTACCCACCATTTTTTGTGCTAGGGTGTAACCTTTAACCTCACCTTCAACAAGGGGGGTTGAACGAGTGAAGAATGTGCTGGGTTGTAAACCTAGTGCTTGCCGAGTTTTATCGGTGAGAGTGCGCCCAATTAATAGGGGAATACGTCCACCTGCACGGACTTCATCGAGAATTGTATCTGGTTTGAGGGTAAAGGTGGAAATGACTTCGCCTGCTTCGTTTGTGATTTCGCCTTTGTAGGGATAGATAGTAATTACCATGCCAGTTTCCATCTTGGTGACATCACACTGGATGGGAAAAGCACCGGCGTCTTCGGCAGTGTTGAAGAAAATTGGTGCGATCGCACCACCTAATACATATCCACCTGCCCGCTTGTTAGGAACAAAAGGAATATCATTACCAATGTGCCACAATACCGAGTTAATGGCAGATTTGCGAGAGGAACCTGTACCGACTACATCACCAACGTAGGCAACTGGATGTCCTTTTTGCTTTAATTCGGCAATAGTTTCCAATGCGCCAGGCATCCGTGATTCCAACATCGCCAAGGCGTGTAAAGGAATATCCGGGCGGGTGGTGGCGTGGGTGGCGGGAGATAAGTCGTCGGTGTTGGTTTCGCCACTGACTTTAAAAACGGTGACATTAATAAATTCTGGCGGTTGTGGACGAGCTGTAAACCACTCGGCTTCTGCCCAAGAGTCAATTACTCGTTTGGCGTAGGGATTTGTTTTGGACAATTCCAAAATATCGTGGAAGGCATCATATACGAGTAGAATTTTGCTGAGGGCATTGGCGGCATAGGCTGCTATTGGTTCTTTGCCTTGTCCCCCCATTACCAATGGTGTATCGGAAGAATCCGATACAGAAATAGTGGGAGTTTGCAGCAATTCAATTAAGGATTGAACATTATAGCCTCCTACCATTGTCCCTAGTAATTGTACTGCTTGGATTGGTGAGATCAGGGGGCTAGTGATTTCCTTTTTGGCAATAGCAGTGAGAAATCCGGCTTTAACGTAAGCTGCTGGATCGACTCCGGGAGATACGCGATCGCGCAATAAATGCAATAATGTCTCTTGTTCACCCGCAGGCGGATTTTTCAGTAGTTCACACAGTTCAGACGTTTGCTTGGCATCCAGAGGTAGCGGGGGAATTCCTAAGGCAGCGCGTTCGGCTACGTGTTGGCGATATGATTCCAGCATTTTACTCTTCCTTGGTTCAGGCAACAATTTTTCTCGTGGTTATCATCACTTTCCTACTCTCAGGGTTGTTTTACCTGATAATAGTTTTCAGGTGTAATTAACAGAGCAAAAGATTATTAGTTTTAGTTTTTCTGTGTCAAGGATTTATAATTGTCCTTGTATAGCTACTATTGCATACATAACTCTGGCAAGAAAATATTTATTTCATTGATTTGTATCTCTACCTATTTTTAATATAAGATATTTGATTTGTTAATTACGTCACAATTATTTTGTACCATGTCAAAAACATACACTGTTGAAATTCAACATCAAGGTAAAATTCATACTTTACAAGTTCCTGAGGACGAGACTATATTATCAGTTGCAGAAGCGGCTGGGATAGATTTACCAAGCTCTTGTCATGCTGGTGTTTGCACAACTTGTGCTGGTCAAATCCTGCAAGGAACTGTAGACCAAACTGATGGCATGGGTGTAAGTCCCGAACTACAAAAACAAGGATATGTACTGCTTTGCGTTGCTTATCCACGTTCTGATTTAAAAATAGCCACAGAAAAGGAAGAAATCGTTTATCAGCTACAATTTGGTAAAAGTTAATGGTTATTAGCTACTAGCTATTAGCAATGAACCATCAACCATTTATTAGTTTACTTACGTAAAAACTATAAGGAGATACTGCAATGACAACTCATTTTATTACTGCTGAAATTGACTTACAAGAAACTCCTACGGAATTGCAAAAAGTAATAGAAGCAGAGTTACAAAAACAGGGTGAGCCTCTACGCTGGGCTATTACCTCTGTGGATATTAAACAACAAAAAGTAAATGTTGAAGCTGTTGTTACTGTTGAAAGCTAATGGGTAATGGCTAATTGTGTACTATTAAATATTAGCTATTAACATCATCAACTAGTTGCTTTTATTTGCAGACTCAGAACGTGCGTCTATACACTGCTATTTTAATTATACCTACTGGGATTGGGGCTGCAATTGGAGGATATGCAGGAGATGCATTACCTGTTGCAAGAGCGATCGCCCAGGTTTGTGATCGCCTCATTACTCACCCCAATGTCCTTAATGGTGCCAGCTTGTATTGGAACCTACCCAATACTTTTTATGTAGAAGGTTATGGACTAGATAAATTTGCTGCTGGGTATTGGGGTTTGCGTCCAGTACATCAAAATCGAGTAGGTTTGGTTTTAGATCAAGGTATTGAGCCAGAATTGCGGCTGAGACAATTGCAGGCAGCAGATGCAGCCAGAGCTACCCTGGGAATATCCCTAACTGATTATGTAATCACAGATGCTCCATTAAATGTAGATTTACGTACTACCTCTTCCGGTGCTAGCTGGGGAACAATAGGCAATCCAGATAGTTTACTACGGGCGGTGGAGGTACTAATCAAAAAAGCAAGGGCAGAAGCGATCGCAGTAGTTGCTCGTTTTCCCGATTGTCTTGATGAGCAAGCAGAACAAAACTACCGTCATGGCAAAGGAGTCGATCCCATTGCAGGAGCAGAAGCTGTTATTAGCCATTTAGTAGTGCGAGAGTTCTGTATTCCCTGCGCTCACGCTCCCGCCTTTGAGGCTCCACCTCTTGCTCCAGATTTATCTCCTCGTTCTGCCGCAGAAGAATTGGGCTATACTTTTCTGCCCAGCGTACTTGTTGGTTTGAGTCGCGCACCTCAATTTATTACCAGACAAACTCACCAAATGCCAGAAGCAGTGGATATTTGGACTGATCGAGTCGATGCGGCGATCGTACCAGCAACAGCATGCGGCAGCAGTGCTTTATTAAGTTTAAGCCAGGAAAAATGTTTAATTGTGACAGTCAACGAAAATAAAACTCAGATTCAAGTTCCTTCTCAGCCATTAGGGATAAAATCAATACAGGTAAACTCATATTTGGAGGCAGTAGGTGTATTAGTTGCCCATAAAGCAGGTATAGATCCTTTTTCCCTCAGCCCTAAAATATCCTCATTACATTGTTTGAGTAATTAGTTATTTGTCATTCGTCATTTGTCATTGATTAGTAGGGGAGCCAGTGCGTTGCGGAGCCAGTGCGGTGAAGCAGCCCCCGTCTTGGCGGTTCCCGGCGATGGGGGACTGCTGAACCCGGAGGGTGGACGGGTTCCCCGGCATAAAGGAGCCAGCGCGTTGCGCGGGTTCCCCGCGTTGTAGCGACTGGCGTCACCTGGCGTCGGGTTTCCCGCGTTGTAGCAACTGGCGTGCGGGTTTTGTTGAGCATCTTGCCGTTCAAACAGATAATTTATCTTCTAAACCCGCCCGTACAGTGGTTAGTAGTTTTCTCTCCTGCCCCTCTATATAGATAAAAACTCCCGTGACTCAACACCAAAATCAAGAGCCAGAAATGCCATATATGACACGTACCCAAGTACTGGTGGCAATGGGAGTAACCGCTACTATTTTGTGGATCATTGCCAAAGTGTGGTTGTACTTTGGTAACTTTTATCTTATGTCTTGGCGTTGGGACATAAGGGCTTTGCTGTTAGGAATTGGTTTGGGCTTAAGCATTACTGGTTTAAGCGGCTTGGCTTATCAACATTGTCCTCCTTATCGCAAAAGTGCTAATTATTACTTAGAAATAGTACTAAAACCTTTAGCACTACCAGATTTAATCTGGTTAGGATTATTACCAGGGTTGAGCGAAGAATTATTGTTTCGCGGTGTGATGTTGCCGGCTTTTGGATTAGATCACTTAGCTGTATTTTTCTCTAGTATTTCCTTTGGTGTCTTGCACTTAAGTGGTGCTCAACAATGGCCTTATGTGATTTGGGCTACTTTTGTGGGATTTATATTTGGATATAGCGCCCTTTTCAGTGATAACTTGTTGGTGCCAATAGTGGCTCATGTAATTACAAATATGCTTTCTAGCTATTTATGGAAAGTAGGACAGTATTAAAAAATAAAAATCGTTTACATTCCTCATTGGGAATTCCGGCTGAGGTATTAATTCAACCATACTCTCTCATGAAAAATTTAGCTTAATCAAAGTATTACTTAATAGATTTTGCGTATTTTTACGACGTTATGTTTAGAGCCTGTAGTTGCTGGGCTGCTAAGGCGATCGCCCGTGGTAAGATTTGATGTTCCTGTAGTTGAATTCTGGCGTGGAGTTTTTCTGGTGTATCATCAGGCATGATCGGAATTGCTGCTTGAATTAAAATTGGGCCGCTATCCATTTCTAGAGAAACCAAATGCACCGTACAGCCAGTGATTTTTACACCAGCAGCTAAGGCTTGTTCTACGGCACGCACACCTTTAAAACTGGGCAACAAGCTGGGATGAATATTAATAATTCTGTTAGTAAAAGCATTAATTAATACTTGCGTTACCAGTCGCATCCAACCAGCCATAACTACCAATTCCACATCATACTGCTGCAAAGTTTGCACAATTTGCCAATCTAAATCTTCACGACTGTTATAGTCACGGTGGTTGAGCAATACAGATGGTACATCCCAATTAGCTGCCCGCACAGCAGCATAAGCCTGCGGTTGATTATAAATCAAAACCTGGATTTGGGCATTAAGTTGTCCGTTTTGGATGGCATTGGCAATAGCCTCAAAATTACTACCACTTCCTGAAGCCAGAATACCCAATTTTAAGGGAGTGCCTTGGGAAAATTGCTGGCTGGGAATATTAGGAGAAATCAGGCAAGGTGTAGAAGTATCTACGATTGAAGAATTACTCATAAGTAGAAGGCAGAAGGCAGAAGACAGAAGACAGAGGGCAGAGGGCAGAAGCTGAAAAGCTTGTCCTATCTAATTTATGGGCGTAAGCATTTTACGTTTAATTGTGTCTACCTACTTAATTATGTAAATTATGCTTTGGATAAAGTTGAACGGCGATTCACCCACCAAGCAAACCCCGCCCCAGTAACAAACATTAGCAGGCTATAAATTGCAGCGGGAATCGCCATTGTTGGGCTATTTAGTAGTGTTGGTGCTGAAGCAATAGCGATCGCCAGAGTGCCATTTTGAATTCCCACTTCTATTGTGATTGCAGTAGCCTGTTGTTTAGTCAATCTCGCCAAGGTTGCGATCGCAAATCCTAAAGCCATTGACACCGCATTCAAAGCCAGAGTTACCCAGCCCACATCAACCACAAAGGAGATGAAGTTATTGCGTTCTTTGAGGAGTACTCCAGCAATTACTACCGCCAGGAAAAACAAAGACAACCATTTCACAGATTTGTCTGCTTGTTTGGCAAAGCTAGGGGCATAACGCTTTATAAGCATCCCAATTGATACTGGCACAATTGTAATCACTGCTATTTGTAAAACAGTACTCAAAAACGGTAGTTGTAGGGTTGTGCTTTCCCTCAAAAAAGTCTGCATCGATAGATTCACAATCACAGGAATTGTGAAAACTGTAATCAAGCTGCTAACGGCTGTTAGCGTAATCGAAAGGGCAACATCTCCCCCAGCTAAAAACGTAATCATGTTGGAAGTCGAACCACCAGGGCAAGCTGCTAGAATCATCAAACCAACTGCCAAATCTGGACTGAGGGAAAATATTGACGCAATTCCAAAACCCACTACTGGCAACATTACCAACTGTGCCAATAGACCAACAATTACTGCTTTAGGATAGATCAAAACTTGCTTAAAGTCATCCAAAGTCAAGGTTAGCCCCATACCCAACATAATGATGAATAGAGCCAAGGGCAGAAAAACAGCCGTCAAAAAATTTGATTCCATGCTTAAACTACCTGTGCAAAACAGTACAGCACAAACCCCTATGAATTTTACCGTGTTGTGTACTTCATAAATGTCATAAGTTGTGTGTGGTTGCGATCGCCTGTCAAAATTAACCAATAACCTTAAAAATTCTCAGTATTTCAAGCTGTCGCACTTGTTATGAAACCTTCACGCTTTTTTGGTAGCCAACTCCTAGACAAAGATACAGTTGCAGCTTGGTTTTTTCTGGCTCCAGCACTGATTTTTCTGGGTATATTTGTCTTGTGGCCAATTGCCTATTTGTTTTACCTCAGCTTTACTGCTGGCAGTTTCACTTCTGCTGGTACCCATTGGGTAGGCTTAAAAAACTACTTGCGCTTGCTTTTCACCTCAGATTTTTGGCAAGTAATTTTTAATACAGTTTACTTTACCATTGCCACCGTTCTGCCTAGTCTAGTTATTCCTTTGGTACTAGCAGTTTTATTAAATCAAAATTTAGCACTGCGAGGACTGCTCCGAGGTGCCTATTTTCTGCCTTCGATTATTTCCTTGGTTGCAGCAGGTTTGGGATTTCGCTGGTTGTTTCAAAATAATGGCCCTGTGAACGGGCTTTTGGAGACTATAGGTATCGATCCAATTCCTTGGTTAGGTAGTACCATTTGGGCAATGCCAGTCCTAATTATCTTGAGTATTTGGAAACAACTAGGCTTCAACTTGGTAGTGTTTTTAGCAGGGTTGCAAACAATTCCCTCCAGTCGCTATGAAGCCGCAGAACTTGATGGAGCAAATGCTTGGCAGCAGTTTTGGCATATTACCTTACCCGGATTGCAACCTACTATCGTATTCGCATTTGTCACCACCATGATTTTCACTTTACGGAGTTTTGAGCAAGTTTATGTAATTACTGGTGGTGGGCCTTTAAATTCTACTAATTTATTGGTTTACTACATTTATCAAGAAGCTTTTGGTCAATTTGATTTTGGTTATGCAGCAGCAGCAGCAACGGTATTATTAGCTGTAACACTGGTGTTGGTTTATTTGCAGCTACAAACTTGGGGAGAAGAGAGTAAAAAATTATAAAAATGCTTCTAAATATAGATTTTCAAACAAACAGTATATGTATTCAAATGTGAATGAAACATTGTCAATGGGTAAATAATCGAAATCGTGTTTATTAACTACATCACTTTGATGTTAATTAATCTCGTAGCTGGGCTATTTTTCCTTGCTGGCTATGTATATTTTGGCATGGATGGTGCCAATAAAAAACTTTGGATTCCTGGATTTGGTATGACGGGAGCGATCGCCCTCGTTACCGGCTTACACATGACTTTCACATGGCCAGTTACTGGCATTTTCAATATTGCCTATGGTGAAACGAGTGTTTTATTTGGTATTTTATTCCTCACCACTTCTTTAGCTTTAGCCTTTGGATGGGATTTGCTAACAGTGGCAATTTACGGCTTTTTCGCTGGACTAACTGCAATTTTAGTTGGTACACGTATAATTAATCTGGGATTAACGCGACAACCACTCCTATCAGGAATTGGATTTATCTTAACTGGAATAGGTGGAGTTTGTGCTGCACCAACACTTTATCTCAAAACAAATCGTTCTTGGCGTTTGTTAGGTGCAATTGTACTAATAGCTGCTGCTCTAATTTTTGCCTTTACTGGCTATATGGCATATTGGGGACACCTTGGCAGTTATTCTGATTGGAAACCATTACCAATGCGATCGCCTTAATTATTAAGTATTTATTACTAATTAATCAATATTTAATTAGTTGACAAATCAAAAATAAAATTTCCGTAGCTGAGAATACTAATAAAATTAAATGTTCTCAGTTATCAATTTTTCCTGATGATTATCAGAACCTTTTGACAATAAATACTCGATTAGTAACGTATTTTGAATGTATTCACGATTTAAGGCAGATTTTTTTCCAATTTTTCTTAATTAGTGACCCTGTTTTTTAATCCAACAGGTGTACTCTCAAAATACAGAGACTATCGGGGTGAAATTTAAGAAACTTTACAAAGTACAGATACAGGTAAATAAAATGAAAAATCATACTGAGAAGCAAAAAAGTCTTAGTCCTTTAAGTCAAATCACAAATAAAAATACTGGAGGTAGAGACTTCAGTGGATGTAATTTGAGTGGTATTGATCTTAGAGAAGTTGATTTGAGTGGCATAAACTTTATTGGAGCAGATTTGCGTGATGCCAATCTCAGTGGGGCTATTTTGACTGGTGCAAATCTCAGTGAAGCAAATTTATGTCAAGCAAATTTAAGAGCAGCAAATTTACGAGAAACAAATTTACGTCAAGCGAATTTGAGTGAAGCTGATTTAAGGCAGGCAGATTTGTGCAGTGCTTTTTTATGCCAGGTAAAATTAAGCGGCAGTAAACTTTGGGGTGCTTCTCTGTGTGGTGTTGATTTAACAGAAGCAGATTTGAGTTCAGCTATGTTAATCGAAGCATCACTGATTGAAGCTAACTTAACAAGAGCAAATCTGACAGATGCAGAGCTATGTGGAGCAATGTTAATAGAAGCAAATTTCAATCAAGCTAATCTAACAGGTGCAGATTTCAGATGGGCAAATTTAATAGCAGCAAACTTGAGTGAGGCACATCTTGAAAATACAAATCTCAAGAATGCAAAATTGTATGAAACTATTATGCCTGATGGTATAATTCATCAACATCACATAGCATTTATTTAGAGCATTTATAGGGCTTTTATAAAGTAATTTTTAGGTAGGGTGTGTTACGACTATCCAAGGATTTGAGAGTTAAAGAAAACGAGAACTAGCCGTAACGCACCACCAGATTGCAGTGCGTTACGCGCTGCTTTAACGCATCCTACTGGGCTGACACAGGTAATGGTTAAAAAAGCAATTAACAACTCTCATTCTTCTTTTACTAGTCCCTCAGCAACATCAAAATTCTCTTTGCGAAAAGATAAATATAGCGATCGCCAGCAACATCAAACTATAAACTAAGCCGTAAACAGTATGCCCAACCAGAGTCATTGAGTTAGGTAATGCCTCTAGCCCATATATAGCATCATTTTTTAGATCTAATCGAGACAAATCTGGCAAGATGAGATACAAAGCTTGAGTAAGACGATGAATACCTGGATTTTGCCCCAAGCGAGCAAATTGTAATAAATCTTGAGTAATATTGCCCGTTAAATAAACAAAAAAGGTTAAAGCAGTTGCTAATAGGGAACTAGTAAATACACCCAAACTAATTGCAACAGCAGCGATTAAGGACAACTGTAGAAATTGGAAAAATGCAGCAATTAGAATACTAGTTGTAGAATGATCTATTTTGTCAAATTGTAAAAATCCCAGGTAAATTCCTGTCATGGCAGCCATAAGAACCGCAAGCACTGCCAATAAACCCGAATATTTACCAATAATAAATTCACTGCGGGCAATTGGTTTAGCCATTAACACCAAAATTGTACGCTTCTCAATTTCCTTATGAACTAGCCCTGTACCAATAAATACTGCTACTACTAAACCAAGCACATTTGCCGCCGCCAAACCAAAATCTAGAAAAATCTTATTCTCTGTACTGGCGGAAATTTCTGGAAGCAGACCTATAGCAGCAGCAAGTATGAGAATGTAAAAGCCGATAATCAATAGAATGCGATCGCGTATTACTTCCTTAAACACATTCATTGCTATTACAGAAATTCTGCCGAGATTCATTGCTATTTAGCCATTAATCAATTGTGATGAATCATTTGTAATGAGTCGTTAGTCAACAGTCAATAGTCATTTGATAGTGGTTAGTAGTAGGGGAGGCAGCGCGCCCTTGGGGGTTACCCCGTTGTAGCGACTGCCGTGCGGGTTTGATTGATTAAATTTGGGTTAGAACCGAGAATCTATCTTTTAAACCCTCCCGTACAGTGGTTAGTTGTTCTCTCCTCATTTCCCCTGCTCCCATCTTCCCTTGTCCCTTTCCCACTCCTGTTCACTGTGGAGCTGGTGGTGGCTCCAAAATAGGTTTACTCACCGGATCGCAATCAAATTCCGCTATGACAGATTTGTCATCTGTTCTGCCACGAACAAAGGTATTATTAGATTTTGCAATAGGTTCAATGCGACAAGTTTTTCTCAAATAATATCCACGCCCGGCTGAAGAAGGGCCATTCCAAATACTAAGTAAATCTAATTTGTATCCAGATTTAAGATTATATATGCGGGGTTCAACTCGCCATAAAGACCTTTCTTCATATTCACGTAAGTTAACTTCTATAACTTGTCTACCTAAATTGCCAACTCTTTGTCTTGCTTCTAATAACCATTGCTCTACTTCTGACCAAGGTCTCTCGGCAATTTGCTGTTCTATTCTTGGCTCAAGCTTATCTAAAATTATAGCCCCATTTTGCGAAACTTTAGTTAAGGGTGCTATTTTTACAACAAATGTGCGTTGAAAATTATCTAACCTTAAACTGGGATATTCTTGATACCACTTATTGACTACAAATGTAAATTGCAAGCAGCAACTAAGTACCATACTACTAGCAATTAAAATAATTATTTTTTGACGGTCTTCAAGCTTTGGAATCTGAGGGTTTACATCAGTTCCTGTGCCTTCAAAAAATTCTGGAATAGCAGTAATTAGTGCAGAAATAGTTGGCCAGAAAACAATTGTGTTTGTTGTAATTACATTTTCTTGTTGTCTAAAGGCAAAAGCACTTACTAAAAATCCGGTGATTAATGCACCAACTGGCATATTAGTACCAGGGATGAGTAAAGGATTATCAGTTGTATACCAAGCAGTTCCTGCGATTAAAAATAACCAGCCACAAAAAGCAATTATATCCCTAACAAAACCGCTAGACAGTGATGACATTAATAAAGAGAAAATACTCAAATAAATTAAGGTCTGCCAGGAATAAGCTTTTGGTGGAATTAAAATTTTTCTAATTCTTTCGTAAACATCACCAAATAAATTAAATAAACCAAATGCATCTTTAATTAATTGCATAATTAAGCCTCTGCATGATTTGATGACTTTTCTATACTTGTCTGGGAATCAAAAATAAAATAAGTGAAATTGCACTATAACTAAGCGCATTGGCTATCAAGACAGCAGTAACTAAATTGGTATTTTGGATTTTTAACTTATTGTCCTGTCGAGAATTACGTCGTTTGTTAATATTGACAGGTTCTATTTTTTTGAAATCAGAAAGCGACAATAATAAAAATCTTAACAATAAAACTTTTATAAAAAAAGTACTAAAGAAAATTATAAAAGCAGTTAAAATAATTATCGTTTGAATATTAAATGATATAAAACGATGAAAGAAAATATAGCTAATTAACTCTGACTTCAACTGTACTGCCAGAAATGGTTCTAAAAAGAAAAAGATAATCCAACCAATAGCATTAGAAAATAAATTAATAGCGATCGCATAGTAACTGGATGTTCTTTTGTCAAATTTGAGCCGTCTATTTAAAATATATGCTTCTATCGGAATTGCTATTAATATAAACAAAAAATTAAATAAAATAGCACCCAAGGGAATAACTTCGGGAATCATAGGATAATCGAACATAATTCAGTAACTTTCCAGATGTAGCTGAAGAAAGTATAGCCGCAAGCTAGTCAACTGATGAGGGCAATTACCCTATTGTTCTGGTTTTGTGAAAAATTTTTCCTGGTTGCCTAGACAATTTTCTGTACCCAATCCCCAATCCCCAATCCCTATTCTCTCAAGCTTGTTCCCTTCTCAGCGAATCAGTAGGTTAATAGCAGCATATCGTGCTAGAGTCAAAATATGTCTATTTGGACATTAAACAGTAAACAGAGAAAAAAGAAGGGAAATTGATAACTAACATCCGATACTCAATCACAAGCATCCAATACTCTTCCATATCAGGATAGCGTGAGCTTTGTGTTTAGGATCTTGGTAATTCTTTATGCGTATTTTGGTAGTTGAAGATGATACCCAGCTAGCAGAGGTATTATCAGAAGCTTTAACTAGACGACAGTATGTAGTAGATGTAGCTAAAGATGGAGAAGCGGCGTGGTACTCAGTTGAGTCTGTAAAATATGACTTGCTGATTTTGGACGTAACGCTACCAAAGTTAGATGGTATCCGCTTTTGCCAACGTTTACGCACTACACAAGTCAGTCATCCTGCATATTGTAACTATGCTGTACCTGTGTTGATGCTTACAGCTCGTGATACTGTAATAGACAAGATTACTGGGTTAGATGCAGGAGCTGACGATTATGTAGCAAAGCCATTTGATCTCGAAGAGTTAATGGCTCGCATACGTGCTCTGCTCAGACGTGGAGGCTCTGCAACAGTATTGAGTTTTTCTTGGGGAAGTTTGCTTCTCAACCCCAGTACTTACGAGGCTACTTACGACGGTAAACCTTTGTCATTTACCCCTAAAGAGTATGCCATTTTGGAGTTATTAGTGGCTAATGGCAGACGGGTATTGAGTTGTTCTAGCATTATTGAGCAAGTTTGGTCTATGGATGACTCACCCGTTGAGGAAACAGTTAGATCTCACATCAAATGTCTCAGGCAAAAGCTTAAAACCTTGGGTGCTCCCGAAGATTTTATAGAAACGGTTCATGGGCTAGGTTACCGCCTGAAATAGAGAAATTTAGTATTTTTGTTCTGATTTCATTCTCCACAACTTCTGCACATTTCCTACGCAGAAATTGCATAAGAAAGTTGTATATTCTGCATATGTATGTTGTATATTCTGCATATGTAGGGTGTATGTTCTTTAAAATATGTAAAGAAAACATCAACACTAAATTTTTTACAAAAGTTAACTTTTAGAGTCAAAATTCGTAAGGAGGAACACAACAGCCATAACAACAAATCAGAATTGCTAGTCACTGGGTAATTGTCTATGATGCGACAATCTGCTTTTGGCATAGCTTTAGGGGTGCTTTGTATTACCAGTGGATTGACAACCGCTTATGCGCTAAGTCTTACTTCTGCTCTTAAGAACTCGGCTTTATCGTGTCAAATCTCATTGCCTGCTAGTTTTCAAACAACTGATGTAGAAAAATCAGTATTTAACCAGATAAATAACTATCGGGTTTCTGTTGGTTTGCCCAAGCTCACTCTTGATGAAAAAATGACTGAGCAGGCAAGAATTCACAGTCAAAATATGGCTAACGGGAAAGTGCCTTTTAGCCATGAGGGATTTGAACGCCGAGTCAATGCGATCGCTACTCACTACAAAAGTGCAGCAGAAAATCTGGCTTTTAACCGAGGGTATAGCGATCCTGCAACTGAAGCTATTGATAGCTGGCTTAACAGCTCCAAGCATCTACCTAATATCAAAGGCGACTATAATTTCACTGGAGTTGGTGTAGCTGTTAACAGTAAAGGCGAAGTCTACCTGACGCAAATTTTCTTGAACGATAGAGGTTTTGAAACAAATCGGCATAAGTAGATGAAATTGAAGCATTTTCACTATGGCTGGTTAATTGAGTTAATACCAATGCCAACAGGATATTTATTTAACTGTTGGATGCCAGGGGAAAAGACTGGGTTTAGCGATCGCCAAATTTATCCCACTTTCGTTCAAGCTTTGACGGTAGCCAAAAGACGGGCAGATTTACAAACAGTAAGTTTGTCGTTAACCAATTTTCTGAACCAGTCATATAAGTTGTGCAATCTCAGCCTGCCGGAATATCAGGCTTTGGAAAAGTCTGTCTTCAACTTTGTAAAACAAGCCACTAGAACTGATATGCCATACACTTCGACTTTAAAACAGGCAAACCAAATTCTGTGTTTTTACAAAAACACAACAAGTCAGATTCAAATTGCTCGGATTTCAAATATTGCTAATAACTTTGAGCAAGTTGTTTTTCCTGGAGAACAACTACTGTTTGAAGCTTCTCCGGAAGCTGAACTAGAAATCCATACGAGTGACACAACAAGTGCAGAGCTTGCAAATAAAATTCTTTGTTCTCAACTACAAGTACTATGACTGATGTGACATATCCATACCAGAAATTTCATAACTGGAAAATAAACACAGATCGTTTCCAGAGAATATCCAATGACTTTGATCGCGGCTCAGGCAGGGCTAATGTTATGGCAGGTGATAGGTGACAGGGAACAGGTGACAGAGAACAGGTGACAGAGAACAGAATCTGTTTATAAATGATTTAGGATTGCTATATATTTTAGTTGAAGGTTGCTAACAATGATTCTGGAATAGCCTATTAATTAATGGTTTTAATCCAAAATTGATATCAGCTATTCATGGCAAAATCTCACACTTTCCCTGTACCTTATACCCTATACCCTGTCACCTCGCCCCGCTTCAAACCAATCGACAGCATCTTTGAGTGCCACACTCAGAGGAGATTGAGGTAAACCCAATTCTCGTACAGCCTTGGAGGCATCATAATACATAGTTTGTGTTGCCATCCGCACACCATCCAAAGGAACGGAAGGTGACTTCCCAAGTAAGGTGAGAATTTTTTCATCAACCCAAGCAACACTCTGGGGCAACCAAGCAGGTATAGCCCGTTGGGGAGCACTTAAACCAGTAATCTCGGCAAGCTGATCGAGGAGTTGTTTGAGGGTGAGATTTTGATTTCCAAGAATGTATCTTTCTCCAGGCTTGCCTTTTTGCAAAGCTAGTAAATGCCCCTTGGCGACATCCCGCACATCAATAAAATTTAGTCCTGTATCCATATAAAAGGGCATTTGCCGCCGTAAAAAGCGTAAGATAATGTCTCCTGTGGGGGTAGGCTTGATATCCCAAGGGCCAATGGGACTGGTAGGATTAACTACAACTACATCTTGCCCTGCACGTGCCGCTTGCATTGCTTCTTGTTCAGCTAAAAACTTAGACTTTTTGTAGTTACCAACCAGTTTTTCTAAAGGACTTTGATAAGTTTCATCTACGGCTGTACCTGCTGCTCCCACTCCAATGGCAGCAACTGAACTAGTGTAGACGGTTCTTTCGATACCTGCTTTTTGAGCAGCTGCCAAGATATTGTGCGTACCCAAGACATTATGGCGGATTAAAAGATCCTTGTCTTTTTGCCACAGCGAATAATGGGCTGCGACATGAAATAAGTATTGGCAACCAAGCACTTGCTGCCACAAATCCGGATCGTTTAAGTCTCCTTGGATGAACTCTACATTTAATCCTTGCAAGTTGTCGAGTCTACTAGAAGGGCGTACTAAGGCTCTAACTGTATATCCCTCTTGTAAGAGTAACCGCACCAAGTTAGCGCCTATAAAACCTGTACCACCTGTGACAAATACACGCATCAAATTTTCCCCTTGTTTTCAAAGCGGGGAAACCAATCATCAAGAATGGTGTACACGACTGGTACCACAATCAAACTCAGCAAAGTAGAACTGATCAAGCCACCAGCAATAGCCACTGCCATCGGTGATCGCAATTCCGAACCTGCTCCCAATCCTAAAGCGATCGGCAACATTCCTAAAATTGTAGAGGCTGTTGTCATCATAATTGGTCGCAGGCGCACAGGCCCAGCTTTGAGAATAGCCTCGGTGCGATTTAAGCCAGCAGAACGTAGTTGGTTAATGCAGTCTACAAGCAAAATGGCACTTTTGTTAGTCAATCCCAGCAAAAAGACAAAGCCAAGCAGCGAGATCATGCCAAAGTCACTTCTTGTCGCTACTAGTGCCAGCATCGCTCCTACCAATGCCAAAGGCAAAGAAATGCAAATTGCTAGGGGATCTATCCAGCTTTTGAACAGGCAAACTAGTACGGCAACAATGCACAACGCTGATAAAGCTAAAGTGATACCAAAACTGCTAAAAACTTCACCACTTCGGGCAGAATCTCCTCCCAAATTCAAAGAAACACCAGCAGGTAAAACATCTGTAGCCGCAGCTACTAATTTATCAGTGGCATCGCCCAAAGATAAATTCTTACCCAAGTTGGCACTGATATAAGCAACCCGTTCATTATTCAAACGTTCGATTTGAAATACTTCATCTTGTCCATCTGTGACACCTGTAACACTAACATCAGCAAAGCCTGGTTGATTTTGAATACGTTCTTTAATTGTTTGAGCAGCTTTACTCAAAGTGTTGAGATCGTTGCCTTGTAATGCTACTTCTAGAGGTTTTTGATTGCCTGTGTCAACAAATTGAATATCTTCAACGCTAACGCTGACGCCGGGAAGTTTGGGCAAAGAGGTGCGGAACTGCTCTTGTAGTTCAGAGGTGGCGATCGCGCGATTATCTTTTAGTTTTATGTAAAGCTTGCCTTTGTTTGGTTCTCCTTCACGGGTACCTGCGATCGTAAAAACTGTTTCTACTTCTGGTGATTGTCTAACTACTTCTTCTAGTTTCCTGCCAACTTCAAGAGAATTATTCAAAAGGAAAGTAATTGGAGATTGAGAAGGAAAAAGAGCTGAAAAAGATGGAGAGACAAGACTACTTCCAGGAGCAGAGAATTCAGAAACAAAACTTTCTGCGTTTTCACCTAATAGCGTTCCGGTGTCTCCTCCCAATTGTTCTAACTCTTGGGAATTCTTCGGTAAAGGAGTGGTATAAACTATATTAAATTCACCGCGATCCAGTTTGGGAATAAATCCTTTAGGAACTAGTGGAATCAAGGCGATACCTGCCACCAAACTTAAGGCAGCTAAACCTAAAACTATTCCCCGGTGATTAATAGACCAACTTAGCAAGTCTCGATAAAATTGAGTAAAGCCTACCCACAAATTTCTTCTTCTGTAAGAGCTACCAGAAGATGTGGGTTTGAGCCAGTAAATAGATAAAACAGGTGATAAAGTACGAGCAATCAGCAAGGAAGTTAGCATCGCTGCTGAGACAGTGATACCGAAAGGCTTAAAAAATTGACCAATTACTCCACCCATTAACCCTATCGGTAGAAACACTGCAACAGCTGTCAAAGTTGCTGCTGCGACTGTCAAGCCAATTTCATTGGTAGCTAAAAGGGCAGCTTGTCGTGGATGTTCTCCGTCTTCGACATGGCGCATGATATTTTCCACATCCACGATCGCATCATCAACAATAATCCCAATTACCAAAGCTAGAGCCAATAGTGTAATTGTCTCTAGATTAAAGCCGAAGATTGCCATGACAATGAACGTCCCTAAAAGGGAAGTAGGTATTGCCAGTGCAGAAATCAAGGTAGCTTGCCAATTCCACAAAAAAGGAAAAATCACTATTACTGCCAAAACAATGGCTTCAACCAGAGCTTTTATAGTGGCATGGGTGGCATTGCGAATATACTCTGCTTGTGTGGCAGCGAGGCTGAGGGTAATATCAGGTAACTTAGAGCGTAGTTGTTGAACTTTGTTTTCTACCTCACTCACGACTTCCAAGGTGTTGGCATCACCACGTTTAATCACCTGAAAAGCCAGCGCATCGTTGCCGTTGAATCGCACTCTTGTTGCTCCCTGCCCAGGAAGAGGATTGCCATTTCCATTAGTAGAGTCAACAGAAGTACCTAGCAGTGCAACTCTCAGCACCCCTGGTAGTTCTGCTATTTCAGGTAAAATTTGCTGTTGAGTTAATTGAGTCAAGTCTGTTAAGTTCTTTGAGGAACTCTCAATTGCATAACTAACAACAGCTGACTCGTTTAAGTTAACGGGAAAGATTTTAAAACTTGCTTGCTGAGGAAGAGATACCTGCTTGAGTAACGTTTCTACTTGCTGAGTCGATTGTTCAAGGTTTGTACCGACAGCAAACAGAAGGCTAACAACTGTTTGCCCCGGATAAGTAGAGGAGCGGATGTTATCGACTCCTGCTAAAGATTGGAGACGTTGCTCTAGGGGTTGAGTAAGCTTTACCTCCGTATCTAAAGCTGTTGTGAGTGGAGCGCTAGCATTGACTACTACTACCGGAAAGGTAATATCTGGAAACAGAGCATACTTGAGGGAACTGAAAGCCAAAATTCCCGCTACCATCACAGCAAGCCAAAAACTTACTGTTAACCAGGGATATTTAATTGCTAATTTTGAAGGATTAAAGCGCTCTCGCAGGTTTTGGGAGGAATTGGTCTTTACCATCGTTGATCGAGATTGTCGCTTACTTTTTGATTGTAAGTTTAATTACACACTCATACAACTCAATCTTAAAATTAGCTTTGAGAAAACTTATTGTAAGCTATTTCCCATACAGGATAAAAAACTAAATAGCCTTCATGAACTGCGTACAGAAGAATATATAGAATATATGAAAAAACTTTCTTTCCTTCTGCCCTCTGCCTTATTTTCAGAGTAGCTAGTGCCACATCAAACATCTATCCAAGCAATTTTAGTTTGTCAGGGTGTAGAGTACCAGGCTGTGTGTCGGGGTTTGCGCCGCGTTCCTAGTTCTACAACGTCAGTGATACCAATACCTGTTGGTGGAAATGCTAACTCTAGATTTTTGCCAAAAAGTCAATATTTGCAAGAGATTCTGAATCATCCACAACCAAGAGTATTGGTTATGGGTTTGTGTGGTAGCTTGACTCCCAAATATAAAGTAGGCGAGATTGTACTGTACCAGAACAACATCTATCAGGAGAATACCAATAGTTCATTGCAGCAGAAATCTTGCGATCGCACTTTTACTTGCGAGCTTGACTTACTTTTCCAAAAAAAGGTTCCTCTGGTAACAGCATTAACAAGCGATCGTGTAATTTGCTCTGCGAATGAAAAACGCCATCTCCATCAAACTTTGAACGCTGAGGTGGTAGATATGGAAGGATTTGCTATTTTGGAATTTTTTGAGCAAACTGGAGTTTCTGTGGCAATGTTGCGGGTAGTTAGTGACGGATGCGATCGCGACATAACCAATCTTAACTTGGCGCTGAGTCTGGATGGTTCCCTGCAACCTTTAGCTTTTGCAGTTGCCATGCTCAAACAGCCTATCGCTGCAACTAGGTTGATTCGAGGTTCTTTGCAGGCACTAAAGGTGTTAGAGGAAGTTACGACTTTTTTGTTCCAAGATAAAATGCTTCAAACCTAGTGAAAGTTTTTGCAGAACCCGCGCTAGGTGCTATAATTCGCCTAAATCTCAAGCAAAGACTTATTTTGCTGTCTTCTCTACCAAAGAGGCTCAAAAATAATGAAATTTGGCGTTGCTACATCGTGGGATGAATCGAGATGCCCAGATGCGACATATCTCGTTTCTACAAGGGTTTTGCCATTACACAAATTCATACATTAAATCAGTAACGCTTGAAGTTTGCTTGCTGCCTTCAGATCAAAATACTCTAAATTAGATAGTATTTCTCAATTGAGTCTGGTACACTAGGATGAATATCAGCAACTAATATGTTTATATATAAAAGCTTCTTGTCAACACTCATATTTTGATTTGCTGTATTACATACAAACAAGAATTAACTTAGAACTCAATTTCAAGCTCTTAAATTGAACCTTAAAATCAAGATTTTCACTGGAAAGTAGAACTCAAAAATCTATAGATTTTTAATATCCATTCACTTAGTAACCCACTCACAAAAGTGGGTTTTTATTTTATTTAAACTAGAGCGTGATCGCGTCAATGCAATATCACACCAATTTGAAAAAAGAATGCGACAAATAGACATTGTACAGACGTGCCATGGCACGTCTGTACATCGGTGTATCAAGCGCGACGCTTGCCTAATTTTCTATTCCCCCAACCCTATTTCCAGCCAGTTTGGCTACAACTGTCAGTAATTGAATCGGCTCAATCGGTTTAGGAATGTGCATCTGAAATCCGGCGGCAAGAGCCTGGAGGCGATCGCCTTCTCTGGCATAAGCTGTAAGAGCGGCGGCTGGGATTTGTCCACCTTGTTCTAGTGGCAGTTGGCGAATTTGCCGAATCAGAGCGTAACCATCTTCACCAGGCATACCAATATCACTTAAGAGTACGTCTGGTTTTACCAACTCTAGTATTTGTAGAGCTTCACGAGTAGAAGCGGCAGTAGTGACATTCGCGCCATATTCTGAGAGTGCTGCTGTCAAAAATTCCCGTGCATCTGCTTGATCATCAACCGCCAGGATTTTTAGCCCCTGAAGATTAAAGCTAGCCTGTGTGTCTGTTTGTCGCTGAATTGAAAGTTCTTGTTGACTCGGCGCAGAGTCAGTGCCAAGAAGCGGGAGTTGTACAGTAAAAGTTGCTCCTTGCCCTTTACCCTTGCTAGCAACTGAAACTGTGCCATTATGTAGTTCTACCAAATTACGGACGATCGCAAGTCCTAGCCCCAATCCTCCTTGAGTGCGAGTTGTCGTGGCATCTGCTTGGCGAAAACGAACAAAAACGTAAGGTAAAAAGTCAGAACTAATTCCTCTACCAGTATCAATTACCTGAATTTGAGCACAGGAACCCACCTGCTCTAGTCGAATTTCAACTCGTCCGCCTTCTGAAGTAAACTTAACAGCATTAGAGAGCAGATTCCAAACTATTTGTTGCAAACGATCTAGATCGCCAGAAACTAAGCCAACATTGGGATTAAGTCTAGATTCAATTTGAATTGACTTGGTGTTGGCAGTGGGGCTAACTGTATCTAATGCTGCTTGGATTGCTGTCATCAGACTTGTTGGCTGCAAATCTAAACGAATTTGCCCGCGAATAATCCGCGAAATATCGAGCAAATCTTCAATTAATTGAGTCTGTGCTTGGGCATTGCGCTCAATTGATGCGAGTGCTTGTTCAGTTTTGTCGGCAGCTAATCTGCGAGTACGGAGCAGACGTGACCATCCCAAGATACCATTGAGAGGCGATCGCAATTCATGAGAAACAATTGCCAAAAATTCATCCTTCATGCGACTAGCTCTTTCAAGTTCTATCCGCGCTGCACGTTCTCTCTCCAATGCCTGCGCCCGCTCTTCGATTGCCAACTTTTGATCGTGAATATCTGTACAAGAGCCAAACCATTTTACAATTTGACCATCTTGATTTCGTAATGGCAACGCCCGTCCTAAATGCCAGCGATATTCTCCATCATTACCACAACGCAAACGGTACTCAATATTATATTTGTCTCCTGTGCGCAGGCTATTGTGCCAAACTTCGATGGTGCCTTGTACATCGTCAGGATGCAAAATGTTTTGCCATCCATTACCTTGAGTTTCTTCTAAGCTTGTTTGAGTGTAATCGTACCAGCGTTGATTGAAATATTCGTGATAGCCATCCGGTTGTGTAATCCAAAACATCTGCGGCATGGTATCTGCAAGTGTTCGGAACATTAATTCGCTCTGACGCAATGCCTCTTCTGCTTGCTTGCGATCAGTTATATCTAAATCTACACCAGTCATCCGTACTGCGTTACCGATGGCATCGTAAAATACCTGTCCTCTACCGACTGCCCAACGAATTTTACCATCCGGCTTCACGAACCGAAACTCTATATTGTACTCTTGTTGCTCATCAAGAGCGCGATAAATTGCTTGCAAAACCCACTGGCGATCGCCTGGATGAATCATCGCCATTACTGTTTCATATCGACAGTCAAAGCTACCAGGCTCAAGACCAAACAATCTCTCTAAATTTGGTGACCAGTAAACTTCCCCAGTTTGAATATTCCAATCCCAACTGCCCATATTAGCAGCTTCTAGTGCCAAGTTTAAGCGCTCTTGGCTCTCGCGCAGAGCCTCTTGTGATTGCTTGCGTGCTGTTATATCGAGGACATAGCATAACCCTTCGCGATCGCTATCAAATAACGCTCCACCAATTTCTACCCAAACTCGGCTGCCATCTTTGCGGAAAAACTCTTTCTCAAAAGGGGTACAGGTGCCAGTGGCTTGAAGTTCTTCTACTGCTTTTTGGCTTCGCTCCAGATGTTCGGGTGGTGTGAGTGTATCCCAACGAATTCTGCCAGCTAAAAGGTCTTGTTGATTATAGCCAATCATTGCTAGAAAGGCATCATTTGCAGCAGTAATGTTACCACTAATGTCTCCAAAAAAGATACCAATGATATTAGAATCTACTATTCTCCGGAATTGAGCTTCGCTTTGACGCAAAGCAGTTTCTGTTTCTTTGAGCTTGGTAATCTCACGAGTAACCGTCAATACTGAAGTAACGGAACCGTCTGTAATAAATTCTGGGACAATTTGAGTTTGGTAAAAGTGGACTGTACCATTAGGATCTGGAAAGCTAAATTCATCTATTTGCGTTTTGCCAGTTTGGAATGCAGCTTGCAGGTTTGTTTGCCATTGCTGATGTTGCTCTTGGTTTTGCCAAACTTCTGCTACAGTCTTGCCAAGGAGATCCTCAGACTTTAAGCCAGTTGCTTTTTCATGAACACTGTTCACATAAATATAGCGTAGTTCCCGATCAAGCCGCATAATTATGTCTGGAGAGTTCTCTAATAGTGTTGCCAATTCCTGCTCTCGACGGCTAAGTTCTATCTCTGCTTGACGGCGATCAGTGATATCCCGCCAAGTGGCAACAAAGCCATCTCCGAATTTAGCAATGCGGATGTCAAAGGCTCGAACTAAACGCTGATGCCTAAATTTATCTTCGTAAATCAATTCATCTTTGATCAGAGGTTGCCCAGTTTCTACCACCTGACAGTATTCATCAAATAAACCGCAGTCTCGATGCCCTGGCAGAATTTCACATAGTCCCCTACCAATCTGTTCCTCACGAGTCATGAGATTATTGATACAGGCTGCATCATTAACATATTCAACTCGAAAGTCTGTAATGCGCCCAGATTCATCGCGGATGGCACAATAAATCCCAAAACAGTCGAGCATATTTTCGACAGAGGTGCGAAAGCATTCTTCACTCTCCTGCAATTGCTGTATGATTTTTGTCAGTAAGAAGTTTAATTGAAATAGTTTCTTGTTAAGTTGAAACTGAGATGGAGCTTCGGCAGTTGGAGCAACTAGAGAATTGTCCCGCTCTAAAATAGCAGCCCCCACTACTAATCCGACAGCGCACTGTATCAACAGATGGAAATTATGAATGTAGAAGATTTTGGCTTCTGTCGGAGATATTGGCAGTGAAATCAAGTTGGGATAGAGGAGCAAATAATAAAACAGTGTTAATAGTACACAAAAGCTTGCTGTCAGTATTCCACCCGTAACGCCAAAGCGGATTGCTGCCCAAACAATCGGAATGAAACTTAACAAAGAAAACTGCTCAAAGATAAAATTGGTTCCCTGTGCTGCTTCAACAGCGAGCCAAGCAATAGATATGCTAAATATGAGAATCAAAAAAATTTCAGATGGGCGATCGCGCCACCAGTGAGCAGCAATTAATTTTGGTTGGCTTGCTTGAGGTTGCTCTGTGACTGATATCAATCGCCACTGCCGCAAAACTGGAGTGAAAAGTAACAGCATCGGGGGTGTAATCGCCATTGTCGCGATCGCATTTCCTAACCACCAGTGAGCGATTGTTACACTTAGGTTTGCTGCTGGTAGCTTTCCCAAGGCAAATAAGGTTGAGGTGCCTACAATTGCCGAAGTGGCGCAAGCAGCCAGAGGCACACTCACAATAAACTTTATAGTACTTCTAAGTCCTTGTAGAGTTAGCGAACCCCGAAAGCAATAACAGTAAACAAACCAAGCAACCAAAGGTTCTATTACATCTGTTAACCCAACTAGGCGATGCCAACCCTGATTACCCCAAAAAGGTGCCATGACAATAGAAGCGATTCCTGCCAAGATAGCACCAATTGGGCCAAACCAAAGTGTCAAAGCGATCGCAACTCCAGATGGAGGAAACCACAAAGAAACAGCAGGTTGAACCCGGTAAAACAGTGCCAAGCCGTGAGCCAGAAACAGTGTTAGCAAAGCCAACAGGAAGACAATCCATCGATTGCGGAGCATGAACTTAAGGCAGGAATCGAAGATACAACTTTTACTATCTCATAACTCCTTTGTAGCGCAACGTCTGGAGTGCGATCGCGCCGTCGAAAATACATAAAGTCGATTTTAATCAGCAAACCGGAGTTTGCTTTCTCTTAAAGCTTAAATGCTTTCTCATTTCGGTAAATTTAGCAAGCAAAAAGGCATTTTGCTTTCTCTTAAAGCTTAAATGCTTTCTCATTTCGGTAAATTTAGCAAGCAAACCGGAGTTTGTTTTCTCATTTCGGTAGATTTAGCAAGCAAAAAGGCATTTTGCTTTCTCTTAAAGCTTAAACGCTTTCTTATTTCAGTAATTTGCGCAATCATAACAAATATTGGGTTTGTAGCAAAAGCTATTGCAGATTTGCCGAAATACTCTCAAGGCGATCAATATGGAAGATTATTAAAGTAAATATTATTACCCGTAATTGAGAAGAAGGTGTAGATTATGGCTCGTAGAAAAAGAAGCTCTCCGGTGTTAGAAAAAGCAGTGCGTCGTGCTGCTGGCATGAACTCAATTGATCCAAATTTAGATGTAGGTAATGGACTCACCCTACCTGCCTTTTCAACTCTAATCGAGAAGATGCGCACTAGAGAGAATGCATACAACACTGCCCTTTCCAACCTGGATAAGTTGTACAGTGAAATGCTCCAAACAGAGCGCGAGTTGGCAGATATGGCAGAGCATATGTTACTAGGAGTAGCAACTCAATATGGCAAAAGCAGTGTAGAGTATGGCATGGCAGGAGGAGTTCCGAAGAACCAGCGCCGCAAAGGGCTGCGGGGTGAGTCGCTCACTCCCCTGTCAGAGCAACCTGCGTTTGTTGGCAATGTGGAAGCTAACGGGAATGGAAACAAAGCAGCAGCAAAAGCTAATTAACTGCGATCGCGAAAACCCTGCTGCCCATTAATTGGATCGAAGAGTACATCATATTTGTCAAAAAATCCGATCCCACTATTCACAACCACAGGATGCTGTGCCTGTGGAGATACATTCAGATTCCACAGATCAAATCCATCGCGGTTCCCTGGCACAATGCTGTAGTCAAAGATGCCAGGAATTGTTACCTGCACCGTATTTTCTGGGCGTAACTTTCCTGGTTTGAGTTTACCCGCCAAGGAGGCAGACTTAATTTCAGTAAATCCACTGTTTGCTCCGGTATCAGCGAGCATTTTGCCGTTACAGGTATTGTTCATTGAGCTTCCTGTGATAGTTACACAAACTCCGTTGAGTCTGGAATCCCATCTGCTGCCAGGTATACCACTAATTGCAGGTTGTTGGCTCAAGGCAGTCATTTTAAAACCTTCTCGATTCTCTGCTGTCAAACCGAGAATCAGACTACCGTTGTTGCTGCTATTACCATTACCAGTAACAATAAATCCATTACTGAAATTTCCTGGTAATTTTCTCAATGGGTTATGGGGAAGTGACTTTTCAAAATAGTTGACACCGATAATACCGGAGAAGGGCGTCCCACTTTTGGCAGAACAATTAGGTTTTTGGGAGATACATTGACGACTGCTAACAACCTGCACGGGAATAGGTTCCTCTGTTGGAATCGGGCCAATCCGTACATTAGTATAAACTAACTCTCCCTGTAGGATAGTACCATCACTTAATACTTCCTTGACAACTTTACCTGTTCTACGAACGGGGAAATTTCCCAAAAACTCTTTCGGAACTCTTAGCCCTGCCGAACCTGTATCCATTAAAATCCGTCTAGGCTGCCCACCTGCCACTGCTACCTCTAGAAAATAGCCACGATTTCTTTGCCCGACAGAGCCTTTTGTATGCAAAGGAAGTGATAGGGAATTATAGCTTGGTTTGCGAACTGTGACTTGAGAAGTATCACGCGCAGCCAGATTGGGGAAAAGAGCTAGAAATCCATTTTGTCTTTGAGCTACAGGTTCTGGTGCATAATCCCAAAGGCTTTCGTAGTAGAAAAATACTACACCTAAACCGCGTCCTTGAGCAGCCCGTACTTGAGACTGAATTTGTGGCATGGAAACGGGGCGATTTCTCAACCCTGACATAATACCTATACCAGTAGGTATTAATTGTTGTGTTTCGATAATTTCTGGGCGAGTGAGTTTACTGTTAAAAGTTTGCAAATCATCACGGTAAACCTGCATCACAAGCTCATCAACAATACCTAGCCGCACCCAGTTGAGCCAGTCTTGCAGTTGAAATTTGTAAGCAAAGTCGTAGTAATTAGGAGAAACAGAAAAAATTGCATTGGGTTTTCTCGCTTTCACAGCTTGGTTGAGCTTGATCATAAACGCTGTGATTTTGTCTGCCCGCCATTGTATCCATGCTTGAGCTTGAGGATTAGGTGGGGGAGGATTCCCGGTTTCCTTAGTGTATAGGTTAATCGTGTACTTGTCGTAACCAAAATCCACTGGTAAACTCATGTGGTCGTCAAATTGAATACCGTCAGCGTTATATTTGGTAACCACTTCCACCACGAGATCGGTAATAAACTTTTGCACCTCTGGGTGGAAGGGATTAAGCCACGCCACCTCACCCGCAGCACTAATCGAAGTTTGGGTGCCATCCCGCTTTTGTGTTAGCCAATCTGGATGTTCGGATGCTAGTTCTGAAGTTAGAGGAGCCATAAAGCCAAACTCAAACCACGGTATCGCGAGTAAACCTTGGCGACGGGCTTGAGCAATAATGTCTGCAATTACATCTTGTCCCTCTGCGCCTTTGAAGAAAAAAGGGATACCCATTCGTTGGGCTACCGCACTGGGATATTTTGTATAGCCATCATTCCAAACCACGGGATAAATGGTGTTAAAGTTTAACCGACGCAATTGCTCAATTGCGTCTTGTAGTTTGGCACGATGCCTGAGGATATCAAAGTCATTATTTGTCAGCCAAACGCCGCGAATTTCTGAGGAGGGTAACTGGGAAACTTGAGCAGTTACGGGGGTGAGGTTTTCTAGTAACAGTACTGTAGCAAATGCGATCGCAAACAGAACTGGAAAAAGACGTTTAATTGATCGAATAAAAGGCAATTGCATAGGTGTGGATAATAAACAAAGACTAGATGTTAAGCTTTATACATTGTTATTTGAGCAGAGTTACCGTAAATCTGTAAATTATTTATGCATTTTTATGCATTTATGCTGAATAATGAGGTTAATTTATAAACTTCCATTCAATTCATCCACAACATTACTTAACCAAGAACACTGATGCAGATTTGGCTTAGTTAGATATTTGACGCAGTTAGTGAGTGAGTAGTGCCAAGTAACGCTGAGGAAAATCTAACAAAAACCACTGCTCATGCCTCATGCCTATTGATGCCAAAGCGATCACAACTATACGTATTGTGGAAGTTACATCTGGATACAAACTTCACGTTATCAAATAAATATATGAATTTGATGAGGATGCTTAGGGTGCGATCGCTCATACTTTTTTTCTTCACGGTGGGATTTATGATGCACTGTTGGAAAACCATTCAACAGGTAGCGGCGAGGAGTCCCCCACTGATCGCCCACCTAAAGGTGGGGAAGGAACGCCGCTCCCGGTACTGGGTACTGGGTACTGGGGGAGGTTGCAAAATTTGGGAGGGGTTTAAAGCCCCTTCCATAATTTTTCCGCTTTCCACCCAATTCCCAGTCACGAATACCCAGTCCCTAGTCCCTTTTACTAAAGTTTGCTCAAGAGTGTGGTAAAAACTAATAATCCGCTTCGTTTTATCTCAAAAAGACGTAATCTATCTATGACAAAAAAGCCTTGGGATGCCCGACTTGCTGGCTGGTTAGTTAGTTCCTTCAAAGACAGTTGGGTAACGCCCAATCATCTGACTACAGTTAGGCTAATAACTGGGTTATTAGCAACAGCAGCGCTAGCAGTTGGTAGCTTTCGGTGGGCTAATATTGGCGCTGGGTTGTTTGTCTTGTCAAACTTTTTGGATCACACAGACGGTGAATTAGCTCGACTGAGCGGAAAGAGCAGTAAATGGGGACATCAGTACGACCTTGTCAGTGATGCCATCATCCATATACTCTTATTTGTGGGTATTGGTTTTGGTTTAATCAACAGCAAACTCGGTGTTTGGGCATTGTTGATGGGTATAGTCTCCGGCGTTTCTGTTGCTGCTATCTTCCACTTGCGAAACGTAATGGAACAGCAATATGGTAAAGACGCAACACGACAACCGAATTTTGCTGGTTTTGATATCGAAGATATATTGTATTTGTTTCCAGTTGTAACTTTGCTAGGCGGATTAGAGCAGTTGCTCATCGCAGCTACAATTGGTGCGCCAACCTTTGCTATTTGGGTAATTTGGCAATTTCGCTCCATGCCCGATCCTGGAAAAGCAGAACAGTTGCGATAAAATCTTCTGTTAATAGGCTCTGATGCTCTCGTCCTAATCGGTAAATACGATCAATTATTCTCAATCAAAAATTTTGTTAGCGTGTCAAACTAAAAGACAAAGTTTTGATCAAGGTTTTTTAAGATGCATTCTTGTAAACAAATAGAGCAAACATGGCAGGATAGCGCACTTGAGAGCATTATAAATATAGTTAAAGCATCTGATGGGGATTTTGAGAGTATTGGCAAACTCGCAAATTCCCTCAGCGATCGCGAGGGCTTGCAGAAAGTAATTGAATTTCTCTCTAGCACCTCACAAGGAAAACAAGCATTTCAAAAGCGTATTAGGCTAGGTGATGTCGATCTGCAAAAACTCTATAGTTTGCCAGCCAACACATTCGGATATGCCTATGCTAAACATATGCTTGAAAATAATTTGAAACCTTTACAGGCAGGGCAAGTAGAGAATAATTACCAATTTTTAGGAGTGCATATTACCGAAACCCATGACATTTGGCACATCGTCACTGGGTGCGATACGAATATTTTGGGAGAAATCCAATTAGAAGCTTTCTATGTTGCCCAGCTATACTTTACACGTTTTTGGTTGGCACTATTAGCTAAAAATCTTGTCAAAGCTGTTATTTATGATATTGAAGTTTCGACAAAATACATGGATGCGATCGCAAAGGGATGGCTGATGGGAAAACAGGCTAAACCTCTGTTTGGCATTGAATGGAATCTGTTGTGGGAACAGCCACTAGAAAATGTTCGTACTTCGTTAAACATCATTCTACCTGAAACTTAAAAGCTCATACCATTTTGGATACTTCGATAAGCTCAGTACAAGTTTTAGAAAATGGAATTGGAAATTTCCTTCTGTGTTGGGTTTTCGTGAATCTATCTGCCCTGAAACATTTTTTAAATTGGTATCAGTTTTACTTGTAGAATTTGGCACAAGTCAACAAAAAGTAAGCGACTCGATTTTTTGTCGTCAAATAGTCTTATCCCCAAAGCTTTTAGGATTGAAATCCTCTTTTCCTAATTCCCTCCTGCCTCCTGCCAAGGCAGGTGCTACAACGGAGCGGAGCAGGAGTTACTCCGCCTCCGGGGAGCCTCCAAGGGCGCACTGGCTCCGCAACGCGCTGCTCTCAGCATAGCTGCCTTCTACTTAACTATTCGACTTGTTCACCAAAAATAGATGAGATCAGCGCCATTACAGCATAAACTTTTTGATGGTAAAGCTGACAAAAGAGGTTGCTGTGACTACATTTCTATTTGTAACAGATTTAGATAATACTCTTGTGGGCGATGATAAGGCTTTGTTGGAATTGAACGATCGCTTACAAAGGCACCGTCAGGAACACGGTACCAAAATTGTTTATGCCACAGGGCGATCGCCAATTTTGTATCAAGAATTGAAACAACAAAAAAATCTTTTAGAACCAGATGCCCTGATTTTGGCTGTAGGAACAGAAATATATATCAACGGCAGTGAAACTTTTGATTCAACTTGGGCGGAAAAACTTTCACAAGGGTGGGACAGAGACTTGGTATTATCTATTACTGATACAATTCCGGAGTTACAACCACAACCAGATTCAGAACAGCGTCCATTTAAGGTGAGTTTTTTCCTCAACCAAGATGTAGCTGTAAAAGTTTTATCCCAGTTAGAATCAGAGTTACGTAAAAGTGGACTAAATATAAAGTTAATCTATAGTAGCGGTATAGACCTTGACATTGTGCCTCACAGGAGCGATAAAGGTCAGGCAGTACAATTTCTCCGTCAAGAATGGAAATTTTTAGCAGAGCAAACAGTTGTCTGTGGTGACTCTGGCAATGATATTGCTTTATTCGCCGCAGGCAACGAACGAGGAATCATTGTCGGGAATGCTCGCCCAGAGCTACTCGAATGGCACAATGAGAACCCTGGCGATCGCCGCTACCTGGCAAAGAATTTCTGTGCGGGCGGAATTATTGAAGGTTTACGATATTTTGGACTCATAGAATGATCAGCTATCTTAAAGGTATCGTCGCAGGCATCCAGAAACATGGCGGTAATCGCTATATTCTCACTCTCGAAGTCAATGGTATCGGGTATGACTTACAAATTCCGGCACGAATGGCACAGCAGTTGCCAGAGTCGGGAGGCGAAGTACAAGTATTTACCCATTACCAAATTCGAGAGGAAATGCCATTTTTGTATGGCTTTGCTTCTCCTGGAGAACGTGATGTGTTTCGCCACTTGTTGAGTGTGAGTGGCATTGGTGCAGCTTTGGCGATCGCCTTATTAGACACTCTAGAATTACCAGAATTAGTTCAAACAATTATTACTGGCAACATTCAATTATTAATTCAAGCTCCTGGCGTCGGCAAAAAAACTGCCGAGCGCATCTGTTTGGAGTTAAAAAGCAAGTTGATTGAATGGCGCAAAACAGCAGGATTTTTCGTCGCTACGGGTGGCCCCGCACCGGGTATCCTTGAAGAAGTACAAATGACTCTGTTGGCATTAGGTTATACTCCCAGTGAAGTTAGCCATGCCTTACACGTAGTGGGCGAAGATATTGGATTACCCAAAGACGCCTATGTAGAAGATTGGATTAAACAAGCGATCGCTCATCTCAGTAGTAGTGAATGTAGTCATTAGTAGGGGCGGGTTTATTTAGATATTTCATTATTCTAGAGAGATTGTTGTTAAAACCCGCCCGTACAGCAGCTAGTGGTTAGTGGTTCTCCTCTGCCCCTGGTGCTTCTTTGTTTCCCCCTCTTCCCTCTCTCCTGCTAAAACATGGCTGCCGATCCTTACGCTTGGATAGAACAATCTCTAGCAACCATTCACCGTGCGGACTGGTATCGTTCTGTACAAACGATTAATGGGCATCCAGGTGCCACAGTGCTTTTAGAAGGACGAGAGGTAATTAATTTTGCCAGTAATGATTATCTGGGATTAGCAGGCGATGAACGTTTAATAGCTGCCGCAACTGCTGCTACTCAAGAATTTGGCACTGGTAGTACTGGTTCTCGATTACTCAGTGGACACAGAAAATTACACCGAGAATTAGAAGAGGCGATCGCATCCCTCAAGCAAACAGAAGATGCACTGGTTTTTAGTTCGGGTTATTTGGCAAATTTAGGGACAATAACTGCTTTAGTTGGGAAGCGAGATTTAATTTTAGCTGATCAGTACAATCATTCCAGTTTAAAGAATGGGGCAATTCTCAGTAGTGCAACCATAATTGAATTTCCTCATTGTGATATTTCAGCTTTAAAAAATGAGTTACAACGAGTGCGGCAAGACTACCGACGCTGTTTGATAGTTACCGATAGCGTTTTTAGCATGGATGGGGATTTATGTCCTTTACCTGTACTGTTGGAGCTAGCTGAAGAGTTTAGCTGTATGCTGCTTGTTGATGAAGCTCATGCTACTGGAGTTATGGGAAAAACTGGTGCTGGATGTGTAGAACATTTTGGCTGTACTGGCAGACAACTCATCCAAATTGGCACTCTAAGCAAAGCTTTGGGTAGCTTAGGCGGATATGTAGCTGGAAGCACCACCCTCATTGACTTTTTGCGAAATCGCGCCCCAACTTGGATTTATACCACCGCCCTTTCACCTGCTGATGCGGCGGCAGCATTAGCAGCAATTGACGTAGTACAAAAAGAGCCGCAACGCCATGCCCAACTCTGGTACAATGTAGCTCAATTAAAAGAGTTGATACAAAAACACTTACCAAACCAAAGATTACTACCTTCACAATCACCTATTCTTTGCTTGCAATTACCGAGTGCAGCCGATGCACTTCAAGCAGCACAATATCTCAAATCTGCTGGTATTTTTGCCCCTGCAATTCGTCCCCCCACCGTTCCTACAAGTCGGATACGTATTTCTGTGATGGCAACTCACAAAGCAGCACATATTGAGAAATTAATACAATCCCTTCATAGCTTGCTAAATACTGCTGCATGAAAAAGAGCAGGGGGGAGGAACAAATGAGGAAGATAGGGAAGGTTTACTTTTATTACTTCCTCATCTCCTTCAACTTCTTTACCTCCCTATCCTCTTTACCCTACTGCTTTTTCACAGGTGCAACTTTTGCTTCCACCTTCACAGTCTTGACACCTTGAACTTCCTTTGTCAAAGGTTCAACTTTTTTGAGATCCGCTTGTGAAGGAACTGTTCCTTTAACTGTGACAGCACCATTTTTATTATCTACAGCTTCTAACTTGCTACCTGGCAATTTCTCCTGCAAATGTTTATTTACCGCAGCTGTTATATTGCCTGTAGGCGCTTTAGAAGTAGCCGTTGTTTTCTTTGCAGTTTGACTCGTCTGACTAGCATTTTTTGCTGGCGCTTGCGTAGTTTTAGGAGTCTGTGAACCAGTGTTATTAGCTTCTTGTTGACAACCAAGTGTACCAACTAACACAATAGCAGTCATCAAAAACGGGAATAGCCCTTTCATTTTATTACTCCTGATTAGATGTTTGAGGCGATGAAGTTGATTTAGTTTTGAAATTGACGTTGAGGAGCAAATCTAAAAATGTCAAAACAAACATGACATAAGTGGTCAATCATACACTTATGTAGCTAAAAATTTCAGTTAAAATAACTTCCTGTTACTGAAAATATTTCATTCAGTTTATGGAAGTTTTTATTTAACTGTAGTTAGACTACCAATGAGTACAGATGTGCAGAGAAAGTTAACTGTTTTTAGCTTGACCTAGACTCAAGTGGCTCAAGGCTACATCATGTCATCTCATGAAGGTGATTTTGATGTTATCAGATTTAAATCTGTTTGGCACATCTTTTTCGCTACAAATTACACTTTCAATAATAAATTAAAGATAAAATTTTGAGCTTTTAAACAAACCCTTTTTACCGGGTTCAACCTATAACCAATAAGGATCTGTTAAGAAGGATAAATCGTTTACTACGAACAAATTTCTAATTTTAGATTTAATTATGTCTACCCAATTAGTATCTAAAAGCTAAAGGCTAATTACATTACCCCAAAGAGTATAGCAATTAGCCTTACTTAATTATGGAACTATACGTACTCAGTTCTGATTATGGTTAATTTGGTGTAGGTGTAGCTGGCGCAACCTTAACATTTTTAACATCTACATTTTTGACACCCTTAATTTCTTTTGCCAAATTAGGAACTCTATTTAGTTGCTCTTGAGTGGGAACCGTTCCGGCAATAGTAACAACACCCTCTTCAGCATCAACTGTTAACCGACTAGCTGGTAAATTTGCCTCTAATTTACCGCGAACTTGGCTTTCAAGATCTGCATCGGCTCTGTCTGCATCGCCACCAGTAATATTGTTACGTTGCTCTCTTGCCCGAATATCAGACTCAATTTGACTTTTACGAGTGTCGCTAACGGCGTCTTGCTGAGTTTGTTGAGCTGATTCTGTAGTTGGCGCGTTGACGTTTTCATTAACGTTGCTGGGGGCTTCGGTACTCGTTCTAGAGTTCGGTTCGCAAGCTGCCACACCTGTAATCAGTACACTACTGATTAATAACGGAATGAGTTTCTTCATTTCTTTTGGTTAGTTCAAAGTTTTAGCGATTAATTAACTTATGTGCAAGTATGAGGAGCAAATATTGACACATCAATCATTAAGTCATGATTTAGAGTTATGAGTTATGACTATGTACAATTGCTCAAAAACTCTATATTTTTACTAGATAGTTTCATCTCGACGATCAACAATGATTACCTTGGGATCGTTAGTAGTAACGCTGCGAGTGGTATCCACTGTAGAAGTAGCAGGTGTGGAAGTAGCAGGATTCATGTAGTCACTGCGGCTAGTAGCATCGACTGTAGGAGCATTGTAAATACCAAACTCCTCAATACCCCGATTTCTGAGAATGCTTTCAGCACGTTGAACTTCTAAGTCTGTACCTTCTACTATTACTAGATAATCACCACGGGAAATGCGATCGTTGTAAACTCTAGCTCTTTCTTCAGGAATTCCCAAGCCAATCAATGCTCCTACTAATCCGCCAGCCGCCGCACCAATACCAGCACCGGCAGCAGTAGTAGCCAAAGCTGTAGCTATTTCTCCTGCAAGTAAAATCGGGCCAACACCAGGAATTGCTAAAGTACCTAAACCAACGAGCAGACCAGTCAGTCCTCCTAATATACCACCTGTAACTGCTCCAGCAGCAGCTCCTTCATCTGCTTTATTGCCAACATTTTCTTGGGTATCAACACCACCAATACTACCAGTGCGATCAGCGTCTTTGGCAATTACAGCAACCTTATTCATGTTAAAGCCAGCATCTCTAAGTTCTGTGAGCGCATGCTCGGCATCACGTCTATTAGAAAATACCCCAACTGCACGCTGATGCTGGTGTTGTGCTACAACCATTTGACTTCTCCATCTATTGTTTTTGTGCTTGTATTACTGTTTTCGCTTTTTTGGAATCGATTTTCATCGTTCGCAAGGATAAACTGCTGCTCTATCAATCGATGGGTTATTGTCTGTGAAAATGGGGCATAGACGACAGAAGTAATACAACTGGAGAGATGGTATATGGCAATGGGTGGGGTGAAAATTATTTTAGTAGAGCCAGCAGGCCCTTTAAATGTAGGATCTGTTGCACGGGTAATGAAAAATTTTGGATTTAATCAGTTGGTGTTAGTTAATCCTCAATGCGATTTTTTAGGGATTGAAGCAAAAAAAATGGCAGTACATGCCTGGGATATTTTAGAATCAGCCGTATCAGTAGCAACATTGCCAGAGGCATTGCAAGGATGCAGGCGAGCGATCGCTACAACTGGCATCACTCATCATTGGCAAGCACCATTAGAAAACCCCTACACAGCACTCCCCTGGTTATTAGAAGAAATAGGGCAACCCGCAGCACTGATTTTTGGTAGAGAAGACAGGGGATTAACTAATCAAGAATTAAACTATGCCCAGCGCTTTGTTCGCATTCCCACTAGTTCCAATTATCAATCACTAAATTTGGCTACTGCTGTGGCTATTTGCTGCTATGAACTGGCAAAAGAGGACAAGGAGAATGAAGATGACACGACGAGAAGACATGAGTCGCGATCCTTCCCCTTGTCCCCCCCTCACCTTGTCCCCCCATCCTCTTCCTCCGCGTCTGACGAAAGCTCGTCTGATTCCGAGCTTGCACCTTTGGATGTTGTGGAGGCATACTACCAGCAATTAGAATCTCTACTGCTAAAGATTGGATATCTTTATCCCCATACAGCAGCTAGCCGTATGGAAAAATTTCGCCAACTATATAATCGTGCTCAATTACAAACTAGAGAAGTTTCTATGTTACGAGGTATTTTGCGACAGGTAGAATGGGCGCTAGAGAATAAAAGCGATCATGAAAATTCATAACTAATCGCTTACTATTTACGCAACTACCCTCCCAATTCTTTTTAGTATGGCTTACACTAAACACAAAATCTCAACCAAAACCACAAAAGGATACAAAATAAAAATGTAGTCAGAACAAAGAATACAGAACACAGAATTCAGAATCCAGAAGATTCTGAGTTGTAACTTCTTTTTTCTAAATTCTGACAACTAAGTTCTTTTTTAGTAATTCAAACTCGAACTTTACCATATTAAGTGTATTTGTATATACTTTATTAACAGCATAATTAAGGAGAAATTATAGTGCAAAAGAATGTAGAAATAATAGTTGGGTTTTTCTTTCAAAACCTTACAGTAATTAACAAAAAACTGTTTTCACCCACCTAGACAAAACCTCAAAAGTAATTGCTATATTGTGTAGTTTATATCACCACTATAAAATTGTATGCAAACCAGAACCTTCATCACAGGTTTATCGCGGCGTCAACCCGCCAAAGAACAGCGCCAGCGTCCCCGCAAAGGGCAAAAGCCGGGGCGTCAGCAAGTAAAAGTATCTAGTCAGCAGCAGTCTACCTCTCAAGGGAAAGCGATACCGATGCGTCCAGAAGCTAATCGTCCCCTCAATAATGCTAATGCAGCAAAAGCACGACCGGGGGTAATAGTGCCAGCAACCATCAAACCCAGCCCTAAGGCACACAAGCAAATACCTCCCTTAAAACCTAGCAATGTAAAAGTAAAAACTTTAGGGATGCGCAAGCAAGCACCGCTCAAAAAAATCGGCTCATCCCGAAAAACACGGCTAAAGCCTATGGCAAGAACTATTCTGTATGCTTTACGGTTATTAATTGTGGGAGTTGGTATCGGCGCGATTGTGGGAACAGTCTTATCAATTTTAGATCCTGCTACTCGTACTTCAACACAGGGAACATCAAATAATCCCAGGCAAATGCAAACACAGCCAAATCCAACTCCTACAGCAGCAGTTGCTGGCTTATCGTTATCACAGGAAATTACCCCATTAAAAACAGCGATCCAAAGTTTGGTGGCTAGCAATCCAAATCTGACGCCAGGAGTTTTTGTAGTGGATTTGGATAATGGTAGTTATGTAGATGTGAGTGCCTCCTCAAGTTTTCCCGCCGCCAGCACTATTAAAATTCCAATTCTTGTTGCTTTTTTCCAAGATGTGGATAGTGGCAAAATTCGCCTAGATGAATCACTAACAATGCAAAAGGAAATGGTTGTGGGTGGTTCTGGAGATATGCAGTTTAAGCCAGTGGGAACTCAGTTCACAGCGCTGGAAGTTGCAACAAAGATGATGACAATTAGCGACAATACGGCAACAAATATGCTGATTACCCGTATGGGTGGTATTGAAGCTTTAAATCAGCGTTTTCGTAGTTGGGGTTTGACAACCACAACGATTCGCAACCCACTTCCCGATTTGCAAGGTACTAACACAACTAGCCCTAAAGAATTGGGAAACTTAATGGCGATGGTAAATCAAGGCAATTTAGTAGGCATGATTTCGCGCGATCGCATCCTCGATATTATGCGCAAAACAGTCAGAAACCACCTTTTACCAACTGGTTTAGGACAAGGTGCAACAATTGCCCACAAAACCGGGGATATTGGTACTGTGCTAGCAGATGCGGGTTTAGTTGATTTGCCTACGAACAAGCGCTACATAGTTGCAGTCATGGTGAAGCGCCCTAATAACGATCCGCGTGCAGAGAAATTAATTAGCTCCATTTCTCGTGCTGCTTATCAACAATTAACTCAAGTTACTCCTATGCCTACAACTGGTTATCAATCTCCTGTGATGGCACCTGGTGTGACACCAACAAGCACGCTGCCACCAAACACTTATCAGCCCCCAGTTCTAAATCCGTCTCTACCGAATAACATGGGCAGTACCATGCCTCCTCTTAACAATAATTATCAGTCTCCACCAATGATGACTCCTCAGCAGTATTATTATCCTTATCAAAGATAATTATTAGATGGCTTATAGCTAATCGCTATTAGCTATTTTTGAATTTGAAATCTTGAATTGCTGATGGCATCTATTACACCCTCGATCCAATTTTTTGCTGGCATTGACGAAGAACTGAGCAGTGTCAGTTTACGACGCAGTCGCACTTCTGGAATGCGCAACGTCTTAATGACTTTTAATCAATTAAAAGCCATCGAAGGATTTAACAGCTTCACAAAACAATCCTTAAATTCCATGCGCTTAACTGATGAAGAAGGTGAAATTAACGTTACTCCTTCTTCTGTGCAATTTGTATTTGGGGGTGCAGAAGGTGACGAATTACAGCGTGTTGAGTGCAAATTTGAAATCGAACGGGATGACTATTGGGACAGATTTATGCGATTTATGCATCGTTACGCCGAGGCTAATGGTATGGCGTATGGAGAATCGCAATCATAAGATGCGCTTCAGATTTTGATTTGGGTGTTTAGTCTGATTTGGCGATCGCACTTTCTAATCGCTTTTACGAAAGTACGATCGTTGTTATCGATGTGTGAACTACGCAAATGAGAAAGCAATATGCCTTTTTGTTTGCTGAATCTACTGAAATGAGAAAGCATTCAAGCATATTGAGAAAGTGATATACCTTTTTGCTTACTAAATCAACCTAAATAAGAAAGCAATCAACTATTCTGCTGCTCTCATGTTTCTGAAGACTTTGTTGGGTAATATCAAATCCGAATCGAATACCCCCTTTTACCATACACCCTGGAAGGGTGTGGCTATACAAAAAAAGGGTTGAAAAACTGGATTTGGTACAATACCAAATTGGCGAGCGGGAGTCTTGTTTCAAAATTCTGGACTAGCCTATTCATCAATGGTTTGAATCCAAAATCACGCCACTTGCACTCAACGTGCTTAACCCGACGCCAGGTGCACTCGACGCACTTAACCCGCAAGGGCGCACTGGCTCCGCAAGGGCGCAGTGGCTCCGCAAGGGCGCAGTGGCTCCAAAATCCACGCATTGGTATAAGTTGAACTTTTACCCACTTTAATATTCGTTGTTAGCATAGCAAGCGATCGCATTCCTGCAATCTGAAAATGCTAAAAAATACTATCAACTACGCCTATACCTCATTCCCGGCATTTGCGAAACTAAACCCATCAATTCCAACTGCAACAAAGCACTGGCAACCTCACCTGTCGCTATACCCGTTTGTTGGACAATCGTATCGAAGGGCAAATAATCTGAGGAAATTACATCCATTACCTTTTGCAATTCTGGTGACAAATCAGGTAAGTTTAACTGCTGCGGTTCTGGAAGTGCCTGAACAAAATCCATCTGTGGGATTGCTCCCAACATTTTTAACAGTTCATCTAATTCTTTGAGAATCGGGGCAGCTCCTTGACTGAGTAGCTTTAAACAACCTTGAGATGGATAATCATCCAGCCTGCCTGGCAACACATAAATATCTCTGCCAAATTCGTTTGCATAGTTAGCTGTAATCAAAGCACCAGATTTCAAAGGTGCTTCCATTACCAGCACAGCACGACACAACCCGGCAATGATCCGGTTGCGACGGGGAAAGTGGGCGCGATCGGGCGGGGTTTTGCTTGGATACTCGCTCAAAACTAATCCAGTGTTTAAAATCTGCTTGTACAGTTGTTGATTTTGGGATGGATAAATGACATCTACACCCGTACCTAAAACTGCAACTGTACGTCCTCCAGCTTTGATCACAGTGGCATGAGTTTCAGTGTCGATTCCCTCTGCTAAACCAGAAACTACTGTAAAACCATTTTTCACTAAAGCTGTACTAATTTGGCGAGTCCAACGAATACCATATTCTGAAGGTTGCCGCGTTCCAACAATTGCCACCATTGGTGTTTGTCCGAGATTCTCTTGTAGTTCCACTGCACCACGGTAGTACAAAATAGGTGGAGGGCTGGAAATTTCTAGCAGTAAGCGAGGATATTCTGGATCTGCTGGTGTCCAAAAATAGGGATTTTGCTCTTGGTGCTGGGCAAGTAATTGTTCAGGATGAAGTTGCGATCGCTGTTTTACTACCTTTGTCAATGTCTGAAACCCAAAACCCTCCACAGCTTCCAATTGCTTTGGACTGGCTTCCCAAGCTGTTTTGAGTGTACCAAAATGCTGTTGCAATCGTTGCACCAATATCGGGCCGATTCCAGATATGTGCGACCAAGCTAGCCAATATGCACGTTCAACTGCCAATTTTGTCCATCCTCATCTGCTCTGGGTTGATTATTCCCAGATTATGTGTGTCTGTTCACGATAAGATGGAAATAATATCCCAGAATCGTGCATTTTTTAGAGTAAAGACAAAGATTGATGGTATGTTTGATGCATAACAGCCAGCAAAAAGTTACCAATGTCATTGCCACGATTTTCTACCATCAAATGTTTGAGTCATTTTCTGTTATGCATTTCTAGTTGCTCATTATTTTTAGCTTTTAATAATATTCTTAATTCATCTCCTAGTTTGGCAGCAGAAGAAATTGTAATTAGATATGGATTGTTTGAGGAATCTCTCTCTATCGCAGATTTACGCAAGTATGCTGAAACGCAACAAGTTTCTGACGATTTAAAATCTTTTTTGGGTTACTTAAATTCAAAACAGCAACAGAAATTACACAAGGTGCTACAAATAAAAATACCTTTGGGTGTGGTGGCTTTAGATAAGCTATTAAACTCAGAAACTGGCAAAATAGCTTTAAATTTTGTTGCCCCAGCGATCACCCGTCGCGACAACGCAGGGATACAAGCACTGCGATCTGCAATTATTTTAGGGGCTGCATCATCAAAAGGTTTAGGAGTAATATCGTTTCTAGAAGCTTATCCCAGTCAAAGACTCATCGTTAATTTACCAACAGCCTTAGAAATAATCAATAAAGCTGATTTATTTTCTAGTTTCTCTGGTTCCCTATTCACAGATGACTTAGGCTCTACATTACTATCGCCGTTGGAGTTCTAAAATTAAATGTTAGGCTCTCCAACTGAAAACCAAAGCATAAATATAAGCCACCACTTCATTAATAACTGACCGCACACCTGTACTATACATCCACCATTTATTTGGATCATAATTTTGTGGTGAGCTGGCAATCACTCCTACTTTAATTTTAGGTGCAAGTGCTTGTTGGAATATCAGCCAACTTCTACGAGCATGGGTTGCATGGGTGAAAAGATTAATTGCTTCTATCTTTAAATCGGTATTTTCTAGCCATTGCTGTAATGCGATCGCAGATGCATAGGTGCGATCCTTAGTAACTTCTTGGGAGGGAACAACAATAATTTTTTCTGGTTCCAAACCCAATTTTTGCAAAGTTGCCGCAGCTAGTTTCGCATAATTATTGTATTCAGCCAGATAAAATCCTCTTTCTAAAGGAATTCCTGTAGTAATGAGTTGACGATAGGAATTCTTTTTAAATTCAGCTAAAGCCTGTACCAGTGCATAGTCTGGTATCCAGCCTTCTACAACTAAGATATCTGCTTTGACAGGAGAAGTAACGGCAAGAAATGGATGTATGTTAATAAAGCTAAAACCAATTAAACTAGCAACCAAAGTCATGAAAATTCCCCATCCTGGAACCGTCAGCATCCACATTTGTTGACGTTTAAATAGACGCAAGACGGGGAACTTTTTCTGCCTGGGCTGAATTTTTCTGTACATTACACCTTTGCAGCACGTTGGGATTTGAGATAATCAAACACAGATTTGTCTCCTATATCTGGAGGAATTGCTTGCACAACCTTACGTACAACAAAAACTATGAAGAAAATTGCCCAAATACCTAATAAAACTCGTTCCCACTGCATCGGTAAAATACCTAGTAAATGTCCTAGTAGTAGTAAAGGCACAATGGGGGTAAGTACTTTAGTTTCCAGACGATTAAAGCAAAATCCTTCTTTAAAATAAATTCCTGTCAAAGCAGCGAAGGTAAAACCAACTCCGAGTAGAGTCAAGGGTTGAGTGTAAACAGTAACAGCTAAAGGTTCGCTGCTCGATAGCGCCACTGCGATCGAGGAGATGCTACCAATCGCCCAAAATACTTGTAAAATGCGGTGCAGTTCTACCATGTAAATATGGATTGTTAATAAACTCACACCCAGAGCAAGGCTGAAACAAGCATACAGAAGAGTCAGCCAGCTGAAAATACTGGGGTGAGGATTGAATAACACTAATGCAGTGGCGATCGCAAAACAAACAGCAGCCACCATTAAGCCACTGCGGTAGATAATCACGCCAGTGCGATCGCCCTTGTTAATTGTAAACTCACCAAACTGACCTTGATATACTTCAGGTGCAGGTAATGTTTGTGTAGTCATATACAAAATTACATGAATTGCTGAGACTTTGCTGGGCAACGTTTCTAAGTTAGATAGATAATTGTAACCAACACTTTTTATGATAAACAGCACAGGCGCTCATTCTCATCCTTGCTCATAATAAATCCCCTATGAGTTACTGATGAGGTTGTGAAAGTAGTATTTTTTGCGGTGTAATTTCATTGGTTTTAAATAACGTGGATGGCATTGCTTAACTGTGAACACCTACAACTAACTTCCCCACGAGGATTTTCAGTTTAACGTTCACGTTAGCCCTCAGTAAGCATCTCATCGCTCAATACGCTCAAGTTCTTCACGAACTACTCTGCGTAAAGTTTCTTCTAAAGGCTCGCGGTTTTGCTGAATATACTGGCGTAAGGCTTCATTAATCAAGGTTTGGTAGTTTCCGCCGCCTGCGACATGAACTTGCTCACGAAACCACGCTAGCACCTCATCATCTAACCGGATTGTGTCCGAGTTTTTCCTGACGGGGTTGGCTCGCTCACCCCTCGTTTACCTTGACTAAAATCATATTCTGCTTCCATTACTATCCTTCCTCATACTGCTGTCGTTCGTGTCGAGTTGCTTTACGGGCAGAAATGAGCCGAATCTCATCGTCCCGCAGCGTGTAGACAACCAACCAAAACTCTGCCAAATGCATCGACACCGATTGTGACAAACCGTTCTTCGTCAAACCGTTCGTCTGGGATGGTAATTGCCAGGTGATCTGAGAAAACGGATACTGCATCAGCGAAATCTTATTATTATGTTCCGTTACTTCACCAAAAACCTAAAGCACGGTCATTGGGTTAACTTGCGATCGCCTAACTGTGAACACCTACAATCAACCTTTCATGAACTTCCCCACAAAACCGAGCTAGTTGCTTGACTCAGAGCTACTACAGAGGATTCTGCCCTATTAAGAATTGGTAAACTATAGGTACAGAGTCTGGAGGTCAAATATGTATGCTTAAGAACTCCCCAATCATCAGCATATCCCCTGAAATCATGGGCAGTACTCCAGTTTTTTTTGGTACTAGGGTTCCTGTACAAACGCTTCTGGACTATCTCAAAGCGGGAGAGTCGATCGACGATTTTTTAGATGGATTTCCAACTGTAACAAGAGATCAGGTCATAGCCTTGCTAGAAGAGGCAGAAAAACAGCTTATTGCCACGGTGGCATAGCATGAAGCTTCTGTTGGATGAGTGCATTGATCGCAAGCTGGCAAGGGAGTTTGTTGGATATGAAGTGAAAACGGTTCCACAGATGGGATGGGCAGGACTAAAGAATGGTCAACTTCTTGCACTTGCAAAAGCGGAGTTTGATGTTTTTATCACTGTTGATCGCAACTTGTCGTTTCAACAGAATCTGCCACAGTTCGAGATTGCAGTCATTGTTTTGCAAGCACCATCCAATCGTTTAGCGGATCTGATGCCATTAGCACCAAAGGTTTTGGCTATTTTAGCTACAGTAGTTAAAGGAAAGGCTACGATAAGTTAGTGCGTAAAAATAGAGGTAGACGCTGCCTATCCTACTAGCTAGCTACTAGAGATTATTTAACTTTGCTAGCAACACTAGGTTTATACAAAAATAATATCTTGACTTGTGGTTAACTTGCGATCGCCTTGCAGACTGCTGTCACAGCTTACTTAATACTAAGCGCCAAACTCAGGAAATATCTTAAACCGCTGAACTCTGAACACCTAAAGGCAACCTTTCATCCACTTCACACCGAGGATTTTCAGTCTAACGACTAAGCTTACGCCTTCGCAGATAACTTTTCAACGGTCGGTGTGCATTGGGGTTGTTATGTGGCACAATGCTTGCTGCAAATTTTTCTTTAGAAAAGGCGCTTACAACCCTGCGGAAAATCTGCGTCTCTATTGAACATTTTCTCCTTGCACGTACACCGTCGAAACAGGCTTCATCATCTTCCGTTCCACTTTGATGTCTTTAAATCCAGCCATTTCCAAATAGCGTGCGAACCTTTCTCCCGCTTCAGTTGCATCATCTTCTGTAGTGCCAGGGATTCTGGGCTGGTGAACAAGGGCTATAATTCCTCCTGTGCGCAACTGCTCTCTTAGCCGTTTTAGCACCTCAGTCTTGTTATCCCAGAACTGAAAGTTATTAACAGCCAGAATCTTGTCAAATGGGTTGTCGAAGGAGGGCAATTGCGATACCGAAGTGAGAACCAATCGCACTCTTCCAGCCGAAATGGCGCGTTGATTTCTCTTTGAAGCTTGCCTGAACATCACTTCAGAATGATCGATACCCCAAATCACACCGTAGATTACAATTTCACTCATCTTTTGGATTGTTACTCCAGGCCCAAAACCGATTTCCAAGACGCGATCACAGGGTTGCAGGTTAAGCAGGGAAATTGCCCACTCATTGCGTTCAAGATTTGATGGTCTATGTGCCATGATGAAGCCAGTGATATTCCCCCAAAATCCTGTGGGATGGGCGAATTGTGCTACAACTTTCTCTACAAGGCTCATAAGATACCTCCCTAACCGTCTTGTCGACAACAGACACACAAGGTAAGCGGCTAACTATTTATGATGCGGAAACTTTCCGTATATCAAACTCAAAGATTCAGGTCGAGAAGGATTGCAAGTATATTAGTCATAAACATTAGACGAAAGTTTTCTGGCTAACTTCTAACACCTGTGCCTTAACAGTACAACTTATCTGTTTGATGGCAACCTATCAAACAACCTCTTAATACCAAACTTGTACAGTATCTCCCAACTGCATCTGCAACTGAACCCGTGCATTACCGCAATTAATGGCAATTTCTACCCAGCCGTGACTGCCAACCAGCGCGATCGCCTCTCCTATTTTAACGTCTCCATAAGTACCACACCCGTTAATCATCTTTTCACCCACTTGTACGCTCCAGGTTTTACCTTGCACGTAACTTGCAGGAATGTTAGTCACTAAGTTACCGAAAGTATCTATATATTGAATCAAACCTGTGATATTATTCTTTTCTAGAGAAATTTTGCCTATCTCCAGCCTAGTCAAGGTTTCTGGGTTAATTTCTCGCCCTAACTCTTTGAGGGGAACACCGCTAGCAAGATAAGCTCCAACGGGTGCAAAGATGTCTCTACCGTGGAAAGTACTGCTAGGTTGAGGAGTGCGCCAGTAATGGGGGTTTGTGAGTTCAACTGCTGCAATAGCAGGATTTTGACTTAATACTCCACTGAATAAACCATTATCCGGCCCCACTAGGAAACCTTGTGCAAACTGGAGAGCGATCGCTCTTCTTTTTCCTCCCACACCCGGATCTACCACCGCCACGTGTACCGTTCCCGTAGGAAAATAAGGGCAAGCATCCATCAAACAAAATCTTCCTGCTGCAATGTCTTGCGGCGGAATTTGGTGTGTTAAATCTACCACTGTTATTTTGGGATTAATTTGGGCAATCACTCCCTTCATCACGCCGACATACACGTCGCGATCGCCAAAATCACTCAGCAATGTTAAGAGTGGTTGATTTTTAAAAGTTTCAGACATAAATTAACACTTTCTATACAATTTAGAATATTTTTCTGTAGCAAAAGTAACCGAATATTTGATATGTTATGATTACAACACATAAGTAAGACAATGAAAGAGGATAATGCTTATGATTACAAACAGGCTTGAAGCCGTTAGAAAAGCACGGGAAGCTCATAGAGAAAGTATTCGCAGAAGCCTGCAACATCGTTTGGAAGTAGCTAGAGCTAGAGGTGATGAGAAACTAGTTCGTCAGCTAGAGGACGAGATGAAATATTTTAGCTAGATAAAAAGATTATTGTTCATAGTTTTTCATAGTTTTGTTGTGTTTTAGCCCGCCTAATAAGCGGGCTTTTCTCTTAATTAAAGATGCGTAAAATACAGCAATTTGACATTCAGTTCAGTGCATCATACGATTTTGGATTTTAAATTTTGGAGCCAGTGCGGTGGTGAACCAGCGCTCTTAGAGAGTTTCCTGCCGCAGGCGACTGGTGTAGACGCAGAGCGGGCGCAAGTAAGGGTTCCCCGACATAAAGGAGCCAGCGCGTCGAGTGCGACTGGCATCACCTGGCGTTAAATGGCGTGACTTTGGATTGAGAGCCGCCTTCTAAGTCTGGGTTGGGTGAATCCATCTATCGCAATTATTTTTTCAATTGGTATTACCTAACGAGCCTTTTTATTTTTTAACTAAAATATACGCTGTCGCATATTCAGGCAATTGGCTGATATGCTGTCTAAAGCTATTTTGATTCTGAAAGATACCAGCTAAAAAATCAAGTTGATAAAGATTGGGTAAAAATGCTCCGCCTGTATCTGCTACGATTCCCATTTTTAGTCGTTTGCTTCCACCTTGAGGATACTCAAGCACAATTATTTTGCCTAAACCGATGTTTAGGACATCTCCAGCAAAAGTTACCCCTGGTTTAATAGAAATTTTTGCGTCTATCTCATAACCATAACCTTTGATAGCATCAACCTGTCTAAAATACCAATAACGCTTTTGCGCTCTGGGCGATACTCCTTTTATATAAGGTATTCCATTGTTTCTATCTACATTAAAAAATGCCTTAGAGCCATCATTAAAATTAATCAATATTGTTCCCTGCATCAATGCTTCTTCTAATCCTTCTCTGGTGAGATAGGCGAGAGGTTCAACTTTGCCAAACTCTTTACCACCTGGTTCATAAATACCAGATAATACATCTTGCTTTGTATATTTGGTATAGAATTTATTTCCACTTAAATTATCTTTTAAGCTATAAATAGGTGTATTAAATTTAGCTGTTTTTTTACGAGAACCTGGATGGGTAAATACAGCATATTTGGTAATACGTAAACGTTCTTGATTACGGTTTTGGGGATTATAGGCAGACCATTTGATTACCCGAAAATTCTGGTTAATAAAATTCGGATCTTGTAGGCGAGTAACCCGATTGTTAGCAATATCTTCTTGCAAAACAGCAATCATAAAATCTAAGGTTTTGAGAACATCTTGTACAGTTACTCCAGAACTAGCTAGCAATCCTGTACGTAAAACATCTGCGTCTTGGGAAGAGTGGGTTTGGAAATATTTTTTGGTATTATTCAGAACAAATAATAAATCTCTTTGATTGAAGTTTACCTTTGTGTTTGGTAATTTGGCTGAAGAAAGAATTTGATTACCACGAACACTAAATTTATATTTTTTTAACTCATCTATGACTTTATAGGGTGCTGAACCTGATTTTTGCTTAGAGAAGGTAGATTTTTGTTTCTCTGTAGAATCTGAAGGTGCGGGCTGTGCGATCGCTGTATTCTGAAAATGCTGTTGGGGTACATCAGAAATTTCTTGCTGCACAAGAGATACATTTTGTTGTTGGGATAGCTGATTGGTAGTTGATTTACTGTATAAATAACTACTACCTAAACTAATAAGTGATAGAGCGGCAAAACCCACTGCGAATCGGAATTTTAAGCTAGATAGAATACTCATAGGTTGGTAACAATTTTTCTACTGATAAAAGTTAAATTTGTTTAATGTCTGAATAACATCAAATTGCTAATTTACCAGTTGTACACACTATAGAACATCAAATTTTATCAAGTTCTACGAGAAAGGGGACTGGGTACTCGTGATTGGGGATTGGGAAGGATTTCTTTCTCACTACCCAGTACCTATACTCATATCTTGCATCTGTGCTCTTGTCCTAAAGCTAAAGTCTGATAGAGCAGACTAGGTAAGATTTTCAGTCCGTTAAAACAGACTTAAGCTAGGGAACTTCAGTTCCAGGTGTTTTAGAAGGTGCAAGATGTGAATATACAAAAATCACTTCCAATCCTAAAACTCTTTCGGGAGGCTTGTAGGAATAGATAGTGTGGGTACATTGTCCATGTTGACAATTCAGTGTGCAATTTAAATTTAGAAATTATCAACAGGTAGCGGCGAGGAGTCCCCCATTGATCGCCCACCTAAAGGTGGGGGAGGAACGCCGCTCCCGGTACTGGGTACTGGGTACTGGGTACTGGGGGAGGTTGCAAAATTTGGGAGGGGTTTAAAGCCCCTTCCATAATTTTTCCGCTTTCCACCCAATTCCCAGTCACGAGTACCCAGTCCCCAGTCCCTTTTACTTTTATATTCTCAGACGTATAAACAGATGATAGCTTGGCAAAAAAGTCTAAATAATCTTATCCTTACAAGCCTACTTGTAATCACCCCTGTCCATACAAATACTTATCTTCGCGCCCAGTCTCTCCAATCTTCTGAGAACTCAAGCATAAAGATTCTCATCAAAGAAGAGTTGTACTTTGGCTTAAGTAAACCAAACGGAGGAACAATTTCTGAGGAACAATGGCAACAATTTTTAAACCGTGTCATCACACCTCGTTTCCAAGAAGGATTAACCGTGATGGATGGCTACGGACAGTATTTGAATAGTTCCGGCAGCCTGAACAGGGAAAAGACTAAGCTAGTGATTTTGATTTACGAAAATAACCACAAGAGAAATCAGATGATTGAAGAGGTAATCGCAAGTTATAAGCGCGCATTTCATCAGGAATCTGTTTTACGCGTTACTAGTTCTGTCAAGGTGTCTTTCTAAGGAATAATTTGTACACTTACAACAGTCTTTCACCGTTAGTAAATTTACTTAAATAAATGTCTAATAATTTTCTTGAATGACAAGCTCAGGTTAAATTAGCAAAGAATAATATACAAACTAGCAGGGAGCGACAATGGTATCTACTTCTACATCTTTCTCTGATATTCAGAACCATTGGGCACGCTTATTTATTAACGCTTTAGCCGAGCGTCGGATTTTAAATGGTTATCCCGATCGCACGTTTCGTCCTAATAACTCGCTTACTCGCGCTGAGTTTGCAGCCATAATTGTCAAAGTATTTACCCAACCTTCAAAGCGGGAATATGTCCCTTTTATAGATGTTCCGAATACTCATTGGGCAGCGAATGCCATTAAAGGAGCTTATGAAACAGGATTTTTGTCTGGTTACCCCGATCGCACTTTTCGTCCTCATCATAGAATTGCTAGAGGCGATGTTTTAGTCGCTTTGGTTAATGGTTTAGAACTTACTGCTAATCTTAAACCTGATCGGCTCACAGAACTTTCCCAAATCTACAAAGATACGGCAAATATTGCTGGATACGCTAAAAACCAGATAGCTATTGCTACTCAAGCTGGGATCGTAGTTAGTTATCCAGATGTAAAATTACTGAACCCAAATATAGCAGCAACTCGTGCCGATGTAGCAGCGATTGTTTATCAAGCCTTGGTGTATCTGGGAAAAGCCGAAAAAATTCCTTCTAATTATATAGTTGCACAACCAACAGCAGGAACACCAACACCGACACTGCCTAGTACTGTTAAAGTAAATCATCGCCGCGAATTTCGGGGGGCGTGGGTAGCCTGTGTATGGAATAGTGATTGGCCAAAAAAAGCAGGACTTTCAACTTTACAACAACAAGCTGAGTTAATAAATATTATTGAAAAATTGCAATCACTAAATTTCAATGCCCTGATTTTACAGGTACGACCGGAAGGCGATGCATTGTATGCTTCTCAATTAGAACCCTGGAGTGCTTGGTTAACGGGAACTCAAGGTCAAGCACCAATTCCATTTTATGACCCTTTAGAATTTGCGATCGCTGAATGTCGCAAACGTAATATCGAACTTCATGCTTGGTTCAATCCCTACCGTGCCAAAACTTCTATCAAGCAAGGCAGTAACATCCGTCCCCACATAGCAGTTACAAATCCAGAATATGTTTATCAGTGGGGCAATCAACTGTGGATGGAGCCAGGGGCGAAAATAGTTCAAGATAGAGTTTACAGCGTCATTCTAGATGTCGTGCGCCGTTATGATGTCGATGGCATTCATCTAGATGACTATTTTTATCCCTATCCCATTCAAGGGCAGTCTTTTCCAGATAGTAAAACTTATGCCGCCTATCAAGCAGCTGGTGGTAAACTCAGCTTGGGCGACTGGCGACGAGAAAATGTTAATCAAATGGTACTGCGCCTAGCAGAGGAAATTAAATCAACAAAGCCTGATGTAAAATTTGGCATTAGTCCCTTTGGTATTTACCGTCCTGGGCAACCTCCTGGTATAACTGGTTTGGATGCCTACAATGTACTGTATGCCGATGCCAAAAAATGGCTGGAACAAGGCTGGATTGATTATATCGCCCCACAGCTTTACTGGCGTACTGATCAAACACAACAAAGTTATCCAGCCCTGTTAAAGTGGTGGACAGAAATTAATCCGAAACAGCGACACATTTACGCTGGTAACAATATTTCCCAGTTAGACGGTAAAGCTTGGAAAGATGAGGAAATAGAAAAGCAAATCAAGATTAGCCGTAACCTAGCCGGAGATTTATCCGTGGGGAATATTTTCTTTAGTACCAATTCTCTGATCGAAAATCGCCAAGGCATCTCTGATAAATTCCAAAATTCCCTGTATGCCAAACTAGCATTAGTTCCTACTATGTCTTGGCAGAATACAACGCCACCAGCACCGCCGACTGCACTGCAAGTAAACAACCGCAAACTTTCTTGGCAGCCGAGTGATGATAAAAAAATTCGTTCTTGGACACTTTACAGGCAAAGTGGCGATAGTTGGATACTTCAGCGAGTTTTATCTGCTGGTACTGCCTTTGCCACAGTTGAACCGGGAACTTATGCTGTGTGTGCAGTAGATCGGTTAGCGAATGAAAGTGTCGGGGTGGTGATATCGGTTGCTTAGGCAAGGGAACTCTTAACGGGGAACAGGGAACAGCACAGAAAATATTGTAATTAATTTAACTAATTCTAACTTTTAGGAACTAGCTTCTACACTTTCAATGTATTGGCTTTCCATGAGAAATGCTCCCCTTGCAAAGCGCACACCCCAGTAACCTCCGGGGCGACGATCTAGAACTATGCCTTCTTCGCCAATGTCAATCACATCCGGGGGACGCAGCATGGGCATCGGTTCAGCAGTTTTGACATAAGACGGTAGTGCCACAACACGGACTTTACTGCCAACGGTAAACTCTTTGGACATAACTATAGGGGACAGGGGACAGGGAACAGGGAACAGTTAACAAACAACTAATTGAATGATAACTGTTCACTGATAACTGAATAACTGATAACTGCTAAGGAGCTTGCCAAATTTTTTGATGGTAGTGCTCTATATCTGCGTAGGGATCTACGGGAGGATGGGAGTGATCGTGAGTGTGATGATGGTGGTGATGGTGGTGGTGATGATCGTGAGAATGCCCATTCCCATGATGATTTGCCAAAGCTGCTAGCCGGAATTTGCACATCTCACAATTCATCTGTACTTGTCCTAATTGAGTTTCAATTTCTCGCTCTCGCAGTACAGAAAATAACTGTGGATGCAAGCCCATTTCTGGCAGAGAAGTCATCAAAATTTCTGGGTGTTGTTCCTGCTGTTGGGCTGTAATGTTAAAGATTTTTTTCACTAAAGCGCCAGTGAACAGGAAATATGGTAAGACAATAATACGTTTTGGCTGGTACAAGCGGGCGCGACGAAAGCCTTCTTCGAGCCTGGGGTGGGTAATGCCGATAAAGCAAGTTTCAACAGTAGAGTAGCCACTACCTTCCCAAAGAATGCGGGCGAGTTTGTAAACATCACCATTGGCATCGGGATCGCTAGAACCACGACCGACGAACAAAAGTACTGTATCAGCGCGAGAAATTTGATGGGGATTATTTTCTGGTTTGTCGAGTTCAGCTAAACGCGATCGCCACAACTCGATGATGGCAGGGGTAATGCCAAAGTGCCTGCCGTAGTGAAATTTCAAGTGTGGATACTTGCTCTTAGCGCGATCGAGTTCATTAGTAATATCAAATTTATTATGTCGTGCAGCGAATAAAAGCACTGGTAATACGGAAAATTCCGTGTAGCCTTTTTCTACGCACTGGTCAATTCCTTCCTGAATAGTAGGGCCAGTTAATTCCAAAAAACAAGGCAAAACTGGACGTGATGCATCCAAAGATTGATAGATAGCAGCAAAATCTAATAAAGCTTGCCTCCCTTCTGCATCCCTTGTACCATGACCAATCATCAACAAAGGACGTTTAATGGGCAGCGCAGGTAATTGCAGGCGAGCAACGGATGGGGATTCCAATTGGGTAAGACTTGTTGGGTTAAAAATAGGCATTCTGAATTTAAGCTCCTTTCCTGTGCAACGCAGGAAATAGAGTGAGCAAGTAACAGAATCGGCGTTCTGGCTTACAATTTGTCATTAGTCATTAGCTTTTGATCAAGGACAAATGACAAAGGACGAAGGACAAAATTGCTTACAGCTGCGGCACAGCCTCGGACTTACACCGATGTTTCCCTCTTCTGTTACGGTTCACGGTTGCCTTGTTATCTTAGCTGAATCTCGTCCAGTTCCAAAATGCAGGGGGAGGGGGTAGAATTTTTTACAATCATCTTTTGTAAAACATACTCATATCGACTATGAATATTTATAAAATCTGATGATACTTTCTAGTTGAGTCTTACACAATTGAAGTAGGCAACACGATGGAGAAGGTAATTGATCTAATGTTGCCAGCTATGGCAGATGTTTTTCTATGTAACCTGCGGTTTACCCAAATTGTTACTCTGCGGTTACGGAGATGATCTTTACTGCCTAGTGATTTCGTTTAAAAATCGACTGTGAAACAATAGGGAGGTTCACCATGGCTAAAGTTGCACAGCAAATGGTGGAGCAATCCGGAATTGATGTGAAGGAACTGGTGGAAAAGCTTGTCCGGGCAGCAGCAGCAGAATTTACAACATACTACTATTACACGATTTTGCGAGCCAATGCTATCGGCATTGAAGGTGAGGGATTAAAAGAAATTATTGAGGATGCTCGATTGGAGGATCGCAACCATTTCGAGGCTCTGGTTCCGCGTATTTATGAATTAGGTGGCGAACTACCACGAGACATTCGCGACTTTTCCAATGTGGCTGCTTGTCCTGATGCTTACCTGCCAGAACGCGATCGCGGTAATGGTAATGAAAGTACATCAGCACGAGTTGGCTTTACCAGTGGTGGAACTGAGGAGGCAAAGCAAGCAATCTCTGAGGTTAAGCAGGGAGTGGAACAAGGTAATATTAGGCCGATGTTGCAGGTATTGGTAGAAGCCGAGCGCTGTGCAATCAGGGTTTATACTGATATTTGCAATATGACTTTCGGTAAAGATCATCGTACCTACGAGCTGTCTCTAGCGATCTTGAATGAAGAAATAGAGCATGAAGCTTGGTTTAGCGAGTTTCTCGGTGAGGGGCCATCAGGACACTTCCGTCGAGGCGCACCAGGTGAATCACCTTATACCTCTCGGTTCTTGGTTGTGCCTAATGGTCATAATGGCAAATAAGTAAGTTATACAGCGAACAGGTGACAGGTGACAGGGAACAGGGACAAACACGAGGACAAGAGGACAAGGGGCAAGAACGTGATTCACAATTCCCCGTGTCCTTTTCTTCCCGATCACCAATCCCCAATCCCTAGTCTCCTGTTTTCCTCTCAGAAAGAAACTTTATATACGGGAGCGCTCAGGTTGGAGTCAGAGACAGTGTCTTATGTAACATTGGCAAGGGTAGAAGAGATTTCGCCAGGGCAAACACGGATGGTACAGGTAGGATCTTGTCTGATTTTGCTTGTAAATGATTTAGGTGAATTCTACGCCTTACAGGGTTTGTGCGGACACCAAAATTTACCACTAACAGGAAGTAAGGTTTGGCAAGGAGTACTGGATTGCCCTTGGCATCATTTTCAGTATGACCTCCGCACGGGAGAGAATCTCTACCCCAAACGCATCTACCCGCTCAATGCTCTCCCTAAACTAAGAGAGCAAATCTCCTCCCTGCGTACCTATCCTGTACAAATAGTTGATGGAAAAGTGCAAGTGAGGGTGCCGGAAAGCTGTGAGCTAGGCTAAAAAATAGCCGATGAGTTGTCAGGTAATTTCAAATTTGAGGTGGAAGCCTGGGCAGATCAGAGGTAGCGTTGAGAGGCAAATCATATGGATGCCCAAGATCTTCTGAGGCGCTATGCTGTTGGAGAAAGGGATTTTCACACAGCAGATTTGCGTGGAGCACAGCTGCGGGAAGTAGATCTGAGTGGAGTAGTTCTGAAAAAGGCTATCTTGTGTGAAGTAGATCTAAGTGGAGCAAACTTAGTCGGGGCAGATCTAAATGGGGTAGTTTTACAGCAAGCTAACCTCAATGGAACACGTTTAAATGAGTCTCACTTGGTTGGGGCAGACTTATATAAAGCAAATCTCACTAATGCAGATCTAAACGGAGTTATTTTGTGGAGGGCAGCGTTAGAGCAAGCCATCTTGTCTGAGGCTAATCTGAGTAGGGCAAATTTGGATGATGCGAATCTGATTGGGGCTAACTTGAGTAAAGCAAACTTAAGGGGAGCAAAGTTAAGTAAAGCAAACCTAAGCCAGACAAATCTAACCGAGGCAAATCTTTGTCGAGCAACTCTGATTGAGACGAAATTGATTGTGGCTGATTTGCGTGGAGCAAATTTAGAGTTGGCAAATCTAACTAAAGCAAACCTCATAGAGGCAGACTTAAGTCGAGTTAACTTAGAGGGTGCTAACTTGAGTGGAGCAAACCTTAGTCGGGTGAACCTAAGTGGAGCAAATTTAACTGGAGCAAATTTGCACAGAGCAAACTTAATTGAAGCAAAATTGATTTTGACTGGGTTACGTGGAGCAAACTTGGAACGAGCAGAGCTGACTAAGGCAAACTTAACTGAGGCAGATCTGAGTTGGGCGCGTTTGAATGGCGTCAACTTGAGTGGGGCATACTTGCGTAGAGCAATTCTTACAGATGTAGATTTGAATTCAGCGATTCTGCGTGGTGCTGACTTAGCTGAGGCAAAACTGGATCAAGTTGAGATGAATAACTTAGATCTAAGTTGGGTAACAATGCCTAATGGAGCAGTTTACTTTTGAGTTAAATTTTATTGTGTAATCGATAATAAATACTTTTGTCCAATTGAACCCGCTCAAATGACTCATCAAGATTAATGGTTGTTTCACCACTACCGAGAAACAAGTAGCCATCAGGTCTTAATTGCTGCTTTACTTGTTTCAGTAAATGTTTTTTGGTCGCTAGATCAAAATAAATTAGAGCATTACGTAAAAAGATAACATCGATATTAGGTAAAGATGGCCAAGGTTGGACAAGATTAATCTGATGAAATTCAACTATCTGGCGGATCTCGTCCTTAATTTGCCATTCACATTCTTGTTTCTCAAAATAGCGATCGCGCAAAGATTTAGGTAGCCCGCGCTGAATTTCAAGTTGGTTGTAAATTCCCTGACGCGCACGCGCTAATACTTTGTTAGAAAAGTCACTGGCAATCAGCCGTACAGACCAACTAGCAAGCATGGGAAAATGTTCGCGAATCAACATGGCGATACTGTAAGGTTCTTGTCCATTGGAGCAAGCAGCACACCATATATTTAGCGATCGCTCTATTGCTCGTGTTTTAACTAGCTCTGGTAACACAAATCGTCTCAGTGCTTCAAAGGGGTAAATATCACGGAAGAATGATGTTTCATTAGTAACTAGTGCCTCAATCACCTGAATGTGAAGACTACTAAAAGGCTGAGTTCGCAGGTAAGCAATCAAATCAGTAATAGAAGCAAATCCTGTCGATTCTGCAATTGGCTGTAAATGTAGCTCTGCCAAATAAGTTTTATCGGCATACAATACAACGGCTGAATGATCTTGAACTAATTGACGAAGATAGTTAAAATCAGGAATGCTCACACCTGTAGCCTGCTTCATTACAGACCTTAAATAGAAACTCGGTTAGAAAAGATTCGACGTATAATTTCACCTGCCATTTGTTCAAGTCCAACAACTTGATCGGCAAGTCCGGCATTAACTACAAAACCAGGCATTCCCCATACCACACTACTAGCTTCGTCTTGGGCAAGCACCTGTCCACCTGCCTCGCGGATGCATTGGCTGCCATGCAATCCATCTTGTCCCATTCCGGTGAGTATGACTGCGATCGCACCAGCACCATACACTTTTGCAACTGATCGCAACAGAACATCTACGGAAGGACGACAGGAATTTTCCGGAGGTTCTTGGTGCGTGGCAAGTCGAACTGTCGTTCCGTCTTGTTGCACAACCATGTGAAAATTCCCCGGTGCAATCCAGGCGTGTCCAGGTTTTATCGCTACTCCGGAAACCGCTTCATCCACTGGAATTTGGCATTTAGCAGATAATCGTTCAGCTAATAATTTGGTAAACATTACGGGCATATGCTGCACAATTAGGATTGGAACCGGTAAATCGACGGGCAGTTCAGGAAGAATTGTCGCAAGGGCATTAGGCCCCCCGGTAGAAACCCCTATAGCAACAATATCTACTTGCTTTCTCCTGGTAGGTACGGGAGGAAAAACTTGATCGGTAATCGTGGTTGGCTTTGGAAACGCAGTAGTTTTCGCAGCAAATACCTTGATTTTTGGGATCAAGTCTTCGCGGATATATTGGTTTGTGGCTTCTGTACTTCCTAGATTATTCGGTTTTGTTGCATAATCTGAAGCACCCAAAGATAGAGCTTCGAGTGTGGCGATCGCCCCGGTGCGTGTCGAAGTACTAAACATAATCACAGGCAAGTGTGGATAAATTTTTCGGAGCGCGGCAAGGGTTTCTAAACCGTTCATTTGCGGCATCTCGACATCTAAGAGGACAACATCGGGATTGAGATGAGGAATCTTGGCAAGGGCAATAGAACCGTTGGCAGCAACTCCTACCACCTCTAATTCTGGATCGCCAGACAGAATTTTACTGACTCGACTGCGAACCACCACCGCATCATCTACAACAAGTACCCGGATTTTTGGCATATTTATAAAAAATCAATCTCACCTAAAAATAGGGAATGGGAAACAGACTTTATTTATGCATAGTGATGAAATTTTTCATCCAGACTGCCATCTGCCTCCTACCTTCTTTTTAATATTTAAATTTATTAACAGCTTTTTGCAAATCCGCTGCCATCCGCGCTAACTCTGTGGCTGCCTGGGATGTATTACTAGCTCCAGTTGTTGTACTTTGAGCATTCAGCGCCACAAACCCGATATTTTTGGCAATATCTGAGGTTCCTTTAGCTGCTTCAGCGATATTTCGAGCGATTTCATTTGTAGTTGCTGTTTGTTCTTCAATAGCGCTAGCGATCGTACTTTGCAAGTCGTTAATTTGGTTGATAATGTCAGTAATTTGAGTAATGGCTTGAATGGCACTTTTTGTATCAGTCTGAATCGCTTCTATTCGTTGGCTAATATCTTCGGTTGCATTTGCTGTTTGTTTGGCTAATTCCTTCACCTCGTTGGCGACTACGGCAAATCCCCTACCTGCATCTCCTGCTCTTGCTGCCTCAATTGTGGCATTGAGTGCGAGTAAATTTGTTTGCCCTGCGATCGAGGTAATAACTTTAATCACTTTGCCAATTTCAACACTACTTTGACCTAGTTTGTCAATCGTTTCGTTGGTGCGATCGGCGGTTTTAACTGCCTCAGTCGCGACTTTTGCACCTTGGGCGACTGTTTTCGCAATTTCTCGAATGCTGGCATTCATCTCTTCCACCGCAGTGACAACTGTACTAGTATTCTGATTCACCTGCTCCGCTGAGGCAGATGCGGAGGTTGCCTGTGCTGCTGTTTGTTTGGCATTGTCTGTCATTTCTTTGCTGACTGCGGTTAGTTCTTCTGAAGAAGACGCAACAGCCGTCGCCACCTCTGCCATTTGTCTAATGGAAGATTTCAGATTATTAATCATCTGATTAGCATTATTTGTGAGTTGCTTAAACTCTCCAGCATTACCTGCCTCGATGTGCTTGGACAAATTTCCCTGAGCAACGGCAAGGGTGACTTCATTTATACTTTGGATCTGCTTAGAGAGTTGTGAAGACATCCGGTTTAAGTTGTCGAGTAATTCTTTCCAAGAACCTCCAATTCCTTTGACAACTGCTTGAGAACCAAGCTTTCCTTCCGCACCAACCTTGGCAGCAAAGCGATTAACTTCGTTAGCAAAGCTTTGATTCAAACTCACCCATTCATTAAAAACTGTAGCAATTTCACCCAATCCATTGTTCTCGACTGGTAAACGAACAGTAAAATCACCATTTCTTGCTGCTTTCATTGCTGCTAGTAAAGGTTGCAGTTGCACTGGCGTAGCACTATCATTCGTTTCTAATGGATCTGCATTATTTTCCGACGAAGATTTAGAGTTAGTTGTTTTCCCAGTTCGAGATGTAGCCATTGCAAAGCGCTCCTAAGTTATCAGTTAGCAGTTATCAGTTGATAATTATTGTTCTCTATTCACTGATTTAAAATTAACGTCTAAAATTTTTTCAGTGTCTAGAACTAGCACAAACCCCTCTTTAAGTGGGTAAGCTCCAGCTAGCATTTGACGCATTCTACCTTTTAACGTTGCGGGTGGTAGTTGAAAGGTGTTCTCTGGAAACTCTAAGACATCTCCAACATCATCGACGAGTAAACTGACTATTTCATCGTTAGAACATACAACGATATTAAATCCCTGTGCTTCATTTATTGCTGAGTTGCCCATCTCTAAACGCTGCTGTAAATCGATGACAGTTAAAATTTGTCCACGCAAGTTAATTAATCCACAAATATCTGATGGTGCCAAAGGTACACGAGTCATCTTTTGGGGATGAATCACTTCTTGAACGTGTTGTACATCGATGCCAAAGTAAAATCCACCCAGAAAAAAAGTGCAAAATTGTCGTTTAGCCATGAGCAGCCACTTGCAGCAAATAAGGGTTGGCAATCCGAATCACGGTTTCAATGTCAAGAATTTCTGTAATTTGATCTTGAATCACAGCACAGAAAAGTACGCCTGCTCTAGATGGAGTTCCTTTAATTGTTATTGACTCTTCCACAATGTCGAGAATGCGATCAACCACTAGCCCCACAATTAATTCTGAGTGGAGAGAGACAATCACTATCTGTAGAGTTGGTGCGATCGCTCCAAAATTATCATCATTGGGATGCTGCTGATCAGAAAATACTCTGTGCAAATCGATAAGCGGCAAAATCTTACCGTAAGATTGCATCACATACCCATCACCCACTCGCTCTACAGCAGAATCAGGAATTTCTTCGAGTCGTAAGGCGATCGCTGCTGGAATGCCCATACGTGCGCCTTGTGGCCCCTGAAATAGTAAAATCATTTGGCGATCGCTTGTTTGGGCTTGGATATTCGCGGCTGTAGCTGCTGATAGTTGCTTTTGTTTTACAGTGATACTAGCGTGGTTTGCCAAACCGACAATATCAATAATTAATGCCACCGCGCCATCGCCGAGAATTGTAGCTCCTGCAAATACAGATAGCGCCTTCAACTGTGTGCCAAGAGGTTTAACGACAATGTCTTGGATGTCTTCAATCGTCTCAACAACTAGCCCAAATTGACAATTATCAGCTTGAACTATTACAAGATGAAGGGTTTGGGAGTTGGTGACATTGTTTTGGATCTGTAACTGTTGATTGAGGTAAACTAATGGCACAACTTTGCCCCGCAACCGATACACGGGTACGTCGTAAAGCATCTCAATAGTGTTGAGTGCTTGTGCTTCGAGACGCACAAGCTCTTGCAAACTCGTTTGGGGAATGGCATAGCGATCGCCTCCACTAGTGACAATTAATGCCGGAATAATTGTCAATGTGAGCGGAATCCTAATTTTAAAGGTTGTTCCTTGTCCTTGCTGGCTGTAAATTTCAATACTGCCGTTAATTTTCTCAAGATTGCCCTTGACAATATCCATCCCTACTCCCCGCCCTGAAAGGTTAGTAACCTGTTTAGCAGTAGAGAAGCCAGGTAAAAAAATTAAGTTCATCGCTGCCAATTCGCTCATTGCCGCCGCCTGCCCAGCACTCACTAAGCCAAGTTCCTGCGCTTGCCCTTTGAGCCGAGCTGGATCTAAACCGCGCCCATCATCGCTGATTTCAATATTGACTTTGCCGCTTTCATGAAAGGCTTTGAGCAATAGCCTGCCTGAGGTTGATTTACCACAAGCTGTCCGCTCGGCTGGTAATTCAATGCCATGATCGATACAGTTGCGGATTAAATGAGTTAAGGGATCTTTAATAGCTTCAATAATACTTTTATCTAGTTCAGTATCTTCCCCCTCCATTTCCACTTCAATTTGTTTATTTGAGGCGATCGCCAAATCACGAATCACGCGAGGGAATTTTTGCCAAATCGTACTAATTGGTTGCAGTCGAGTTTTCATCACTCCTTCCTGCAACTGGGTTGTAATTAGGTTCAGGCGCTGGCAAAGATTAACAAAGTTATGATCTTTAAACTTTGTACTAAATTCCATCACCTGGTTACGGGCTAAAACCATTTCACCCACCAGGTTCATCATCTGATCTAGTAAAGCAACACTAACTCTAATATGAGAAGATTCTGAGCCAATTAAGGCTGAAGCTTCTGGTAACTGGCTATTAATCTGTTGTACTTGAGTATTAACAACAGGTAAAGGCGATTGAGAGACTGTTACTTTTTGTTCAGTCTGTTGTAATTGAGTCAAAGTCTCGATTAGTGCAGAATAATCTTTATTGCCCTCACGTTTTGTAGCTTTAATCTCAGACAAAATCTGCCGGATAGTATCTACTGTTTGCAGTAGGGTAGTGACGATTTCAGGAGTTACCGCGAGCTTGCGATCGCCATCAAACGACTGGTTGGTACCATCGCGCAAACTACTCAGCAAAGTCTCTCCTGCATGGGCAAGCGATTCCAGCTTCGGAAACGGTAAAAAGCCACAGTTTCCTTTCAATGTATGGAGTGAGCGATAAATGCGATTTAGCGATTGTTCATGAGTAGATGCTTTTTCTAAATCAATAATATCTTGTTCAATTTGATCTAGATTTTCATAACTTTCAACTAGAAATGCCTCTATATCATCGTCAATTTCTGCTAACTCCATTGCGCTGATAGACTCAAAATATATAGATTTTGCGTTAATACTAACCTGATTTTAGACCGAACAAATGTATCTCTCAAGAAAGATGTTCAGATGACTTAATGCTGAAAAGATAATGTTTATCCTTATGGCAAACACAAATGCAATGTCCTTATTGCCATTCCACCCAAACATTTAAAAATGGTCATCGTAAAGACAGATAATGTTACAAGCGTAAACAATGTAATCGTCAGTTTCTCGAATCTTATCAACCTTGGTGCTACTCAAATGATGTTAAGCAACTTTGTTTAAAAATGCATACTCAAGGCATGAGTTTGCGCGAAATTGAACGAGTAACTGATATTCACCACACCACAATTTTGCATTGGCTTCGCAAGGCAAGCTTGAGCTAGAAAATTATCCAAACACAGTCTGAAAAAAGCTTGATTTTCAGACTTCTTTCTAAATTTATACCCACTTGATGAATGTTTGCGACAGATACTCGATTCCTCCTAGAGCGTGTTTCTCTTTCCCCGGCTGGAGCTTGGGAACCATAATTGAGGCAGAGCCTCTCAGTTTTCATTACCATGCAGAGCATGGTAATGAGAAAGTCCAATTCAGATTTGAAGTCTACCTTTTTTCTAGCGCAGTGGCGCGACAGTGCGGGGATAATGGGGGATGTCTATATGTGCCGTATTCTTTTTTATAACTGATATTAGCATTATAGTTACAGCATCACTACCTTTTTTAAATGCAATTTATGAAATTTAGATGTGATTTAAATTAGAATAAATTTTGACTATTTAAGGAGTAAATTAACTAACTTAAAGTCAATAACTATAAAGTGAAATATCAAAAGGGCAAAGCTGATGGCATTGGTACTGATTATCGATGATGCAGCCTTTTCTCGCCGGATGATCCGTAAGTTTCTGCAAGGCGATGGCTACGAAATTCTAGAAGCAACTAACGGACGCGAGGGATTAGAAATAGTTCACAACCACAAGCCCAATTGCGTGTTAGCGGATTTGTTAATGCCCGATATGAATGGGTTTGAATTCCTTCAAGCTCTCCAAGATGAAGGATTAAAAATTCCCACAATCATTATCTCAGCTGATATCCAAGATGGCTCTCGCACTCAAAGTTATAATTTGGGAGCAGCGAACTTTATTAATAAACCACCGAAAGAAAAAGAATTGCGAGAGGCAGTTCAGCAAGTTATTAATTCCAAGGAATAAAGCTTCTATGAATGTGACAATAGACCAACTAGACGCGCTACAAGAATTAATTAATATTGGTGTCGGTCGAGCAGCAAGTCTACTGAATGAGATGGTAGATTCTCATATTCATCTAGAAATTCCATCGGTGAAAGTATTAACTGCTTTAGATGCTTATCAAGAATTAGTAACACGATTTCATAACGATAGTTTAGCAACAGTAAAGCTAGGTTTTACTGGCTCTTTTTATGGTAATGCTGGCTTAATTTTCCCGACAGAAAGCGCGTCAACATTAGTCGCGCTCTTAACTGGTGAAGAAGTAGGATCACCAGATTTAGATGAAGTTAAAATTGGAACTCTGAGCGAAATTGGTAATATTGTTATCAATGGAGTGATGGGTTCAATCAGCAATGTGCTCAAGCAGCACATGAACTATACTTTGCCAGTTTATTTAGAAGATACGATTGATAACTTATTGTTGTCAGCTCATGCGAGTAACTCTAAGATTTTACTTGCACAAGCACGCTTTACAATTCAACAGTTAGAAATTATCGGAGATATCATTTTAGTCTTCGAGGTAGGTACATTCGATGCATTGATTAATGCTATTAACGAGCAGATGGGAGTACTATGATAAGAAAAGTTCCAGCAAAAATTGCTGTAGAAAAACTAAAAACGGTCTGATGACATGAACGAAATTGAGCAAGTTCAGGAAAAATTCAGCCTTTTAGATCAAATTCCTTTAGGAGCTTTTGTTCTAAATAGCGATCGCACCGTTTTATTCTGGAACTGTAGTTTAGAAGAATGGACGAAAATTCCTAGGACTCAGATTTTAGGAGCCTGTATTGATGATTATTTTCCTCATCTGAATCAACCTCGCTACGCTAGCCGACTGTACCACATTTTTGAAGGTGGCCCTCCTACAATATTTTCTTCTCAACTGCATAAATATGTCATTCCTGTACCGTTATCGTCAGGTAAATATCGTATCCAGCACACAACAGTAACTGCTGTGCCTGCATTGAATAGAGACAGTTTTTATGCTCTTTTCTCAATTCAAGATGTTACTGATTTAACATTGCGAGTCCAGGAATATAAGAACTTACGAGATCAGGCATTAGCTGTAGCGGAAGAACGCCAGCGAGCCAAAGAAGCGGCTGAGACAGCAAATCGCATCAAAGACGAATTTCTGGCGATAGTTTCTCACGAACTTCGTTCCCCTCTCAATCCTATTTTGGGCTGGGCAAAGCTACTGAGAAAACGTTTATTGAACGAAGTAGTTACCGCTCGCGCAATTGAAACTATCGAACGAAATGCAGAACTACAGGTTCAATTGATTGAGGATTTGTTGGATATCTCCCGCATTCTCCGGGGTAAACTAGGGCTGAATTTAGAAATTGTTAATCTTGCTGTGAGTATTGAAGCTGCCCTAGAAACAGTCCGATTGGCAGCAGAAGCAAAATCAATTCAAATAAACCTTTATCTCGATCCAAATGTAGGCAGGGTAAAAGGTGATAGTAGTCGTCTTCAACAAATAGTTTGGAATTTGCTCTCAAATGCCATTAAATTCACACCATCTGGTGGAAAAGTCGAAGTTTATTTAGAACAGATTGATTCTCAGGTACAAATTCGAGTCAAGGACACAGGTAACGGCATTAGTTCCGACTTTTTGCCACACGTATTTGAGTATTTCCGTCAGGCAGATAGTGGCATAACTCGAAGAGCGGGTGGACTAGGATTAGGTTTGGCGATTGTGCGCCAGCTTGTCGAGTTGCATGGTGGTAGAGTTTGGGCAGAAAGTCCAGGAGAAGGACAAGGCTCGACATTTACAGTTTGTCTACCAGTGTATAAACAAAGTCAGAAATTAGCAAAAAGAGATAGTAATTTTTCTGAGGATTTCTATCCGTTTTCTATGTTCTCCACTCCTTTGGAGGGGATTCGGATATTAGTGGTGGATGATGATGCTGATACACGCGAGTTTCTTGCCTTTCTATTAGAACAGCAGGGAGCAATCGTCACAACGGCAGAATCAGCCAATGATGCACTCGCTTTAATCGCCCAGTCAAAACCAGATTTGCTGTTAAGCGATTTGGGTATGCCAGATGTTGATGGTTACGCCTTGATCCGGAAGCTGCGAGCCATGCCTGCCAATCAGGGTGGGCAAATTCCCGCGATCGCCTTAACTGCTTATGCTGCCGAGACGACACAACAACAAGTTTTTGCCGCCGGATTTCAACAACATATTTCTAAACCAGCCGATCCTTATAAACTAGTAACTACAATTGCAGCACTAATTAAAAGCTGAATTTTCTAAATTTACGCAGACTGCTCAAGTAAAGGTAAAAACTTCCGAATCAGTCCAATTGTCACAGCAGGTAGTTCTAATTGGGGAGTAAAACCTACATCATCTAAATGTAGAAAAATCCGAATCGCTTTAGGGTTCATTTCAGTGAAACGACGCCCGACATCAGGCCCAGTATACTTTGACTTTTGCCCCCAGATAATCGCAGTCGGAACAGTCAATTGAGGAATGTATTTAGACAAATCAAAGGATAAATCTCCGCGCACAAAAGCCAGAGCAGCATACTCAGCATTAAACTGTTGGGCAGATTGCAGGTATGCTTCGACAATTTCGGGGTAAACTCTTTCTGGGCGGGCAAACTGCCGTTGTTCGAGAAAACTGCGAATGCCAAAGCTTGTGGAAATTCCAGTCATATATAGTAGACGATCCAGCATCGGGATTTTGATGATTTGAGCAGAAAAGCTATTTTTGTAGTCTTCGCCAAATTCCTCAAGAGCTGCTGGTGTAACTAAAATCAAAGCTTTGAACAAATCGGGACGAGCGATCGCGGCACGAACAGTAAAAGCTGCTGTTAATCCTGAAGCGATCGCCACAGTTGGTATGCTGTAGGTATTTTCGATAAACTCAATAATCGTTGTAATATAGTCTTCAACCTGATAGTTGTGGGCTGGATGATCCGAGCGTCCCCAACCAATCAAATCTGGTGCTAGAACTTGATAATCTGGAGCAAAAGCCGGGTAAACTTTTGACCATTCATAGGCAGACGAACCACCACCAAAGGCGTGCAGAAAAACTAATTTGCGATCGCTTGATTTGGGGACATCCGAATCTATCCAAGGCTTTTCGTCAGCAGTATAGTAAACCATTCTGCCTAGCTTAGTGGTCACAGAATTTTGGCTAAAGCCTGGTGGCACAAACATAAGTTCAACCCTTATACGGACAATTAACTATAGGTCTATCATTTCGATCCTGCTTGCGATCGCCACAAAAGTGCATCATTCCCAAGTTGCATAATCCGACAGCCCAACTAAGGCTGGGGTAGCCATTGGTAAGAACGCCCGCCGCCTGCCCCTATTTTCTGTAAAGCTTGCAGAAAGTGTTTGAAATCACCCGATTGGGTGAATCTATTGCATGAAGGCGATCGCAGGCAGATTTTACACAATATAAGTAAATAAAAGATTTTTAGATGAATTCTGCCAATGAGGCACAAAAATTTCAGTAGTTAAGTCAGTGTATCCGGAATCTTGCAACTAGAGTCTGTAGTTAAATGTGTTCCAATCAAAGAGAGATATACTTCCCAAGTTATCACTCAAGTGCAAAAAATGAACTTACAAAATTATTGCATAAAACTATAGAAACCAACCGTAATTATATATAGGAAAAGGTTCAAATCTTAAAACTAATCAACAGGATAAAATTTATGACTAGCTTAACTCTAACTAAACAACAACAAGACCTACTGCATCCAATTCGTCAGTGGCTAGAATCTAGAGAAATTAATAACGCCAAAATTGCTCATTTCTTATGCAAATTGATTCCTGCTCAATGTCCGTTTGAAAGAGATATCGTACTATTTGGTCGTAAGCTATTCCACATTCCACCAATGTGTAAGCTTAATCCCTTGTATGAAGAAGTAGTTGGTTTGCGTTTCAAAGCTCTTTGCTATCTTGCAGATGAATGTGGTGAAGATGTTACAGTCTATTGCTAACAGTTAGCCGTCAGTTGTAATTGCACACTTACTGTAGTACCTTTCCTAGCACTTGATTCAATCATCAGTTCACCATTATGAGCTTCCAAAATACGCTTATTAATAGCAAGTTCCAATCCTGTTCTAGAGGTTTTTGTCGGATAAAAAGGTTTAGTTAACTTAGGCAAAACCTCTGGAGCTATGGGTTTGTCACTACTATGTATATTAATGTATTTACGTCATTATAAATTATTAATCTTACACCCTCTCCTTCTGATATTACTTCACAAGTATTCTGTCTATATTAATTAATATTTGCTTCAATTTATTTTTGACACTAATATCTGAACGATATTTATTGTTGTATAAAATTACATTTCACGTCCTACTGTTTCTGGTGTTTCTCGCAGAGATGGTAGGATTTCATAAATAAATTAGTTAATGTCGATTTTTCTAGCTTCTGTCCTGTATATAGCGATTCCCTATTTAAGTGAGGTACACAACCAATGTTTTAAACACAGAGGAGCGCTAAGGTAGCGCACAGAGAAGCATGAGGACGGAAGCCAGCGCTCATAACTTCGGTGGTTACGCAGAGGTTTGCCAAATTATATTAGCAATTTATTCATACTAAATTGGCACGCGGGAGTCTTGTTTCAAAATTACGGCAGTTTTGCGGTCAGAAAATCTACACTGCAAACTGCCTCCCCTACAAATACTTAATTTTTTCAGAAATCAAACCTGATTCCTATATGTGTATAATCTAAACACAAAAATATAAAAAACAAGTAATTTTATGTAAATAAACGTAAATTTACGTGTATTATATCAAGTTACTTGTTGAGTTAATTTGGAGTAATTGTTACTTAAAAACTAAGACATATAAACTAGTAGCTAATTTAATTTCTGCTTATCTTTAATTTTTTCAAATAATCAAGTGAGAAATATCAGGTTATTAAACTCCTATGACAGCCCACATTCTACTTGTTGAAGATGAAGCTAAACTAGCACGATTTGTAGAATTGGAACTAAGTTATGAAGGCTATAAAGTTACCGTCACACACGATGGATTAAGTGGACTGACTACAGCCAGAGAGACTCATCCAGATTTAGTAATTTTAGATTGGATGTTACCTGGTTTATCGGGGTTAGAAATTTGCCGTCGCTTGCGAAGTACAGGGGATCAAGTGCCAGTCATCTTATTAACAGCAAAGGATGAAGTCAGCGATCGCGTGGCTGGTTTAGATGCGGGTGCCGATGATTATGTCGTTAAACCCTTTAGTGTCGAGGAATTATTAGCTAGAGTTCGCGCTCACTTACGCAGAACCCAAGAAGTAGACGCAGATATATTGCAATTTGAAGATTTGCAGCTAAATCGTCGCACGCGGGAAGTGCATCGCGGCGATCGCGACATTGAATTAACAGCTAAAGAATTTGATTTACTAGACTATCTACTAGCACATCCCCGACAAGTGATTACGCGCGATCGGATTTTAGAGGAAGTCTGGGGCTACGACTTTATGGGAGATTCCAACGTTATCGAAGTTTACATCCGCTATCTACGTCTAAAATTAGAAGCTAACAACGAAAAGCGTCTGATTCAAACTGTGCGTGGTGTCGGTTATGCATTGCGCGATTGAAAACAATACTCTCAGCAAAAACTCATCAAACAGAGGGTGATATATACTAGGATGCAAAAAGTTGCCTTTAGACGTCAGTACATATTATCAGGAGTGTAATGACTTATCTCGAAACCGCAGCACAATTCTACAGTGAAGTTGCGCAAACACCGCAAGTTGGACTTTGTTGCGTCCAAAGTTCGCCCCTCCAACTGCCAGGATTGAAAATTCCCCAACAAATGCAGGAAATGAACTATGGTTGCGGTAGTACAGTTCACCCTGCGGAATTAGCAAATCAACCTACTGTGTTGTACGTTGGAGTTGGTGGTGGCTTAGAAGCCCTGCAATTTGCCTATTTTTCTCGTCGCCCCGGTGCTGTGATTGCTGTTGAGCCGGTGGCGGCAATGCGGGAAGCAGCTGCACGCAACTTAGAAATTGCTGCTCAAGAAAATCCCTGGTTTGATGTTAGCTTTGTAGAAATTCGTGCGGGCGATGCATTTAACTTACCTGTTGCCGATGCTTGTGTGAATGTCGTAGCACAAAATTGCCTTTTCAATATTTTTGAGCCAGAAGATTTAACTCGTGCTTTACACGAAGCACATCGTGTCTTAAAACCAGGCGGACGTTTGCAAATGAGCGATCCAATCGCCACTCGTTCTATTCCACCACATTTACAGCAAGATGAGCGTTTGCGCGCTATGTGTCTATCTGGCGCACTTACCTATGAAGAGTATATTCAACGAATTATTGATGTAGGTTTTGGACAAATAGAAATTCGCGCCCGTCGTCCTTATCGTCTTTTAGATTGCCAAACTTATCATCTCCAAGAACACTTACTTTTAGAAAGTCTTGATTCTGTATCTTTCAAAGTTCCTATTCCTGTAGATGGAGCTTGTGTTTTTACTGGCAAGACAGGAATCTATTCTGGTTTAGAAGACGTATTCGATGATAATGCCGGGCATATTTTGCAAAAAGGTGTACCAGCCGCAGTGTGTGATAAAACAGCTGCCAAACTCGCTGCTTTACTGCCAGACAAATTAATAATTACTAATTCTACGTGGCATTACACTGGTGGTGGTTGCTGTTAGTTGATAAGAAAGACTTAGTATTTTAAGATGCGAACGCGATCGCTAATCCCAATTCTCTTTACAGGTGAATTTAGCTAGTGGTCTATCGCATTAATTATGATGGTTATATAAGTTCGTAATAAGGACTTGAGTCCTAAACTCCGAAAGCACTCTTCGTGCTTACTACAAATCATCGCTCATAATACACCAAATTATTCTTATATCTTCTAAATTAGAATTGTGGTAAATATCAGGACAATATTAACTAATGCAAACTAAATCAACAAATTCAGTATTAACTCCTTTCAAACATAAACTAACTTTCCCTTTAACTAAAAAGCGAATTAATGTTTTACAAATTAATCTAGGTAAGCGTTGCAATCTTGCCTGTACTCATTGTCATGTAGAAGCCGGTCCAAAACGTAAAGAAGAACTTTCTCCAGAAATTTGTGCTCAATTGATTGAGCTAATTGACAATTTTCCCCAGATTAAAATTGTCGATTTAACTGGGGGTGCGCCAGAAATGAATTATGGATTTAAGCCTCTAGTAGAGGCAAGTCGAGCAACAGGAAAACAGGTAATTGTTCGGTCTAATTTGACTATTTATTTTGAAGACGGGTTTAGTGACTTGCCAACCTATTTTGCCAAGCATCGAGTGAGAGTTGTTGCTTCTTTGCCCTGTTATTTAGCAGATAATGTTGATCAAATGCGTGGTAGTGGAGTTTATAATAATTCCATCAAAGCATTGCAATGGCTTAATCAAGTTGGTTACGGCAAGGAACCAGATTTAATTTTAGATTTAGTATATAATCCCCAATTACCTTCTAGTGAAAAATTTTCTTTAACTCCCGACCAAACTAAGCTAGAACAAGATTATAGAGTGTTTTTAAAACAGAACTTTAATATTGACTTTAACAATTTATTTACTATCACCAATCTACCAGTAGGCAGAACTAAATTGCATTTAGAACGAAAAAAACTTTATAGTCCTTATCTACAATTTTTAGAATCACATTTCAATACCAATACGGTAGAAAGTTTAATGTGCCGCGATGAGCTTTCAATTGATTATCTTGGTAACGTATATGATTGCGATTTTAACCAGATGATGAATTTACCTGCAAAAACTCGTAGCGGGGAAAACTTGACAGTTGCTCATTTGCTTACAGCTGGCAATTTAGATTTAATAGACGAAGTTCAAACAGCTGCTTATTGTTACGGTTGTACTGCTGGGTGCGGTTCTAGTTGTGGTGGCGCTTTGGTATGATGAGCAGAAAAATATACTAACTCTATATCAGAAATAATCTGTTACAGAATCTGTTACCGATAACTTGCTCACATCCAGTTCGGTTTACGATCAAAGATAGTTAAGTTTCCTCATACCTTGATCTCAAGCCGTGGATTAATAAAAAATTCCACGGTTTTGTTTCTGTTGTAGTAAAATTCAGCACTCGAAATCCTTTTCAGTTAGTATCATTGAGGTAAAACTGACTCTATCAGTTGCGATTCCGTTACAAAAAATGTTACGAGCGTGTTTATACCGCTAAATAATCGTTATCATGATATTTAGTTAAGCTCCTCACACCACACCAAAAGCCGTGAATGTTTATTTCACGGCTTTTTTTATTAACCTCACCCTATGACTAATCCTTTATCCATCAGTGGAGAGGGGTTAGGGATGGGGCTTTTTCATTATTGTCAATTAATTAAAGTCTGAATATTACGGTTAACTGCACGCCAACAAGCATGAAAACGCAAACCCCAAAACATCTATTACCACCAGCTTTAAGATCGAGAAACTACCGTCTATTTTTTGGTGGACAAGGTATATCCTTGATAGGTACTTGGATGACACAGACTGCCACTATTTGGCTAGTTTATAGTTTAACCCAATCGCCCTTAATGCTGGGAGTTGTGGGATTTAGCAGTCAAATTCCTAGCTTTATTCTTGCTCCTTTTGGTGGGGTATTTGTAGATCGCTTTTCCCGCCACCGTATCTTGATTAGTACGCAAATCTTGTCAATGATTCAGTCATTAGCATTAGCGACGTTGGCGCTATCTGGTGTTATTCATATTTGGCACATCATTGTCTTAAGCGTATTTCAAGGATTTATTAGCGCTGTTGATGCACCAGCGCGGCAAGCATTTGTGCCAGATTTGGTAGAACGTAGAGAAGATTTAGCCAATGCGATCGCGCTCAATTCTACAATGTTTAACGGAGCGCGGTTAATTGGCCCGGCGGTGGGTGGTTTATTGGTTGCTAGTATTGGCGCTGCATACTGTTTTTTAATTGATGGTCTTAGTTATATTGCTGTAATCATCGCATTATTAGCGATGAAAATTAAGCCTAGAACAATATTAGTTAGTACAGCTAATCCATTGGAACAAGTTAAAGAAGGATTTTTTTATGCTTTTGGTTTTCCACCAATACGAGCATTATTATTGTTATCAGCTTTAGTTAGTTTCTTCGGATTGCAATACACTGTGCTTGTACCAGTATTTGCAGAAAAAATTCTTCAAGGTAACGCAGAAACATTGGGGTTTTTAATGGCTGCATCTGGAGTTGGAGCGTTATCGGGTGGTATTTATTTGGCATCGCGAAAAACAATATTAGGACTTGGTAGATTGATTGCTTTTGCTCCAACCATTTTAGGAATAGGATTAATTACTTTTTCACTATCACGTTATTTGCCGCTTTCTTTATTCACAATGCTATTTATTGGGTTAGGAACAATCCTCCAAGTTGCCTCTGGTAACACAGTTTTACAAACAATTGTTGAAGATGAAAAACGCGGACGAGTGATGAGCTTATTTACTATGGCGTTTTTGGGAATAATTCCTTTTGGTAATTTATTAGGAGGAGCTTTGGCAGTTCGTATCAGTGCTCCTACTGTATTAATTATTGATGGAATTGTTTGTATTTTAGGTTCTATGTATTTTACTAGGCAACTACCTGCTCTGCGGCAACTAGTACGTCCAATTTATATAGAAAGAGGAATTTTAAATGAAGGGTTACATTAACTCTAGATTACAAGAAAATTATGTTTTATAAATCGACCACAGATAAACCACGAGATGCACGCGGATGATTATCTGTGTCCATCTGTGGTCGTTATTATCATAAAAGGAGGCACAAAGATGGTTACAAGCCGAAGTGAATACTACATTTCTCCAGAAGAATATTTAGAAGGCGAAAAAGTTAGCCAAATCAAACACGAGTATATTGATGGGCAAGTCTATGCAATGGCAGGGGCAAGTGATGCTCATGTCACTATTAGTATGAATTTATCGATGCTGCTGCGAAACCATTTGCGGGGTAGTGGTTGCCGGGTGTACATGGCAGAAATGAAAGCACAAATTGAAGTTATTAACCGCTACTACTATCCTGATATCATGGTTACTTGTGATGCACGAGATAGAGAGTTTGAATATTTTAAATGCCACCCGAAATTAATTGTAGAGGTACTTTCAGATAGCACAGAAGCTTTTGACAGAGGTAAGAAGTTTGCAGACTACCGCCACCTAGAATCATTGCAGGAATACGTACTCATTTCCCAAGACACAATGAGTGTGGAATGCTTCCGCCGCAACGAAAAAGGGCGCTGGGAACTTTATCCCTATGAAAAAGGCGAAGAAGTGCATCTAGCTAGCGTTGATTTTTGGTGTGAAATTGAGGCGATATATGAAGATGTAGTGCTAGTAAAAGAGAATGCTTATTAATCCAACATTTCTGGATCGATTCCCAAGCTTTGGAGTTGTTCAGAGGAAAGAGTACGCAACTTCTCTACAATTTTTTTGCGCTTTTGTCGTTCAACTTCCGCACGTTCCTCACCCGTTAGCAATAAATTTCCTTGTGCATCCCACCATCGTAACCAAGGTAACTCTGCATTCTGATAAACACCTCGCCAAATTCCCAGTTCTAGCCCCATCGGCTTAATAAGATAATGTTCCCGCTCGTTAGGTGTCATGAGTTGATAAGTATTATCTACGAGGCGATAAACTTCCACGCGCGCCTTTCCCACCTCATAAATTGCATAATAAGGTACCCGAATTGCCTGCTCGTAAACCCAAAACTTTCCTGGTTCTCCCTGTAAAGGTGTGGTTTTATCTCGTTCTTCGCTACCATCTCCCGATACAAATTCAATCACAATCAACGGCGCGACATATTCCTTCCACAGCACGTAGGAACGTCGCATTTTGCCATTCAGAGTTGGCGGTACATTGGGTACATAAAACCAGTCTGGTGCTTCCGCCCCTTTCTCTGGAGGATCGGTTAAGCGCCAGTAAATGCCTGCGTCTTGTCCGATGCAGTAATTTCCATCAGGATGCAGTTGCTGCAAAACGGGTGTAATTGAGTCAGTGAGTAAGATACTTTGGGGATGTTCTTGCAGATTTTTCACGAACTTACCGTCAGAGTCTGGCAACTGCGTGTGATCTGGTAATGTTAATTCCGATAGGGAAGTCATAGGTACAACCCAAAGTGTATCTGAATTCAATTGTAGATTGCAATTTTAGACATATATAAACAAATTGCTGTATGGTATTACGATTATTTGCTTTAGAACAATTAAGCAAACTGTAAGTTAAAAATTTGAGAGAGTCGTTACTCTTTTAGGGGTTGATCCCTTTGTAGCATTTGGTGTGGCTTGAGTGATATAATATCAGACTACAAAACAAAAGTTTTTTAAACAGTTTTTTAAACATTTTAAATTATATTACGACTACTCAAATTTCATTATGGCAACCTCCGATCGCTCGTCTGCTCGTTTGCGTTCCGCTACAGAATTCCCCAAGACAATCAATAATCTTAGTCGTCCTCAGGCAAATCAATTATATGAAGAAATGCGAGATTGCCTAATTTTTACAAATCGTAGCCGATCGCAACTACTCCGCAGAAGAGAAGAAGATAAACAATCTACCCTGCGTTTAAAAGCAGACGTAGAACGTTTACAAACCATGATTAGTCAACTGAAACTAGAGAAAGAACAACTTGCTAACAGTAATCGGCAAATTGTTACCGAACTGGAGCATGAGATCGGCTCGATGGCTGGGCATTTAGATGAGCTTGCCGCAGCTTTTGATTCTGTTGCAGATATTGATAATCCCAACCAAACTCAATGGAGTTATTTAGCCTTTCCTAGTCGTTTCTTCAAGTTCATCCGAGCAATCAAAGCAATTGTGCTGTGGTGGCGTGAGGAAAAAGGTGAGGAACAAGAAGCAATAGAGGTTACCAATCAAATTAATGACGATGAGGATCGCAACGACAAACCACAAATGTACACAGATCCCGCTTCACAGGGACGATCACTTTTAGATAGGTAGAGCTTGATGGGAAAAAAACGAATTACTAAACTATTAGAGGATCTGAAGGAGAATCAGCAGCATGAGTTGCATAATGCCGCAACGATATACACGGTTGCACAGATTGCTGTCAATGAACTGCAACTTTCTCAAGATTCGCAGATGCCAAAGCCAACTATTGCAGCCTTACCATCTGTACTGGAGAAAATTGATCAAGCTCAACTACTCAAACAGTATGGCTCTTACAATGGTTGTCGCCAAGCTGCTAAGGAAAAAGGAATTAAATTCTCCCGTACTCCCAGTTGGGAACAGTTAACAGCAGCATTCAGCTACGCACAGGCATTTGAAAAGATAATCGAAGCTTATATGAAAATGTATCCAAACCAAAAACTCAAAGGAACTAAATTCGAGTTCACCATATAATCTCTCAACCTAAGTTTCACGAAACAGTTGGATCGTCATTACCTTTGAGATCCCGTAAAATCTTTTCTATTTGTTCTACTCTCTCAGGTCTATTTTGGGTTTTAAATACTTTTAATGCTTTTTCTAAAGAAGCGATCGCTTCATTTCTTTTACCTTGTTGCCAGAGTGCCTGAGCTAAATTAGTCAGTGCATCTCCATACTTGGGATTAATATTTAGTGCTTTATTGTACTCTGCAATTGCTTCTTCCCAACGCTGTTGACTTGCGAATACAACTCCAATAGCATTGTGTGCTAAGGCATATTTAGAATTTAAACGAATTGCCTCTTGATATTCTTTGATTGCATCTTCTGTTTTACCCTGACGAAATAGCACATTCCCTAACTGGTAATATCCAAACGCATCTTTTGGATACTTTTTGATTAACTTACGCAAGTTCTCTTCTGCACCAGTGAAATCACCTTGATTGATGAGGGTATTTGCTGTTTGAACTAGTTGCGATCGCTCCTGTGATTGATTGTCAGAGAACTGCGCTAGAGTTTGTGTGCTAGAATTTCCCACCTGTGCAAAAACAGATTGGCACGTATTCGTTATAGTCAAGATACCCAGCATCAAGTAACTAGCAGTTTGAAACAATGCTGACTTGAAAGGATTGTTTGGCTTCATAACGTCACAGTATCTTCTGTTTTGAGGACTGGATTTCAAGTTCAAAAAATATATTATCAATTTTCAAAACACCAAATCTCAAAAATGTATTTATGATTCTGTGTTTTGCTCGCTTTGCATGAGTCGTGCTTGGGTGCGGCGCAATTCTTCTAGGGCTAACTCTAAACTTTGATTTTTTTCATTTAACTCCCGTGTCCGTTCGCGCACCTTCTTTTCTAGCGCCTGACTGTATACTTCTAGTTGTTCGTTAGTATCCTTTTGAATTTTAATGAGTTGCTGAACTTCTTGGATCAGACGATTGAGGGAAACAGCCAAGATACCAACTTCATCATTGGTTGTGACAGGTGCTTGCAAATCGAAGTTAGATTCTCCTGTAACCTGTTGGGCAACATGGGTGAGTGTTTGAATCGGGCGGGCAATAGCGCGACTTGTGTACATTGCCAGTAAAGTTGCGATCGCAATTGATAATAACAAGCTCCCTAAAATTATTTGCAGGCGTAATCTCTCTGCCCTTAGCAGTTCTCGCTTTGATTGCTGATACTCTTGGGCTATAACTTCCATCAGATTCTTGATGTCGTCAAGAAAATCATCCATCAAAAATACCGACGAGCCATGCATGAAATTAAACAGTTGAGTTTGTGCTGTTTCAATCTCGTCTGCTGATAATTTACTGGGATTATTATCTCGAAAAAAAGCTTCTGTACGTTTTAAGTAAGCATTAAAACCTTTATAGTTTTTCAACAGGCGGTAAACTGCTTTATGCTCACGAACAGAATCATATATAATGCCAATGTTCTCGATGCTGTAATTTGCTCCAAATTCAGACCAGACTTGTCGAGCTTGATCAACATACTCAACTAACTCAGCATAATTTTCTTGCCATAGTTTTGGCCGATCCATGTACAGAAGTAACTGGTGCTGAGTGGTGCGGACACGAAACACGCTCGTTTTCAGTTGAGATACTTGGTATAGTTTTTCAATCGCTGCTTTTTCCCGTTTGTGGGCTTGATATTGGTAGCGATCTGCCATCAAAAAACCAATGGTAGTTCCCAGCACAGTAATGCTCAAAAGCACTCCATATCCAATACCTATCTTTTGTCCAACTTTCAGGTAGCTGAACCAATATCTAGAGTGAGTAGAATGCAAGCGGTGATTTGACTCCTCAACAGCCAGTTCATCAAAGTTGCTGTGCTGTTTCATACCTCAATCATGACTAAGATGGGCTTGAATTAGTTCCAGCAATTCTCTGAAGCGAAATGGTTTGGTAATATAGTCGTTTGCTCCATTGTTGAATGCAATCATTCGTTCGCGATCATCTTTACGGGCTGTAACAATAATAATTGGTCGTGTGTCTCCCCGCCTACGCAATTCTCTTAGTACTGTCCAACCATCCACCATTGGAAGTCCTAAGTCAAGCAGCATCAAATCAAATTCAGTGTTTTGAGCTAACAGCATCGCCTGCTGTCCATCTTTCGCAATAATAGTTTCGTATCCCTGCCTTTGCAACCCTTTTTCAATAAAAGCAGCAACACCTGCTTCGTCTTCAACAATCAAAATTTGATTCATAAAACCAATTTTGATTTAATTAGTAAAAATGAACATGAGAATTATACTCATGTTCGTAAACGATAACCCATTCCTCTGACTGTTTCAATCAAATTGCTGCCTAATTTCTTGCGCAGATAACCGACGTAAACATCGACAATATTAGAACCTGGGTTATAGTCATAACCCCAAACGTAATCTAGCAGTTGTTCTCGGCTGATAATTTGTCCCGGATGGCGGCAAAACATTTCAGCCATTGCAAATTCGCGGGAAGGCAATTCAATGGCGCGATCGCCTACTTTTAACTGTCGAGTTCGTAGATCGAGCGAGATTTCACCAGCCTTGAGGATAAACTCTTCTAGATTTGTTACAGATTTAGTATTTCGCAAGCGCACTCGTATCCGCGCCAGTAGTTCTTCAAATCGGAAGGGTTTAGTAATATAATCATCCGCACCCCCCTCTAGCCCAGCAACTTTATCGTGAATGTCACTGCGGGCAGAGAGGATAATCACAGGCAACTCTTCTCCTTGCCGGCGTAATTCTTCTAGAACTTGAAATCCGTCTTTGCCGGGTAATCCCAGATCCAATATGAGTAAATCAAAAGTTCCACTCTGCGCTACGTCAACTATGTGCAGTCCATCGGCAACAATTGTGGTGGTAAAACCTTGCGATCGCAATCCTTTCTCGATAAAGGAGGCAATCCGGGGTTCATCTTCGGCGATTAGAATGTTGGGCATATGCACTCATTTCCTGTGGGGGATCGAGCGGTAAGACGATAGTAAACATTGAACCTGTTCCTAGCTTACTCCGAAGTAACACTTGACCACCGTGAGCCTCGGCGATCGCTCGTACAATTGCTAGCCCCAGCCCGGCACCCTCTGAACGACGGCGACTGTTGGAAGAGCGGGCAAAGCGCTCAAAAATACGTTTTTGATCGACAAGGGGGATACCTTCACCTGCATCGCGTACCCAGAACCGCACCTTGCCTTTGGCGATCGCAGAACCAATAGAAATAGTATCACTCTCTCCTGTATGCTGAGTAGCATTTTGAGCTAAGTTCATTACAGCCTCAGTAATTCTTTGGCGATCGATGATAATTTGACCTTTTGCCACAGCATCTAATTGCCAGTCTCGCCCTGCCAACGCCACAGCTTTGCTAAATAATTCTTGTGTTAATTTTGCAACATCTACTTTTGTTAGTTGTAAAAAGTCCAAGCGTTCTGCCTTTGCTAGCAAAATCATATCATCAACTAGACGGCTCATCCTATCTAGTTCTCCCATCACCAGTGCCAGTGTTTCTTGTTGCTCTTGGGGATCATCTCCCATCAATTCTAGATGTCCTCGAATGATGGTAATAGGAGTCCGCAGTTCATGTCCAGCATCGTTGACAAATTCACGTTGGCTAGCAAAAGCTGCTTCTAACCTGTCCATCATTTCGTTAAATGTCGTTGCCAGTTCTGCCAGTTCTCCTTTTCCTTGTACGGGTAAGCGCTGAGTTAAATCTGTCTCACTAATAGCATGAGCAGTATTGATAATTGTTCGTAAGGGAGCCAATACCCGTCCTCCCGCCAACCAAGCAAGAATTGAAGACACTACAAACACCAGGCTGGAAACCTCAATTACCACGGAAATAGATTCTAGAGCTTCTGCTCGCTCACCAGCTGCACTATGCGCAACAACAAAGACTCCTCGCGTTTTGTCATTCAGTTCAATTGGTTGCACCATGTAAAGAATTTTACCAGTGTTAGAATCGGAGAATTCCTTTTCTCCTTCCTCTGGTTGAGTTTGTTTTGCCCACTTTTGCATTAGCTCTGAGTTTTCTGCAAGCTGTTTGGGGCGCGCTCTAGGGCTAGATTTGTAGAATTCACCGTCAATAAACGTGATGAAATAGGATTCATCCTCTGATAGTCGATGCCGCAAGTAAGTTTTGAAAAGCAGCTTTAAATAGTCTTGCGGGGTTTGCGGAGTAGTCTGTTTTTTGGCGGAGAGGGAGAGTAGCTCGCTCCATTTCTCTGACTCGAAAGCAATGTCTTCTGAATCGTCATCAGCGATCGCATCTTTGGGAGCAACTGCTTGAGCATTCAGCAATGCCTGAAAAGCCGCCATATCTTCTATCATATCCTGACGAACACGCTCATCAATACGCTGGTAGAGCCGATAGCGAAATGCAGGAATGGCAATCATAAACGTGACTCCCAAAATTAGCAAATACCAGAGCAAAATCCGAGTACGCGCTTCTTTGAATAATTGCTGCCAACCTGAAAACGGCTTGGGTATTTTGGTGCTAGATGTGCGATCGCCTGTTGCACTGCTCATTTATTGCCCTCCCCGATATGTGCTCAATTATTTCACTCTTCGCTCAACTAGATCTATGTTATCTGTGCGCAATAATAGAAATTAAGAACGCAGTCTCTATGAACTTCGTAATATCACCAAATATGTGTAGGGACTCAATACCAATTCTTTTTGAGAATTTGCCTAATATTCCTACACCCTAGAAGAGTGTAGCTATACAAACAAAGCCGCCTTCGCAGGCTAAGAAAGCTCACCATTTTAGAGAATTGGTATTAAAGATCTAATTTTGGATCTTTGATTAATAGTTTGACGCAGTTATACAATTACAGAAATATCGTTAATCAATAGTAGTGACTATAAAAACTGACTCTGTATCATTAATTTATGCAAAAATTAGTATAAATTCATTCCCCGTTCTCACATTTTTGGAGTTGCAGCAACCCACCTTAACTCCAGATGAGAACTCGCTCATGGAAGACTCATTAATTGCCACAGGTTGGGAAACCACTGATTATGTTGGTGTGATTTTTCTGATCATCAGCCTTGTGATACTTGTGGGCGTTGTGAGCAGAAGAATAGAAAATGCAATTATTTTTGCTTTGATGGTGAGTTTACTGATTATTGCCTTGTTTTTGTTTACAATCTAAAAAAATTAGTTCAGCTTTTTCTCAAAAATATAAGTAAAATTTCTCAAACTAGTCTCTCTTTGAGCTACCTCAAAGACGACACGATTAATTATTGGCACACTAAGGATAGCATCAGTTTAGGGGAACACCAGAAATGACTAATGCTACCCTCAACTATCAAACAGCTCCTGGACACCAAATTTTAGCAGCAGCAGGTAAAAGATATCTGCGTCCGGGTGGCAGACAAGCAACAGAGCAATTATTTAAGTGGGCTAATTTTCAGCCAGGGGAAACTGTTTTAGAACTTGCATCTAGTTTTGGTTTCAGTGCGATCGCTCTTGCCAAACGCTACAAAGTCAAAGTCGTAGGTGTAGAAAAGAATCCTGAGAGTGTAGCGCGATCGCGTGCTAACATTCGCGCTGCTGGGTTAGAAAACCAAGTCGAAATAATTGAAGGTGATATTTTTCACCTAGAAGCTATACCAGGCAAATTTGATTATGTTTTGGCAGAAGCAATTCTCACAATGCAATCTCCACCAGGCAAAGCCAAAATTTTGACAGGAATTCACAATAAACTTAAACCCGGTGGAAAATTTCTTTGTCATGAATTATTAGCCCGCAACAAAGAAGCAGAAATCCATTCTGAGTTAGCAAAGGTAATTAAAGTAAATTCTACACCGCTACCAGAAGCGAACTGGATTAATGCTTGTGCTACAGCCGAGTTGAAAGTACAAAAACACCAAACTGGAGCAATGGCTTTATTGAATTTGAGAAGAATGTTTGAGGATGAAGGGATATCTAATACAATTCGGATTTTGTGGAATATTTTGACGAATGAACCTATCCGCAAACGAGTTCTAGAAATGCGCCAAGTCTTCAAAAAATACCGCCGTGAATTAGGCTACATAATTTTCTGTGCTGTTGCAGATTAGGTACTGGGTACTGGTGATTGGGTACTGGGAAGAAGAGTAGGAGGAGTGGGAGAGAATTATTTTTTATTTGATATCTTGCACCTACCCCTTAACACGCCAGAGAATAAATTCTCAAACCTAATAGCACAAGTCCGTTAAAACGGACTCAAAGACTGTTCCAGTCAGATTTATCTGACTTAAGCTATTAGACAAGAAATTTATTTCTTGGCGGGACGAAAAGCTGGTGCAAGATGTAAGTTGTGTCTCTTTGTCCCCACATCCTTTTGCCTTCTAGTTATCACTATAAAAATTCAAAAATACTATGACTACCACATTCACAAATAATTCATCTTGTGTCAAACAATTGCGAGCAGAAATTGAATATCCACGTGACGGAGTTCTCAGCAAAGTATTATTGAAGGATAAAATTTGTCAATACACCCTTTTTTGTTTGGCAGCTAACACTGAAATTTCTGAGCATACTTCTACTCGTAATGCCACTATTAATGTCATTGAAGGACGAGGTTTACTAACATTATCAGGAGAAGAAATTATCTTAGAACCAGGTATTTTTGTGTTTATGCCTGCTCATGCTCCTCACGCTTTAAAAGCAGAAGAAAATTTAGCATTTTTGTTAACGCTGTCAGATAATTCCTCTCAAGATTAATTAAGTAGCCATCGTGAACTTTGTACACCAGAATACATGAAAATACCTCTTCACCTGTTTCCTGTTCCCTTTGTTTGAGGTAGTGGAAGATGTGCAAGTGCAGCAAGAGTGGCAGCATGCGATCGCTATTCTTTGTTTACCTCTAGTTGTTGATGCACGAGAACGAGAAAAATTATCTCTAGTAGCCTAATAAATATTTATCCTCCAGGGGAATGAGGACAATGGCTCAATCTACTCTCAATACATCTAGCAATCCCCAAGCATGGTATGAGCCAATGCTTTCTCCAGAGCATGGAATATACGTAGTGTTGCTAGTTTCTTTCTTAATTGGTGCGGCTGCTGCACAAGCTTGGAAGTTGACAACCACGCTGGCTTTGATATGTGCTTTTTGTGGCTTCCAGGCTGAACATCCTTTAGTAATGCAAATCAAGCAACGTCGCAGCCTCAAGCCACGTTTTATTTTTTGGGGTGGGTTATATGCTGTGATTTCTGGCGGAATTGCAATTTGGCTATATCTGAGTTATCCAATTTTATTGTGAGATTTATGTAGGTGCGATCGCTGCTTTAATCGTGGATGCTTTTTCTGTTTTACAAAGAGAGCAAAAATCTATTTTTAATGAGGCGATCGTCTTTGCTGGGGTTTGTCTTTCTACTCCCTTTGCCTATGCTGCAACAACTGGAACTGTTTCCGCTAGTGTCATGGGGCTTTGGGCGCTCAATACTCTCTACTTTTCCAGCACCATTTTCACAGTTAAGTTGCGCAAACCAAAAACTAGTTCTGTCATTCCAGGGGTAGTTTATCATGCTATTGCCAGCCTAATTATCTTGATCCTCTACTGGTTTGGTTGCCTATCTCCAGTTGCAGCTCTAGCTTTTGGGTTGGCATTACTTAAATTTGGCATTGCTGCCTTAAATCAAGAATGGTATCGCACCGCTAAAATTCAATTTGTAGCAACGCTTGAAAGTGCAACTGCTTTTGCTTTTTTTGTAATTGTTGCCCTTTCAGTTCTACCTGCACGCTTAACAACTCTTTAGCCAAATGTAAGCCAAATCCATAATTTGACAGCCTTTGATTCGAGTATGTCCGATTCCAGATCAATCTAGATCAAACTAGATCAAATTAATTACTTCTCTGTGAAGAGGGCAATACTACCTAGAAGCATTTTCATAAAGGAAATTCAAGGTAGTTCCAATGAAAAAATTTCATCACCAAGCATGAAAAAGGTATTTTACCTTACACCACTCTTTTTTCTGTAGGCGGGTACTTTTTATTCAAACCCTTATTATTAAATTATTTACAATACCCGCCTTACGGTTACTGAGAATAATGCAAGATATAAAAAATTACCATTAATTTTGAAAGGTGCTTGTGAGTAGATTCTGAATTAATGGCGATCGCTACTAACGAGGATATTACTCACATTACAAAAGAGACAGTGGAAATTTCCCAGCCAGTACATACAGGATGTCGGACAGAACTATGGATAGTTTTGATTATGACGTGGTGATTGTTGGTAGCGGCCCTGCGGGTTGTAGCTGCGCTCTCTACACATCCCGCTACAAATTGAAGACCATCCTGCTTGATAAAAATCCATCTGCTGGAGCCCTCGCCATTACCCAAAAAATTGCTAATTATCCGGGTGTACCTGGAGAGATCGGTGGAAGTGAACTGCTCGAACGTATGCGTAAGCAAGCGATCGCATTTGGCACTGTTTACAAACGCGCCCAGGTTTTCAGTATTGATGTCCAAGACACCCAGAAAAAAGTTTACACTCCTGAAGGCACCTTCACGGGTCGAGCACTCGTGCTTGCCTCTGGAGCGATGGGTCGTACTGCTTCCATTCCTGGTGAAACTGAATTCCTTGGTCGGGGGGTGAGCTACTGTGCAACCTGTGATGCAGCTTTCTATCGTAACCGTGAGGTAGCGGTTGTCGGCATGAGTCAGGAAGCGATTGAAGAAGCCCAAGTACTCACCAAATATGCTTCTAAAGTTCATTGGGTAACAGCTAAAGATCCAAGCAAGATGAATGGACACGTGCAGGAACTACTAGCTGAACCATCAGTGAAGCTTTGGAAAAAAGCCCGTTTGCAACAAATAGAGGGTAATGACACTGGCGTTACAGGTGCCAAGTTGCTCTTGATGAATCAAAAGACAACCACTACCCTCCCAGTCGAGGGAGTATTTGTCTATTTACAGGGTGCTAAACCGATTACCGATTTTTTAGTTGGTCAGATCGATCTGAAACAGGACGGGGGCGTTAAGGTCGATGAAATGATGCAAACTAACGTACCAGGCGTTTGGGCAATTGGAGATATCCGCAACACGCCTTTTAAGCAGGCGGTAGCCGCAGCTGGGGATGGTTGCATCGCGGCGATGGATATTGACCGCTACTTGAAACAGCGCCGGAGCATCAAACCTGACTGGGGTTAAGGTAAACAACGATGACTACTAGCAACAGCCTTGAATGTCGATATTTAGGTTGGGGCAGCTTGAAGGAGTTTCGTCAAATACCTTTGGCTGACGATGAAGCTCTAATATATACCACTGCGATTGGTAATGCCCCAGTTTTGATACGCGGTTTTTTGAATTGCATTCGCTCGGAGGAATTAAAAAGGAGATTGCCAGAGCAATTTTCTGAGAATGACCTAGCAGGGGTCATAGTAGAGATGTTAAGCTCATCCCCCAGACTTCAGTCGGGGGATTTCGCGGGCATCGGGAATTGGGAATTGGGCATTGGCCAATGCATGAATGCCCCTTGCCCCAAGACGACGGACGACGATTCTGAGCGCCCCTTAAAGGAACGGGCTTCCCCGTCGTCTTTTGGTGAGAACGTTACCTGACAGTCTCATGGCAGATTTAAATGAGCGCACCAACAGTGATGACACCCAAGTTGTTTGCGCTGTCATTAGTTGGTAATTGAATATGAGCTACCTCAGAGACTTAATTGACCATTTCTGACAAACTAAAGGGGACTAGGGACTAGGTACTCGTGACTGGGGTAATGGGAAATTTTTGATTAAATTTTTGGAGGTTTGATTATGACCGATACCACCTTAGTTGATGCCGATATAGCAATGTCTCCAAAAAGGCGATCGCTTAGTTTACCTGCTTGGTTAGTACTCATCTGCATAATTGCTTTTACAGCTTTATTATTAGCGGGGGCTGCTATTTGGAAAAATGCCCCTCCTGTACCAGAAATAGTGCGTTCTCAACAACAAGAAATTATCTTTACTAAAGCAGAAATTCAAGCCGGACAAGAAACTTATTTAGCTCGCGGTGGGCAACATATTGGTAGTATTTGGGGGCATGGTAGCTATCTTGCACCCGATTGGACAGCTGATGTACTTCATCGTTGGGGATTAGCCACTGCTGGAGTTTTATACAACGATAATCCTGATTTTTCTCAAGCTGATTTAGAAGCTTTACCAGCCGCAGAAAAAGCAAGTTTACAAGCACAAGTCAGCCAAGAATTTAAAACCAATCGCTACGACTTTGAAACTCATGAATTAATCCTGACAAATGCCCAAACTGAAGGATTAAAAAAAGTCTTTCAAGACTATCAAAAACTATTAGCTCATGGCTCTACCATTCACTCAATTCCTGAGGGTTGGTTTAAAGATAATACCCAAATTCGCAACGTCACGTCCTTCTTTACTTGGACAGCTTGGGCAGCAGCAGCCAATCGCCCGAATGCCCCATTGTCTTATACTGTAAATTGGCCCCATGATGACTTAATTGGCAACCAAGCACCAGGACAATTTATTATTTGGTCAATTGTCTCAGTTATCATTTTAATTGCTGGGGTTGGTATATTTCTATTCGTCTACTTAACTCAAGAAGAAACTGACGAAGTACAACCAGTGCCAGCACGCCCAGCAGTACGAATTCCTACTCCTTCTCAAAAAGTCACTTCGCTCTTTTTTGGCGTAGCGATAACGATGTTTTTAGTGCAAATTATTATGGGAATGTTCACAGCTCACTATGCTGTGGAAGGAGAAGGATTTTATGGAATTCCTCTAATTAATTTCCTGCCTTATGCAGCTTCTCGCACTTGGCATTTACAACTAGCTGTCTTCTGGATTGCTACTTGTTGGTTGGCGGCTGGACTTTATTTTGCTCCGCGTTTTGGTGGAATTGAACCGAAATTTCAAGCGCTTGGTAATACTGTTCTCCTGGGTGCCTTAGCCCTTGTTGTTGTCGGTTCCATGATTGGTACTTGGCAGGCGGTAACGGGAGTTTTAGACGTAAAAAATAGCTTTCTTTGGGGACATCAAGGCTATGAATATATCGAGTTAGGAAGAGTTTGGCAATTGTTATTAATTGGCGGCATGATATTTTGGCTATGGTTAATGTATCGTGCTTTCAAACCAGCTTTGAAAAAAGAGAAAAATCCCACTGGCTTGAGTCACTTTTTCCTCTATAGTGCAATTACAATTCCTCTGTTTTACTCCGTTGGTTTGGCGTATACAAACCACACACCTTTAAGCATTGCTGAATATTGGCGTTGGTGGGTAGTTCATCTGTGGGTGGAAGGTTTCTTTGAGGTATTTGCTACTGTTGTGATTGCCTATTTATGTAGTGAATTAGGTTTCTTAAAGAAATCTTCGGCTTTGCGCGCAACTTACCTAACTACAATTCTGTACTTGGGTAGCGGTGTGGTTGGCACGTTACACCATTTATATTTTTCCGGTACACCGTCATTTATTGCCGCAATCGGAGCTGTATTTTCAGCTTTGGAGGTAGTACCTTTAACGCTAATTGGTTTTGAAGTTTTAAAGACACTAAAATTATCTCAAGAAGCAGAAGGATTTTATCGGTGGCCTTTACGCTTTTTTATCGCTACTTGTTTTTGGAATTTAGTTGGTGCAGGTGTATTTGGTTTCTTAATTAATCCTCCGATTATTCTTTACTATTCACAGGGTTTAAATACCACTCCCATTCATGCACATGCAGCTTTGTTCGGAGTTTATGGTTGTTTGGCATTGGCGCTGATGCTATTTGCTTTGCGCGAGTTTGTGCCAGAGAATGCTTGGAATGAGCGGTTACTGCGCTTTTCTTTCTGGATGATTAATGGTGGTTTAGTCGGAATGCTTGTTTTGGGGTTAATTCCCAATGGCTTCTATCAACTAGCTGTGTCGATTAATCATGGTACTTGGTTTGCCCGTAGTGCAGAAGTAATTAGCAGCCCTTGGATGAAATGGACTGTGTGGTTGCGAATACCCGGTGATATTATTTTTGCCATTGGCGCGATCGCCATGTTTGCTTTCACACTCAGGGCTATTATTGCTGTGTTCCGCTTTCCGGTGCAGCCAAGGCACACAGAACTACCTGCTGCGATTGGTGCTGGCACAGAATCTTAAGACTATCTGGCTCAATTGTTTGAGTACGAGGTTTATCTTACTTTTTTTAAGATGCCAGTAACTACAGTGTATGGGTCTGTTGAGATGATCGGAATTTCTGTGCCACGCTTAACAATTACACCGCTTATTGATAACTGAGCACCTGAAGTTTCATCAATGGATTTTGCTGTTAAAGTGCAGTCTTGTTCTACCTTGTAAGTACCTGCTGCTTTACCTGGCACAATCGTACCGTTGAGACTCAAAGTCTGCCTCGTACTCAAGTTTCCATTACCATCAAAGTCAATCAAACCATTGGAAGCAAAAAGTCCAGGCTGCATTGGCCCACCCTCAAGGATAGTTCCCGTCGCTTGAATTCCAAAGCTACCTTCTATGGTTGCATTTCTACACCTTGAGTCAGCCTGCGCTGTCGGAGCATTGCTCAGAGCAATGATGAAAAGAAGAATAGCAGCAAATATAACCGCGAAAAGCTTGTTCATGAATTTCACCCAATCCTGTAATTTAAATTATAAATTTCATACTTTCACCCCATTTTCCACAACAGAGGTGTTCTGTTTTTTGAGAGCGATCGCTAGTCTTGTATTATGAATGACGAGATTTATATATAGGAGTCAGGAGTCAGAATATTCTGGATTCTGCCTTCTGCCCCACTGAACTTGAGATTGCCGTGCGACGGCGCTCTGAGTTCTCTCTGCCCTCTGCCTTCTATTTATCATGTCTATCGATCTGATCTCAAAATATAAATGTTTTCATGGTCAAGTTGGTTTTTACAGCCATCAGTCTTCTAGCTGTAATGCACAAATGCGCTTTGCTGTCTACGAACCACCGCAAGCAAGTTATGAACCAGTGCCAGTTCTGTATTTCCTTTCTGGCTTAACTTGCACAGAAGAAAATTTTATGGTGAAGGCGGGAGCGCAACGCTTTGCAGCCAAGTATGGTTTGATGTTGGTGGCACCAGATACTAGTCCCCGCAACACAGGAATTGTAGGTGAGGATGACGAATGGGATTTTGGCACGGGTGCTGGCTTTTATGTGGATGCTACTGCTCAACCGTGGGCGTCACACTACCAAATGTACAGCTACGTTGTCCACGAGTTACCCACCGCGATCGCCGAAAACTTCCCAGCCAATCTAGACAGACAAGGCATTTTCGGTCATTCTATGGGTGGACATGGGGCGCTCATCTGTGCAATGCGAAATCAAGAGCAATACAAATCAGTTTCAGCCTTTGCACCTATTGCTGCACCGATGCGTTGTCTTTGGGGACAGAAGGCGTTCAATCGTTATTTGGGTGATGATCAAGAAACTTGGCGTGCTTATGATGCCAGTGAATTAATTAAGCAAGTTGGTTATCACAGTCCAATTCTTATCGATCAAGGAACTGCGGATAAATTTTTGGCAGAGCAATTGTTTGTGGAAGCATTTGAACAAGCTTGCCAGGAAGTTAATCAACCTCTAAATCTGCGTTACCAAGAAGGTTATGATCACAGTTATTACTTCATCGCCTCTTTTATTGAAGATCATATTCGCCATCATGCGATCGCTCTACTTCAATCTACTCCCCCAGATTCTAATTATCAGCTTTGAGTTTTAGCAGTTTAAAATCAAGTCTATAAACTGCTCTTTACTTTCATGAGTACAAGAGCGATAGTTTATGTTATGAGTCGATGACTTAAGAGATGATTTATAAAATTGTAGGGTGTGTTAAAGCACAACAGTGTAACGCACCAAATTTTTTGGTACATTACGGCTATTTCTTGCTCTCCTAAACTCCCAAATCTTTCCATAGCCGTAAAACAACGGTAATAAAACGAGAACTCAGAGCGGCGGCTTCCGCCGCTCTGAAGTTCGGTGGGCAGAACATCTAACCATTTTTACCTCCCCTAAATCCTACATAATATTTGCTGTTAATTTTGGCTATGAATCACATCAAAGCTATCTTAGGTTATCTAATTTGCAAAATCCTGTGATGTCTTTAATGTAAAGAATTTGGCAGATATTTTTTCTTGTTTACATAAAAGTTAATAATATAAAAAATATTTTAAAACAATGTCAATAAATTTGAGGAAGATAGTTAATAAAATCTGCAAAAAAAGACGGATGATTGTGATTAACGTTAAAAATAAAAAACCAAAAAATTGCAAAAGATTCTTCTCAATCAGTTGTTACAACTTCAAGTGATGATTCAATTAATCAGGTGACAAATAACGTTATAATATTCAGCCTTCGCCATTAGTCAGAACTAAAAAAATGCTGGACTAATGATGAGTATGACCAGTAAACTAACAACACTAAACGAACAATAATTATGACTAAAAGCATGAGTGCGGCACTGCGCTTACGTGAAAAATTACCTTTTCCACTACAGCGTTTAGCAGATTTAGCTTACAATTACTGGTGGTCTTGGACGAGCGATCGCATTGCCTTATTCCAAACCATCGATCCTCAAGAATGGGAACGCTGCGGACACAATCCAGTCGCAATATTAGAATCAGCAACATACGAACGCCTTACCCAACTAGCAGAAGATCCGTTTTATCTCAAACAAATTTCTGCCCTCGGCAGAGAGTTTGATGAATACATGATGCAGAAAAATACGTGGGTGAGTCGGGTAGCACCGCAAGTTTCCGCCGAACATCCCATAGCATACTTCTGCGCCGAATTTGGCATCCATGAATCTCTGCCCGTCTACTCTGGGGGTTTAGGCATCCTTGCAGGGGATCACCTCAAATCTGCATCAGACTTGGGCGTACCGATGGTGGGGATCGGGTTGCTTTATCGCCAAGGTTACTTTCGGCAGCGCTTGAATCGTAGCGGTTGGCAAGAGGATTACTATGTAGACAATCCTTTTCACCGGATGCCCTTGGAATTAATCAAAAACGAGCAAGGGGAAGCGCTTACCATTGAATTAGAAATTCGCCAGCGCCGGGTGAAAGTGCAAGTTTGGCAAGTGCAAGTAGGGCGAGTCACGCTTTATTTGTTAGATAGCGATCGCCATGACAACGATCCCATTGATCGCTGGCTCACCGGACATCTCTACGGTGGTAATCAAGAAACCCGCATTGCTCAAGAAGTTGTGTTGGGAATTGGTGGTGTCCGCGCCCTTACCGCTTTAGGTATTAAGCCATCCGTCTATCACCTCAACGAAGGACATGCCGCCTTCTGCACCTTAGAAATTGCTCGCCAAAAAATTGAGCAGACAGGCAAATCCTTCTACGATATCGAAGCCGATGTCCGCAAGCAGTGCGTATTTACCACCCATACACCCGTTCCTGCCGGGCATGACGTCTTCTCTCCCGACTTGATGGACTCCTTCTTTGCCCACTACTGGACACAACTGCGTCTTTCCCGCCAACAATTTTTGGCATTGGGCGCACGCCGACTTGGCGATCCCTGGGAACCCTTTGGCATGACTGTTTTGGCACTGCGGATGTGTCGTACTTCCAACGGTGTCAGCGAATTGCACGGACGGGTTTCCCGCCAGATGTGGACAGTTCTATATCCAAATCGCTCCGAAGACAACGTTCCGATTGGTTACATTACCAATGGCGTCCATGCACCCACTTGGACTGCTCCTTTAATGGCAGATTTATACAATCAGTATTTGGGAGCAGATTGGAAAACTCGTGCTGTCGATCCCCAAATGTGGGAGAAAGTAGAAGATATTCCCAACGCAGAATTATGGTGGCGACATCAAATTCTCAAAGAAAGACTAGTTGCCCATACCCGCCATAAGGTAAAAATAGCCAGAGAAGGGCGAGGCGAAGAATACGAAAGAATTCAAGCCATCAACACCCTACTAGATCCCAAAGCCCTAACCATCGGATTTGCCAGACGTTTTTCGCCTTACAAACGCGGACATTTACTACTGCGGGATCTTGATCGCGCCTTACGGATTTTTGGCAATAGCGATCGCCCAGTCCAAATTGTCTTCTCCGGCAAAGCCCATCCCGCCGACGAAGAAGGCAAGCGGATCATTCAACGCTTGATGGAGTGGTGCAGACATCCAGCGATCGTCAACCGTGTCGCTTTTATCGAAGACTACGATATCTACACCGCTACCAAACTCGTGCAAGGCGTTGATGTTTGGTTAAACAATCCCCGTCGCCCCCTCGAAGCATCCGGTACAAGCGGACAAAAAGTCTGCTTTAACGGTGGTATCAATTGCAGCGTTCTCGATGGCTGGTGGTGCGAAGGCTATCAAGCCGATGCCAACGGCAAAGGTATTAACGGCTGGGCAATTGGCGAAGATGCCCACACTAGTGATCAGGAATTGCAAGACCGGATTGATTCCGAATCATTGTATCAATTGTTAGAGGAGGAAATAGTTCCCCTCTACTACAATCAAGATGAAAAAGGCATTCCTCACGGTTGGGTGCAGATGATGAAGGCATCAATTAAGACAAATGCACCCCTATTTAACACCGACAGAATGATTGCCGATTACGTTTCTCAGGTGTATGTGCCAGAAATTTCTGTCGCAGTGCCACCAATTTTAGCGAAAGTTTCAGTGTAAAGGTTGGATAAAATTTATGCATTTAGGGTGGGTGTTTTTGCCTGCCCTTTTTTGTGTGTACTAACCCTACTCACAATCTTTGTTTAATGCTCTCAATAGGGATGTTATGTAGAACAACCTAACATAGCCGGGTATGACGGGCAATTGCCCACCTTGCTTTTCGTGTAAGGTACTATAGAGTTGAATTCTGAGGAGCTAAGGGTATGACTTTAGCATCAAATGGGCAAGCGGCTATTATCCGTACAGAACGTGGACTGACGATAGCAGGTACACGCATTACCCTCTATGACGTTATAGATTATCTTGAATCGGGATGGTCGCCAAAACTAATCCGAGATTGGTTGCCTTTAACAGAAGAGCAACTTGAGGTGGCACTTTCCTACATCGATACCCACCGTAATGAGGTGGAAGCTGAGTATCAAACCGTTTTGCAAACAGCTCAAGAAATCCAAGATTATTGGCAAGAAAAGAATCGTGAACGGTTAGCACAAATTGCCAGTATATCCCCCAAACCTGGACAGGAGGAAATCCATGCCAAGCTGCAAGCTTGGAAAGCAAAACTTGGACTAGCTCCATGATCGTTTTGGTTGACCACCACTTGGAGGGTTACATTGTTCTATTACAAGGAGCCTTGGCAAATGGGGGATGGCTTGATTTGTTGTCAATGCATTTTGTGTTACTTGAAGAAGTTGGGTTAGCAGTTGATAGCAGCGATCGAGTGGTTTGGCGATTTGCTCAACAGAGTCAAATGATTCTTTTGACTGCTAATCGTAAGATGAAAGGCAGAGACTCTCTAGAGCAAACAATTCGTGAAGAAAATACGCCTACATCCCTTCCTGTAGTGACGATTGGGAGAGTGGATAGGCTAAGTAACCGCGAATACCGAGAACAGTGTGCTGCTCGTCTTGCTGAAATTATCATGTATCCCGAAATTTGTGTAGGAGTTGGTCGGGTATTTATTCCATAAAGTTTTCTAGTTGAAATATTCGTGCATTCGACGGTAAAGGTATTAACTGCTGGGCAATTGGCGAAGATGCCCACACTAGTGATCAGAAATTGCAAGACCGCATTGATTCGGAATCACTGTATCAATTGTTAGAAGAGGAAATAGTACCCCTCTACTACACTCAAGATGAAAAAGGCATTCCCCACGGTTGGGTGCAGATGATGAAGGCATCAATTAAGACAAATACACCCCTATTTAACACCGACAGAATGATTGCCGATTACGTTTCTCAGGTGTATGTACCAGAAATTTCTCTGGCAGTGCCACCAATTTTAGCGAAAGTTTCTGTGTAAGGGTTGGATAAAATTTATGCATCAAGGGTGGGTGTTTTGCCTACCCTTTTTTGTGTGCATACTAATCCCTTTCCTAAACTCTTAAACTCAGTCCTTCAGTTAATCGTAAACCTGTACCATAAATTAAGCTCATCCCCCGACTGAAGTCTGGGGGATGAAAGCGGGCCGAAGTGAATTGGGAATTGGGCATTGGCCAATGCATGAATGCCCCTTGCCCCAAGACGACGGACAACGATTCTGAGCGCCCCTTAAAGGAACGGGCTTCCCCGTCGTCTTTTGGTGATTTAATCCCTCTTTAATCACTATGGGGAAAGAAAAATAGAGGTAGGTTAGGTTGTAGCTTGCTTCCCCGTAGGGGTACAAAGTGAAACCCAACAGAATCGGGGTTTTTAGCGTTGGGTTGAGACAGTGGATGAAGGCGATCGGACAGGAGGAATAATTAAGAGATATAAAGGTGATGGATGCGAGAACCAGCTAACACGGCGTTGCAACGGGCGGTAGGGGGCGATCGGTTATAATTCAAGAACATACCGCCGTTGAACTTTGTTGTTAGACGGGCATGACCGGGACCATTACCCGCCCAATGATCTGCTTGGTCCCTAGTAAACTCAACTAGAAGGAGGGTGCCGTGAAATCCATACCTCATGTTATGTTCGCAGCAGTTGTGTCCCTACTTGTTGGTATGCCTTCAGGTTGGGCTCAGCACAAAATGATCGCGCCTGACGATCTGAAATGGACCGATATTTCGTCTTTGCCACCAGGTGCGAAGATAGCCGTCATCGAGGGACCACTGAACGAGGCTGTTCCCTTGACGTTCCGATTGAAGTTCCCTGCAAATTATCAGATTCCCGCGCATTGGCATCCGGCCGTGGAGCGAGTGACGGTGATTTCCGGTACCTTCTATATGGGCGTGGGCGACAAACTGGACATGAAGAAATCGATGGCCCTGAGTCCGGGAAGCATGATGATTATGCAGCCAAAGACGAACCATTTTGCCTGGACCAAAGGAGAGGTCGTAGTGCAGCTCAATGGAAACGGCCCATGGGCCGTTACGTACGTCAATCCCGCGGATGACCCCAGAAAGAAATGAGGCAGCCCGCCTAACCACGTCTTGCACCGGGCGCTCGACCAGCGCCGATGAAGGCGCGCGTTAGATGGAGAACCGATAAATCTTCATGTGATTTGTAGTCGAAGCTTGATTTCACAATTCTGTAGCAGAAACTGTATTGGGGCTTCTTTACTCTGGTCTTACTGCTGCGGGCTTTACTGGAGTTAAGTACAATAACACTGCAAACCATTTCTTGGGACTGTGTATCGCTAGACCAGCACAAAGTGTTTGTTGCCATTAGTCCCAGAACTGAAGACCATATAGTTGTAACAGTTGAGGCACGAGTAGATTAGAGTGCAGGGTATTCTGCCTTCTAGAAAGTCTTTATTTATCTTCTCAGTCATCGTCAAAACGTCCAGCTTGCTAGAGTTGTTACTTTCAATCAGAAATCCCCAACCCTATCCCACCTTAACACATTCGTTTCATCAAGGCTCCTTCCCTCCAACAATTGTCAATCATGATGAGAATAGGATTACCCAAAGAGGTGAGAACGATTATTGGGCGAGGTGGTACCGGAACTTCATTTCATCGCTGATGAAGTTTTTGAGCGAACCGCAGTGGATGTTGCTATGTTGGCTCATGGTCTGGATGCTGAAATAATTCGCAACTCTGGTTCTGGCACTCTGCCAGATGAACAAAACTAGAAAGCTTTGGATAAAATTAAGAAACTATAAGACATTGCAGTGTTTTCTGCTATTGAGACATGACTGAATTGCTTCAACAGGCGATCGCTCAAATCCAACAACTCCCGCCAGATCAGCAAGATGCGATCGCATCTCGGTTGTTGGCACAGTTGCAAGATGAGCAAAAATGGGAAGCTCGTTTTGCTACTACGACAGATAATCAATGGGATCGGATGGCTGCAATGGTACGTCAGGAAATAGCCAAAGATGAAACGGTTCCACTTGATCAGGTCTTCCCAACACAAACATTCTGCACTTAAAGATGAGCGATCGCTTATTGATTCGGCTGGGGTAGAGGCGATTGCACACTCATAATAGATTTTTTATAGAAGGGGTAGAATAGAAAAATCTGAAAATAGTTGAATATCAAAATCTGTATTTCTAAACTTGTTTACTAACCGTTGATCTTGGGTAAGTAAAGGTGCATTCTTCTGCTGTGAAAGAGCAACATAGCAAGCATCATAGGCAGAAATTCCATGAGTCACGCTAATGGTAAGTGCTTCCAACATAAGGTCATCTGTGGGAGTTGTAGTGAGGCGGAGTAATTTGAGATCCGCTAAATTCGCCTGTGCTTCTGTAACATCATACAATCCAGCACGAATATATTTCCAGGCAATGTTTGTGCATTCGATATAAAACAAATCTGGGATATAAAGTCGAGCGTCAGGATTACTTAAATGGGCAAAAAGCAGATCAACTTTGGGTGTCAGTGGATCGATAATAAATTTCTTAATGCCAACACTGGCATCGACAACGCATTTGAGGGAAACACTCATCTGGCTCGATCTTCTTGAAGCAGAATGAGGCTGTCAGGCAAATTGTGTTGAGCCGGAGAAAACGTTCGTCGTTGCTCAATGCGTTGGAGAATTTCCGTCTGAGTTGGCTGTACTTGTTCTAGCTCTGGATGGTTTGCCTCCAGTGTTTTTAAGTCTTGCTGGAATTCCTTAACACTGTAATGAATGGGAATTTTACGACTGGCTAAAACGCGCTGAAATTCTAGTTGATTGATGCCTGCAAATTGGCTGGCTGTACCCAACGTAATTTTCTCCTGCTCAAACAGCATAATTGCAATTTCTAGCTTCAATTCGTCCTCACTCATCTTTGTTGCTCGGACGATATCGTCAGGAATGACAATACTCATAACGGCAGCACCTAGAATTATATTTGCTATGGTTTCAGCATAAGCGATCGCTTATTGATTCGGTCGGAGTAGAGGCGATCGCATTGGTAAGTTATTAGACTATGCAATGGGAATATGGCACGATCAGCAATACAAGCAAAGACGAGTGCTATGAAAATTTGGCAAGCTGATTTTTATCGTCGCCCGCAACAGGATGCATCTGAGCAAGTTTTGTGGGATTTGTTGATTTGCGATCGCGATCGGAGTTTTCAGTATGAAGCTAGCTGCCCCCAGCATGAGGTGAATTCTAACTGGGTTGCTTCTCAGCTGCAACTAGCAGCAACTGTTGAAGGGCTACCAGATGTAATTCAAGTATTTCGCCCTCAATCTTTGGGTTTATTTGAACAAGCTGGACGTAGCCTGGGTATTAATGTTGAGCCTACTCGTCGTACTTTTGCCCTCAAGCAGTGGTTGCAGGCAAAAGACTATCCAGCTGTTGTAGATAAACCACCTCCTGCGCCATTACCGGAAAATCTCTGGGGAGAAGAGTGGCGTTTTGCAGCAATGACGGCAGGTAACTTAGTGGAGGCGTTCGCAGAGCTTCCTATTCCCATTTTGGTGATGCCAGAGTTTCTGTTGCCGATTAATTTGGGTTTGGCATCAACAGTGGCAGTTCCCGGTGTAGTAATTTATGGGGGACGACAATCGATGCGCTTGGCGCGGTGGTTGCAACAAGCACGCCCTGTGGCTTTAAATTATGTTGCAGGTGCGCCCGATGGGTTAGTGTTGGAAGCTGGTTTAGTAGATAGATGGATTCTTGCTACCTTTGAAGATGCAGAAGTAGCAGCAGCAGCTAAGTTTTATGAACAACGCAAGCAGCAAAGCCGTGGATTACATTTTTTACTCGTGCAGCCAGATGATTCGGGTTTAACTTACAGTGGTTTTTGGTTATTGCAGGCGGAGTGATATCAATGTTGCCGGAATTCAAAGAAATAGTATAACAAATGGTATTACTCTTATTTTCGTTTTTTATCCATGTATCCCTTGTAACTAAAACCACTGCCGAAACCACCCCCAAATATGATGATTATTTTTAAAATTTCCTGATATACAACTACATCCTTATTGACCAAAAAGTAAGTTAAAAATCCAAAAAAATACTAAAAATATAATAATTGTAATTAGAGTATATAATCTAGCTGATTGTGTATCAGCAAAAGCTCTTTCATCATCTTTTTCTACAATATCCAGTATTCGGGAAATATGCTGTTCGTTGATTTTGTCTTGAATAGGTGAAATTAACGATGAAGAAGAGACACGCTGCATAGAGAGTGTTGCTTGTACAACTCTCCTTAGCGGTGGAGGCAAATCTTCATAGATCGTCAAGAAGTTTTTCTAAATCTCCCCCTTCCTCTTCTTGTTGTTTTCGCTGTTTATCCGAGCTTTGTGTAGATTCATTTTCTAGCTCAGACATTCTATCTACTCCTTATTAAACGTGACATATCTAGCGAATAGATAGCCGTTTCTATGTCTTCAATATCTTCTGTGGAATCAGAAAACTTAGAATATAAAAACTGCATGAGCTTCCGTTCTAAAGTCCCTTTTATTTTAGTCTCTACTTCGTTTTCGATAAAAATCGAACACGCATAACGAACTAGAGTTTCAAAAGTTCTATCACTAATTTCTCCGTTGTTATGCAAATAGGAGAAATAAGATAAAACCCCCTTAAATTTTTCTACATTTAATTCTAGTTAAAATATGTGGATTTGAAACATCATCTTTGATTTGAGGAAATTTACTCTTTTCTTTTGTTTTTTCTTGCAAAACCATATTAATTTACCTCAACTATATATCAGAACGTTGAGAAGCTATCCCCTTAAAATACTCAACTAATAAACCAAATTTCATTAATAAATAATCTATATCAATAATTAACGTCACAAAACTTCAACAAAATAGTGCTATATGTCAATATATTATCGTTTCGCACAGCTTTTGTAAATTTGCCGTAATCATAAATAAAATTCAAAAAATGTTATATATCAAACAGTAGCTGATTGTGATTACCCAGAAAAATTAACCTACGAGCTTCCAACACCTCACCACATCCACAAAGTCTATAAAACACTACGGCTAAAGCTTTCTCCTTTGATGTTTAGCCGAACCTAGCACAAGATAGCGAGCAGGCGATCGCCCTTGTGCATGAATGGAGCGATCGCAAACGCAAACTCTTTAAACCCGAACACATTCGCAAAGCGATGTCACGTCTGCAAGAGCAAAACTGGCTAATTTCCCAAGCAAAGCCAAGTCAAAAATAATCTAAAAAATGCTAGGAATAGACAAAACTACCTAACAAATTACACATGAATGAAATTGACTTAGCCTTTGCCCCAGCTCTGGAACAGGCACAGTTAATTCGTCGCCGGGAAGTGTCACCACTGGAGTTGGTGCAGATATATTTAAAACGGATTCAAAACTTAAATCCCCAACTGGGAAGTTATTTTACGGTAATGGCAGAGCAAGCTCTAGCTGATGCCCAAGCCAAAACAGAAATGTTGACTGCTAGTAAGGAATTACCTCCGTTTTTTGGCGTACCAATTTCGATTAAAGACCTCAATCCAGTTGCGGGTGTACCTTGTACCTTTGGTAATCCAGCATTACTCAACAATATTCTCGACTTTGATGATGGTGTAGTAACGCGGATTAAACAAGCTGGATTTATTCTTCTAGGTAAAACAGCTACCTCAGAAATTGGTTCATTTCCTTACACAGAACCTACGGGTTTTCCCCCAGCCAGAAATCCCTGGAATTTAGAATACACTCCCGGTGGTTCTAGTGGAGGTGCAGCAGCAGCAGTGGCAGCAGGATTATGTGCGATCGCTCAAGGTTCGGATGGAGGTGGCTCAATTCGCGGTCCGGCGGCGTGCTGTGGTTTGGTAGGAATTAAGCCAGCACGGGGAAGGGTAACCCATGCACCCGTGGGCGATCGCCTCAGTGGCATCGCTACCAACGGGCCGATTGCCCGTACAGTTGCCGATGCGGCTGCACTTTTAGATGTGATGTCCGGTTATGTGACTGGCGATCCTTACTGGTTGCCCGATCCTGAACCATCGTTTTTGACGGCAAGTAAGGAAAGAATTGGCAAATTGCGAGTAGCTTATGCTACTAATATTGCTCCCATCGGCGAAGCTGATGCTAACTGCAAGCAAGGTGTGTTGCAAACAGTGAAGTTATTAGAAGAACTTGGTCATACAGTAGAAGAAAAATGCCCAGACTTTAGCGGTTTAGTAGAACCGTTTCAATTCGTATGGCAAACAAGTGTGGCTGCATCTGGTATTCCAGCCGAAGCTTTGCAACCTGTGAACCGTTTCCTATTGGCAAAAACTGGTTCTGCCGGTGAATATCTCCAAGCAGTGTATCAAATGCAAATGGTATCAAGATTAATCGTAGCGTTTTTTAACACCGTAGATTTACTAGTACTGCCAGTTTACCTTCATTCCCCGATCCGGGTAGGCGAATGGGCAAATCTCACTCCTGAAGAAACATTCCAAAATATCATTAATTGGGTAGCTCCTTGTCCACCGTTTAATGCCACCGGACAACCAGCGATCGCTCTTCCTGTCGGCTTCGATGAGCAAGGTGTACCAATTAGCGTCCAGCTCGTTGGTAAACCCGCACAAGAAGCGACTTTGATTAGTCTAGCAGCCCAACTGGAAGCAGCTAAACCTTGGATTCAGCATCGCCCTGCATTTGCCACAAATTACAGCAGAATTCAGGAGTCAGTCGTCAGAAGTCAGGAGTAAAACAGGCTTCATCTCTGACTTTGAGTTCTAGGTTCTGTACCTCACTTAATTGCAAACTGCTGTAAGTAATAGGGTATGGGAATAGATGAGTCTAATTTTCCTGTACCCTGTCACCTGTACCCTGTTCCCTACAAATGTATGCAGGCAACCCTTGAGCAACTTTCACAAATTATCGTGTTTGCGGATTTAGAACCCACAGACAGAATGAGATTGCAGCCTCACACACACATACAAAGCTACAGCCAAGGAGAGATTATTTTACATGAGGGCGATCGCCTACCAGCTAAGTTATTTACTGTCGCTAGTGGTGCCATTCAAGTTAGTAAAACAGCAACTACGGGCAAAGAAACGATTCTCCGCACCCTCTTTGCTGGGGAAATGTTTGCTGCACCCGCACTCTTAGGAAATGGTATTTGTCCTGCCACAGTCACGGCTGAGACTGAGTGCAAGATTCTGACAGTCGAAAGAGATGCTTTACTCCAAGCCATACAGCACAATCCTGATGTTGCCTTGCGAATGCTGATGGTTTTAAATTCTCGGATTCAACATTTGCATGAAACAGTTCACGGATTAGTTTCTGAACGAGCGATCGTCCGGTTGGCAAGGTTAATTCAATATTTTGCTGTTGAATATGGTAGTGAATTAAACCAACAAGGAAAGACTTTAAAAGTCAAATTGCCATATTATCGCATCGCCCGCAGTATTGGTATTACGTATGAAGAATGCGTGCGTTTAATTAAAAGTATAAAAACAACAGTTGCCTACAGTCGAGGTGGCAAAATTACAATACTTGATGCCCAAAAATTGGAAGAAATTGCTTCTGGAAATACTATAGACTGTAACACCACATAACTCTACAATCTTCTTTTTTGTATATGTTATGATGAGCCGTTTTGTAATTTAGCTACCATTTCTGCTCGTGCCGAAACTCCTAACTTCCGAAACATTCGTTTTAATGCTTGCTTCACTGAATTTTGGGTAATAAAAAGCTTTTCTCCTATTTCTGTATTGGTTAACCCCTGCGCCACCAACTTCGCAATTTCTAACTCTCGTGGAGTGAGACGACTAACCAACGGCGAATTGAATGTTTTTGGTTTCGCCCTCAAGGTGGCGAGTTTAGCTGATAAATGCAGGCATAAAGCACTCAGATCCGCTAAATCATTAGCATCAAAGGCAGGAGTACCGTTAGCACGAGCAAGATTGAGTGTTCCCACAACACGGCCATCACATATAATAGGCCCACTCATCACGTGGGCATGATCGTGGCGCGGGCAAATTTCTTTCCAGTCTCCTGGAGCTAAGATTAATTGTTCATGGGCGGGAGCATGACGCTCTACAACATAGCGTCCGACTGGATTGCCCTCTAAACAAACTTCAGGGATGGTTTGCACTTCAACGTCTATCGGCGACGATTCATCCAGCAAATACAAACCCCCACGTTCTACAACAAAATACTCGCCAACTGTGTCCATCACAGCAAGGCGTAGTTCTTGCTCATTGTGGGCATTGGCGATCGCATTAAACAGGGCATGAAGAGAACGAGCCATATAGTGTACTCATAAGTGTACCCAGTTGGGGACTAGGCGGGACTTGACAACTACTTCTATGCTAACTAATAGCACTAAAGGTAAAAAGCTAACATAACTGGCGAATATAGGAGAAAAAAATGACTGCTACACAAATTTCTGCCCAAGAGTTCTTCCGGGCTGCTTATGAGAACCGTTACACCTGGGATCGCAATTTTCCTGGCTATACCGCAGATATCACATACAAGTTAGATGAGCAGGTATTCACAGGCAAAATCCGCATTAATGCCAACCTCAAAGCCGAAGTTTTTGAAATAGAAGATGAGCAAGCAAAGCAGGCGATTCACAATCAAGCATGGGAAATAGCTATTCACCGCATTCGTCGCAGCTTTGAAGAAACTCATGGTGCGAATACGTTTAGCTATGGTAGTACTGATGAGACAGGCGCAGTTGACATTATCTTAGGCGGTAAGTCTGAAGGGGACAAATACAAAGTCCGCAACAACGTAGTTAGTCTCGTCCACCGTCATATTCACGGTGTTGTCGTCACCATTAATACCTTTAGTACTCATGATACTGAAGAAGGCTACCTCCCTTACACCTACGACTCTGTATATCACGATCCCAAAACAGGTGAGCAAAAAGGTGGCAGGAGTGAATTTGTGGATGAATACGAAAAGGTTGGTGACTACTTTATTTTAAATCGGCGGGAAATTAGCACTGAGACAGGAGACAAACCCTCAATTCAGGAATTTACTTTTTCTAATATTAAGTTGTTGGAATCAGATGCTTAAATTGTTGAATTAGGTTGGATATATTTAAGTAAGGGTGGCGTGTGAGTGCATTTAGGCACACGTCACTTTTTTTACTTTGAAAATTATTTTATTCATGAATATCATTAATGGCGATCGCTAACAAATATATACTAAAGAAATCAGGAGAGAGTATGAACTCTGGTTTTAACCAGAGGTACATATTTCTCTCCTTTGGTTATCAGGCTAACGCTCTTACTGTATATATTTCATACTTTTTACAGGTACTCATATACATATGGGAATAGTAAATATACGGAATTATTCTTAAAGTACCAAGAAGACAATTAAGTTGAAGGTAGTCTCGATGATACAAATTTAATCACCAAGAATGTAAAGTGGAATTTTTACTGTTTCCTGTTCCCTGTTCCCTGCCATATCTAGAATAGTGAGATTTGCAAGGTGTACCCCAGCCCACTTGCCCAGAGGGTATATCACTAAAAACACTGCTGCGCGCACCAATCACAGCATTTGCTCCTATTTTCACTCCTGGTGCTATGAAGCAATCTGCCGCAATCCATGCTCCATTGCCAATGTAAATGCTCGCTGTTGTCAAACCGAAGCTTGGATCGTGGATATCGTGACTACCAGTACACAAATAACTTTTTTGCGAAACTACACAGTGTTCTCCAATATGGATGTAGTCAAGGCTATATAAAACTACATCGTCTCCGATCCAACTGTAATCACCGATTGTGATTTTCCAGGGATACGTGAAGCGAGCAGTGGGTCGAATTAGTACACCTTTACCAATGCGAGCACCAAACAGACGCAACAAAGCACAACGCAGATTATTAAACGGGTGAAAAGTCAGAGGAAAAGCGATCGCTTGTACAAACCACCACAATAAAACATACCAGCCTGGACGACCTCGGTCAAACCAAGATTGATCATATTTGCGTAAATCTATAAATGAGTCATTAGTCATTAGTCATTAATTAATAGTTAATAAGGGTTTAGTAGGGGCTAATTTTTCAATGATATCTCTATTGAAACAACCATTTATCTACTAAACCTGCCCTTACACTAGTTGGTATTAAGTATTTGTTAATAGCTATTAGCTATTAACAAACTCTCCCTTTCTTAAATTACTGTCTGATTAACTACCTGAGGAAGAGATGATGTTGTCATTGGAGTTGATTTTGAGTTGAGCTTACCGCCACAGTGATGTAATTCATAAAATTTGACACCTATTTGATATTCATATTGGCTTAAAAGTCGTGCATAAATATAACCTGCTCTACCATCTAAAAAACCACGTTGGATAATGTAAAACAACACAAACCGTAAAAATGGTTTAAATGGCAACCGCACCCAAATTTTTTTCAAAAAACGCTTACGTTGCACTGCATCACCAAATAAACTCGCACCAATAGTATCTTTATCACCTTGATTTGTAAGCAAATTCAGATAAACACGAGCTTCCCAGTTAGAATAACGATTATGCCTTGCCAACCAGTGATAAAGGTCACGAAAATCTTCATGAATCATGTCATTCTTGAGATACCCTACCTTTCCCTCTAAAACAACGTGTTCGTGAACTTCGTTATCACCTGTGTTAGGAATATCTTCAGTATTAAGGTTTTCGTAACGACCTTTTTTGTATTTAAATAAACGCAAATTCCAATCAGGATATTTACCACCGTGACGAATCCATTTACCTAAGAAAAATACGCGGCGGTTAAGGTAGTAACCATCATACTCTGAATTTTGAATTGCTTGGGCTATTTCTTCCCATAACTCAGAGGTAATACGTTCATCACAATCAACTATTAAAATCCATTCATTCTGAAAAGGTAGATTGTCTAATGACCAATTTTTCTTTTTAGGCCAGTGTCCATTAAAGTTAAATTGTACAACTTTTGCACCGTAACTCTGGGAAATTTCGACGCTGTTGTCAGAACTTTGTGAATCTACTACAAATATTTCATCAGCCCTTTCGAGACTAGCTAAACAGGCTGGTAAATTTACTTCTTCGTTTTTTGCTGGAATTAGTACAGAAACTGGTATTTTAGATAGTGACATAATATAAATATTGAAGATTATTTTGTAATTTTTAAACCCTGAATAGCAGCATTTAAATATCCAATTTGACCGTAGGCATATACAAGCTTGTCAAATCGCTCGGCTGGATCGGAAATATGTTTTAAAGCCTTATAGATACCACGTAAAAAACGTTCGCTACCGCGTCGTAATTGCTCCGTAATTGCTATACCTGCTATTTGTTCCCGATAGCACTCACTAATTCCTTGCCACCAACCTCGGTTTAAAAACCAAGAACGGTTGAGACGTTCAGGAGCAACATGATGAAACACATGAGCATCAGGAAGATAAGCAACTTGCCAACCTTGTTGCAGGGCGATTTCGGTCATTTGTAGTTCTTCGTTCGATAATAATTTTGTGCCTACTCGCCCAAGATGGGGATCAAAACCACCAATTTCTTTGAGAAAGCTGCGTTTTATGGAGTAGTTTAAACCTCTGGGGGTTAAACCTGGTTGATCAATGCATACTAAACTATCGCCTAAATCGTATGCACCTAAATTAGCTGCTAAACCGCTAGATAGCCATTGTGGTGGTTGCATCCCATCAGACCAGAGTAAGCTAACTTTACCACCAGCGATCGCTAGTTTGGGGTTATTTTGATAGGCACAATACAATACTTGCAACCAGTGCCGACAAGCTACAGCATCATCATCCAGATATGCTAAAATTTCACTGCTTGTAACTTTGGCACCTGTATTGCGAGCTACAGATAGACCAACAGTGGGTTCAAAAACATACTTCAGACGAGAATCGCTAGCCCTTTGTTCTACGACACAACGAGTGCGATCGCTCGATCCATTATCCACCACTATCACATCAAAGTCACCAACAAAATCCTGTGATAGGAGGCTATCTATGGCTGCACCTAAATAAGTGTCTCGATTGTGAGTACAGATAATGGCAGAGATTTGCGTATCTGGCATAGGGTATAAGTAATTAAGGTGTTCAGATTCCTGACTTCTACCCTTCGGGAAGCCACCCTCCGGGTGTCTATAAGAAGTCGGGGATCTGCTAGCCAACAAAATTAATGTGATAAATCACTAGCGACAAAATCCAACTTTCACTAGCTTTGGTGCTAATCTATACCAAGTTATCCTGACTTACCAACCGAGTTTTTTCGGAAATAATCTCTATTAATTAATATCTATTTAATAAGGGTGTAGGGTATAAAGAATAAATGTTTGTTTTTCCATCAATCTTCTTGAGGGAGTTTAAACTCTTGGGTGTGGAGAAAATGATTCTCACTACACCCCACACAATAAACCCAGTAATTCTACTGACTTTGAATGTGACTGTGTAATACCACAAGACTTTCAGCTAGTTGTGCAAGACGAGTTTCTAGGTACTGCTTGCGTCCCAATAGTTGGCGCAATTTCTGATAACGAGCAATAGCCATACTAACACTGGCTACTTGCTCAGGTGGACAAGGACGCGACCAAACAGTACCAGAGGCATCTAATCCACACAAACGATAACCCGCACGGGACGATTGACAAGATGCTTTTGCTTGTTGAGCGCAAATTTCTTCTACGTAGTCCATAAGTTGGTCAACTTCTGCATGGCGTAGTGTCGCAGTTCCTACTGATTCATCAGCAGTTTCAGATTCTAACCAACCATTGACAATTGGCCCTTCTAAATAAACATCTTGTATTTGCCGTACAATTACTTGTAGTTCTGCCTGCCAATTGGTAACAATTTCCTGTATTTCTTGCAACAAGTTCATTGCTAGACCTGGATTGGCTGCATTTCTATGGCTCGTTAAGCTAGGAGTTTTAATTTTAGGTAGGCTTGGTGTTTTGCAACCGTTATCTTCGACTGAAAAAGTTTGTACAGAGGTTTTGTGGTACTGGCTATGCTCTTCTTCTTCTAGTTTTTGAGGAGTCTGATTCTGGGATTGTGTATCGCTTGTGGCTTGTTCCGATGCTCCAACACTGATTCTAAAAGACAAAGACCGCTTGCTTGTATCTCCCGATTCGACAGCATGATCGCGATTGCCTAAATCATGTAGGGTTGCTTCAATACGTTTTAAGCCTGCTTTCATAAATGTATCTCTAGCCTAGATCGTGATTTGTGGTGTTTAATGATGCTGAATTAGGTTTTAGGATTTTTGACTTTACCCAATCATTGCATAAATGATGCTGAGTATTAATTGTATCTATATAAAAGTTATTCAGTGTCAAAAATCCCACCATTGAAAGAAAAAATCTTAGTCATTAATTGCAACCCCGGTTAATTAAAGATACTAAGGAAATAGCTTTGAGAAAAGTAACTCTGGTAACAGGCCCAGCACGATCTGGTAAAAGTGAATGGGCGGAAACTGTGGCAATGCAGTCACAAAAAGCTGTGATTTACGTAGCAACAGCAACTCAAAATTCTGCTGATCGCGAGTGGCAACAGCGCATCCAAAAACACCAGCAACGTCGTCCTCAAGATTGGATCACATTGGAAGTACCTGTAGAATTATCTACTACCCTTACCGAAGCCAAACCAAACACTTGTATTTTGATTGATTCTTTAGGGACTTGGGTAGCTAATCTACTCTCCCAGGAAGAAGAAAGCTGGGAAAAGACCGTGCAAGATTTGTTAGAGACGATTGAGTTAGTCGCAGTTGAGATGATTTTTGTAGCCGAAGAAACAGGATGGGGTGTAGTGCCAGCTTATCCTATAGGTCGAACTTTCCGCGATCGCCTGAGCAATTTAGTACGTCGCTTAGGTGCAATTTCTGAAGCTGTTTATCTAGTGACTGGCGGTTACGTGCTTAATCTCAGCACTCTTGGTACTCCTTTACCAGCATCGGGAAAAGAGGACAAGGGGATAAGGGAATAAGGAGACAACCAACTACTAACCACTGTAAGGGCGGGTTTTAACAACAATCTCTCTAGATGACGAAATATCTAAATAAACCCGCCCCTACAAATGACCAATGATTTATTCTTAATTCTTTATTCCAAATTCCCAGTTCTAAATCCTAAATATAAAATTTAAAATAGTTAACATGGCATCCCAAAAAGAAGTTAAACAATATCTAGCTTACTGGTTTCAATTAGGTAAAAAGGTTGTCATCGGTAACGGTGCAGAAACTTTACTGCCGAAATCGGTAATAGAGGGCGATGGTTACAGTAATGAATTTGAAGAGTGTTGGCAAAAAATTGTCTCCCTGGAAAGTGGCGACTGTTACTTAGAGGGAACGCACGAAACTATTGCCGAACTTTTAAGTCCTAATTGGGAAATGGTAAGCTGTGCGCGTTGCACAATGCCAGTACCAGTAAGAAATGTGGGTATGCCACCTGAACTATGTCCCTGCAATGACTTATCAGGCTGGCCGAATACAGATTTACCATTACCACGAATACCTATTAATACTCAAGTACAATTGCAGATCATCCGTAATCGGCTTTTGCAAAATTCCAAATCCGACGAGAATTGAATTGTGCGATCAAAACGGTGTCTGTACTTTTAGGTGAAGGACTTGTCCAGATTGGGGATGGTTGCAGCAAAATTCCCGTGCGTGTAAATGCAATCGACTTGCATCTGCACGACAGCCATACAGGCGATCGCCCAAAATCGGTACGCCAAGTCCTTTGGGATCGGCAGCGTGAACCCGAAGCTGATGGGTGCGCCCGGTTAAAGGTATAAATTCTATGCGAGTGTAGTTTGATGTTGCTATTACTTGGAAGTGAGTCAAGCTAGGTTTACCGCGCTGCCAATCCACTTTTTGATAAGGGCGCTGCTGAGGATCTCCCCACAACGGTAGTTCGATGACACCTTTTTCTATCGCTACAGAGCCAGCAAGTATGGCTTCGTAAACTTTGTGAACTTGACGCTGCTGAAACTGCTGAGTGAGTTGACGATAGGTTTGTAAATCGCGAGCTAAAAGCAGGATGCCAGATGTTTCTTGATCCAGACGATGCACAGCCATCAGCGCCATTCCATCAGGCACGAGATGACGCAGCCGACTCTCTACGCTATCTTGGCGATCAGGGTAACGCCCTGGAACTGATAGTAGCCCTGGAGGTTTGTTCACAGCAATCAGCCATTCGTCTTCATAAATAATGGGTAGTGTTTGTGCGATCGCAGCTTCTACACTCAAATCACGTTGAGGCAATCCTGAGAGCAGAAACCCCATCAACGGTTGACAGCGCTCTGCACAAGCTTCATAAAACTCTCCTTGGACTTTATCCTGATTCCTAGAGGACATTCCCCACCAAAATTCTGCCATTGCCAGTGGTTTTAGCCGATGTATTGCCGCATAGTGGAGTAGCTTGGGAGCACAACAATCTCCCGTGCCAGTAGGCATGGAACCTCCTGGGATCAATTGCTGCAACGATGCTGATTGCCCTAAAAAATTAATTAGGCTATAGGCAGCGTGCATTTGAGTTTGTAGTTGGCGTGACAGTGCTTGACGCTGTTGTTTCAATTCTCGAATTCGGGCATCTGCGTTTGCAATTATTTGCTTGAGGGGCTGCAATATCCCATCCCGTTGACGTTTGAATTGCCGTCGCTCTATTCCCTGCCAACGACTTTCGGCATCGAGTTGTTCTAGGGCAACAGTGAGTGCTGTTTCCGTCAGTGTTTTACACAGTATCTGACGTTTTTCTTGGCGTTGCTGTTTGCAATTGAGATGGCGATCGCTAATTTGTTGCCATTGCTGTTCAAACTCACGAGACAGTATTTCGTACTGCTTTCGTTGGGGGAGTTGCCTGAGGATAATAAGTTCCTGTTTGATAGCTTCTAATTGTACCAAAGTGCGGGCTTCGTCTAAAGCAACTTCGTCTTTTCCGGAAATTGGCGGCACCCAGCCCTCAACCATGCTGCTACCATTCAAAAGTCCGGAAAATGCTTTGAGTACTCTTTGTTCGCCAGAAGGCAGTTCAACTAGCAATACTCCATACATCTTGCCCTCAGAATTATAACGCTCATCGGTGGCAAGGTATCGCATTAAACCATAGGCTACTGCTTCTGCTAAAGGGGTACGGGCTAGTTTTAGTAGTTCGCCTGTTTGAGGACAATACCCTTGATAGTAATAACTAGGAGATAGGTTATTGATTGCAGATTCTATAAAATCTGAAAGTTTGTGCAGAATCACCATTTGCGTAAAGTTATAGTTAAGCGATCGCCTTTACCAAAGCTATTGCTGTTCACTAGTTTCAAAATTTTGTTGCATTGCTGCACCAATAGCTTGAGCATTTAGATCTGCACTTTGTAGTAACGCGTGTGCAACATTGTATTGATCGTTTTGGCTACGGTTTTGGCTAAGTTTATATTTCCCTTCTAATCGCGTCACAGTCATTTCAAAACCAACAATACCGTTCATCATGCCTTCGCGGAAGTTGTCAGATAAGCTGTGCCACTGTGATTTGTAATCTGAGCCATAGGTATCAATCATTGTGTCTATCATTTTGTCCATCAGTTCCCTAGAGTCGCTGAGAGTAATAATTTGAGGCACACCATAGGCGTGAACGGCAATATAGTTCCAGGTTGGCACACTCTCACGCTTTTCATACAAAGATGGTGAAATATAAGCATGGGGCCCAGTGAAAATAGCAAGTGATTCAATCTCTCCAAACACCTGCCAGTGAGGATTTGCTTTGGCAAGATGACCTGTTAGCTTAACAATATTATTTTGTACTGTGACGACGAGTGGAATATGGGAGGCAATAGGAAGACGATTGTGGACAGACACTAATGTGGCAAAACTATTGGCACGCATGAAGGCGACTAGCTTTTCAGTGTCTTCTTCTCGAAAGGCATTGGGAATGTACATGAGACTTGAACATTTTTATCAATCAGTTTTTTTCAACTTATATTCAGTTTCCGTCAAAAGATAGCGATCGCTTGTTGTCAGAAAAACTTAACATTAATTTAAGCAGTGCTATCAATTCCACAGGTTCATGAGTTACTATATCGCTCCTCGCTTTCTGGACAAATTAGCAGTTTTTATTACCAAAAACTTCCTTAACCTGCCTGGTGTACGAGTACCTTTGATTTTGGGTATTCATGGACGTAAAGGTGAAGGCAAATCCTTTCAATGTGAGTTAGTCTTCGAGAGAATGGGTGTGGAAGTTACTCTCATTTCTGGCGGAGAATTAGAAAGTCCGGATGCAGGAGATCCAGCACGCCTGATTCGTCTGCGCTATCGGGAAACAGCAGAATTAATCAAAGTACGCGGCAAAATGTGCGTGTTAATGATTAATGATTTAGATGCGGGTGCGGGGCGCTTTGATGAAGGTACGCAGTACACGGTGAATACTCAGTTAGTGAATGCCACACTGATGAATATTGCCGATAATCCTACCGATGTACAACTTCCCGGCAGTTACGATGCCACGCCTTTACATCGCGTGCCAATTATTGTGACAGGAAATGATTTTTCTACCCTATACGCGCCTTTGATTCGTGATGGGCGGATGGAAAAATTTTACTGGGAACCAGATAGAAATGACAAGATCGGGATTGTAGGTGGAATTTTTAGTGAAGATGGGCTTTCGCACCGAGAAGTAGAGCAGTTAGTGGATACGTTCCCACATCAGTCAATTGACTTTTTTAGCGCTTTGCGATCGCGAATTTATGACGAACAAATCCGCGAGTTCATCTATCAAATCGGAGTTGAGCGCATATCTCAACGGGTAGTAAACAGTTTAGAAGGACCACCACAATTCAACAAGCCTAATTTCAGTCTTTCTCACTTGTTAGAGATGGCTAACTTAATGGTTGGCGAACAAAAACGAGTGGAAGATTACCGCTTAGTGTCTGAGTACAACCGGAATATGCGGCAAAGTTATCAACCTGCTGCTACGTCGCAACCTGTAACACCTGCTACTGGTTACTCAGGCAATGGCTCAAACCAACCAAGCACAACAAACGGCTTCCAAAAACAAGAAAAATCTCACACTAAGTTGAGTTCGGAGACGGTAGAACAAGTACGTAATATTTTGTCTCAAGGTCATAAAATTGGCGTAGAACACGTAGATGAGCGACGTTTCCGCACTGGTTCTTGGCAAAGTTGTGCCTTAGGTCAGATTCAAAATGAGTCGGATGCCATATCAACTGTAGAATCGTGTTTGGCCGAATATAGTGGCGAGTATGTGCGGTTAGTAGGTATCGATCCCAAAGCGAAACGACGAGTTCTGGAAACGATTATCCAACGTCCTAACGAAAAAGTCGTCAGTTGGTAAAAGCTACCCCTTTTTCTGCCAGGATAAAAGTCGTTAGCAGCAAAATCAAAACGCATGAATGGCAAGTTAATTGTATTTGAAGGGGTAGAAGGTTGTGGGAAAACAACTCAAATTCAGCTTTGTGGTGAGTGGCTGCAAAGTCTTGGTATCCCTGTGCTAATTACTCGCGAACCTGGGGGAACAGAGTTGGGCTTGCATCTGCGCCGCTTGTTACTTCAAAAGGCAGAAGGAGAATCGTCAGAACCATCTGCCTTTCCTATTACAGACAGAGCAGAATTATTGTTATATGCTGCCGATCGCTCGCAACACGTCGAAGAACTTAAACCAATTCTCGCAGCCGGGAAAATTATATTATGCGATCGCTATACAGACTCTACCGTAGCTTATCAAGGTTATGGCCGCGGTTTAGACATGAATTTAATTGTTCAGCTCAACACCATTGCTACCAATGGGCTAGAAAGCGATTTAACTTTCTGGCTAGATGTTGATGTCGAGGCGGGGCTAGCTCGCAAACATAAAGCTTCTGCCATTGCCGATGGCGATGATGCGAGCGGGGATAGCGCCAGCAGCGATGCTGATGCCGTCACCACACCTAACAACAGAGGCGATCGCATTGAACAAGAAAATATTGCCTTTCATCGTCGTGTTCAAAAAGGGTATACAGAATTAGCTGCATCCTACCCAGAGCGAACAGTAAGGGTAGATGCTAGTGTCAGTGTAGATGCAATCCGACAGGCGATTCAGAAAATTTTGCTCTTAAAACTGGATGAGTGGGGATATAAGCAAGTCAAAAGGTAAAAACAGCGTTATATATTTTGCTTGATCCGGCGCAGGCGATCTGAGAAACTCTGCATTACTTGTAGCGCAAACATAGGAGTTTCTTGAACGGCAAAAAGAAAACGATCTTTGTTCATAGATGCAATTATGCAGTTAGTTTTAGCGATCGCCGTGGATGCCCTATTTCGAGTTGGATGAACTAAAGCTCCTTCACCAAAAACATCACCAGCTTTGATAATTTCGACCACTTTACCATCAACACGCAATTCTACTTCTCCCATTAAGATGCCATACATCAACTCTCCTTCCTGCCCTTGTTCAAAAATAACTTGGCCGGGAGAAAATCTCAATTCTGGTTGGTTTTGAAAGATTCTGACCGTTTCTGCTGGTACTAACATACTCATGTAACTCCTATGTGTTAGTTCTAACTTTAAGATTGCTTGTGCTAGTACACAAGCGTTGAGTTAAATTCTTATACATTTAATTATGACTGACCAGTTTGCACAACTTATAGGACAACAACAAGCAGTAGAGTTACTGACTCAAGCTGTTAAACAAAACAGAGTTGCACCAGCTTACTTATTTTTAGGAACTAATGGTATAGGACGAGGTTTGGCGGCACGGTGTTTTATAGAATTTCTATTTACTGATGGTTTATCTGAAGATCTTACTGATATTCGCACCAAACTGCAAAAAGGCAACCATCCAGATGTGCTATGGATAAAGCCAACATATCAGTATCAAGGACAACGCCTAACAGCAACCGAAGCAGCAGAGAAAGGACTTAAGCGTAAAGCACCACCTGTGATTCGTCTAGAGCAAATTCGCGAAATTACTGAATTTCTTAGCCGCCCACCTTTGGAAGCACCAAGGCAAATAGTAGTTTTGGAACAGGCAGAAACAATGGCAGAAGCTGCTGCCAATGCCTTGCTGAAAACTCTAGAAGAACCAGGGCAGGCAACATTAATTTTAATAGCTCCTTCCCCAGAGTCTATTTTGCCGACACTGGTGTCACGCTGTCAACGCGTTCCCTTTTATCGCTTAGATTCAGTTGCAATAGTTGAGGTACTCACAAGTATCGGGCATCAGGAAATTTTGCAACACCGGGCTGTATTAAGTATTGCGGCTGGTAGCCCTGGAGAAGCGATCGCTGCCTATGAGCAACTGCAAACTATTTCCCCAGAACTACTGCAAGCCGTAACCAAAATACCAAAAAACTATATCCAAGCCTTGGAATTAGCTAAAGAAATCGACAAAGCTTTAGACACTGAAGCACAACTGTGGTTAATTGATTATCTTCAGCTGTCTTACTGGCAGCAATGGCAGCAACCAAGTATTGTCAAGCAGCTAGAACAAGCTCGTAAATCTCTGCTTTGTTATGCCCAGCCACGCCTCGTTTGGGAATGTACATTTTTGCAGTTATGTCAATAAAAATAAAAGTGGGAGTTAGCATACCATTCGCTTTGAACTCCCACTCTGACATTTACTACTGAAGTGAACAGGAATCTGTAAAGACACTGCCATTTATTTAGGGGGCTAACGTGTGGGATAACGACAATGTCATTACACACTAATTCCTGGCGCAGTAAATGTCAAACTCATTATTATTTGTTAATTTCAATTATCAATTTTTATATCATGTATAGATAATATTCCTACTTCTTGAAATTTATTTTTAGAGAGAGTGTATCACAAGTCTTTTATTGTGATACACCCTGATAACAACACCCTTGAAGTCGTTTATCTTTATTCAATTTAACTGAGGATATCAGAACTGGGTTGCCATTTTGGCAAGATTCTTATTCAGTCAAGAAATGAGGAAGGAGTTAAAACACAGAATGCAATCCTCATAGTTATTATAGCTACAGGCAGTGAAATATCAGAATAGAAATTTTGCATTTTTTCGCTTATTAAAATTGAGAAAATAAACTTATTGTTCATCTTCAAGTCATGGGCATTGCCCAAAATTATTCTCATAGGGCATAATTACTCTAAAATTTATTTGTTCAATTTCAAAACTTAATTATATTATTCTGCAATCAGAATGAGAATTATATCTTCAATACTATAAACTGGATAAAAATAAATATTTTTAAGGCTAATTAGAAGAGTTCAGCCACTAATTTATTGTCCTGCATGAATGTGTAATGACTCTGGCAGCAAGAGAGAATAGTTAAGCCTTTATATTTCTTCATTTAACTATACGGGAAAACTCACACCCAGTCAGTGTCTTTGCTTATGACGAAATAAGTACACAGAGAGACGCCAATAGACCTTGTTTTTGCTCTTTTTAAGAAAGGTGAGCAGGTGGAGGAAAACCCATATGATTAAAAATACTACTCCTAGACAAGATATTTCCCCAAATAGACGTAATCCATTGCCTCTTTTAATAACTGGCTTATTGCTCGGTTTGATTATTGGTGCTCCGCTAGGGTGGTTTAGTCACCAGCTTTTCTTTCGATACCGCTCGGCTCAGGTTCTATTGTGCCGCCAACAACACTTTGGACAACCAGAAGTCGAACTGCAACGTTTATGTGGCTCTTTATATTAAGTATTAGGAGTAGCAATACAGTAACGAAACATAGATCTACTATGGTTCTGCTCAACCAATTCCAATAGCAAGCAGTTCCGCAAATCTCAAGCTAACTTACGTGATCGCATTCGCGAAGTGTGAGCGCCCTCGCCGTGCGATCGCCTACCTCTTTGTATTTCTACAGCACCAAAAGAACTAGACAAAACCCTAGTAGCAAATTTTTCATACAAATTTCTAAATTACGGTGGGTGAGAATTGAATTTTGTACTAACATGGCAAGCGAGAATAGAATTCGGTAATAGTGTTTGTTTGTGGTATTGATGGGCTTTAACCTTTTGATATTGGCAGGCTTTTCTCCGAAATCTACATCTCCACACACTCATGATTTTGGAGAAAATCTATGTCAGTTTATGTAGGCAACCTCTCTTATGAAGTCACAGAAGAGGCTTTGAATGAGGTTTTTACAGAATATGGTTCTGTGAAAAGAGTTCAGTTGCCAGTTGATCGTGAAACCGGTCGTGTACGTGGCTTTGCTTTTGTAGAAATGAGTTCAGAAGCTGAAGAACTCGCTGCCATTGATGCGCTTGATGGTGCTGAGTGGATGGGTCGTGACTTGAAGGTTAATAAAGCGAAACCTAAGTCAGATGGTGGTTCTTTCGGTGGTAGACGCGGAAATAATGGTGGAGGATACTCTCGCCGCTACTAAATTTTGTTTTCAAAATTTAGCTTTTATTTCTCTTGGGCAGAGTAAGTGTCTGCCCTTTTTTATTCTTCCGACTACCTCTACCAGTTAAATTATTGAGGAGAAAGCGAATGACTCAAATCGTAGTGGGCGAAAATGAGGGACTTGAGTCAGCTTTACGTCGATTTAAACGGCAAGTTTCCAAAGCGGGAATTATGCCTGACGTAAGAAAACATCGTCACTTTGAAACACCTCTAGAAAAAAATAAGCGTAAAGCCAAAGCAATTGCTAACTCCAAGCGCTACAAGAAACGTTTCCGCAGTTAGCCAAAGTAACCATGGAGCAAACCATGCAAAATGTGAACTTTACATTTAACCTACTTTGAGTACAATTGTGCGTTTAATGCTTTAGTAATGCGATCGCTTGTTTCTTCTAAGTGAGCTAGGGTATAAATATCCAAGTTATCGCTCTGTTGCTTGAGGTTAGCATCAATAGCTTGATGGAGTTGGCGCAGTTGGTACCAAGCCAATGTACGACTATCTTCAGGTACATCGCTAGTACGCAACACCATCTCCAGCAAAATACTCAGATATTCTCTTTGCAATGAACGACGGATACTAGAAATTGGCTTTGCTTGCTTTAAGTCAAAAACTTCTGTCCAAATATCTTTTTGCAAAGTATCAAATAATTCTGGCATAGACAGTACTTGCCCTGGCAGAGTTTTGAATTCTATATCCCGTAAACGATGGAGGCGATCGCTATCTAAAAGCGATCTTAAAATCGAACTTTGAAAGTGTAGAATTCGCTCGTGAATTGGATAATCCAGACGTGATACAGGTACATAGTTCCCCCAATGTTGCCATCGTGAGGGTACTAGCTGATTGAGCAATTGTGGTGAGAAACTCAAAGCATCCCCAGCAAAAACATTCTTTTGTAACGTCGCTAATACCTGACGTTGTTGTTCTAAAGAAACAGGTATAAAGCTAGGGCGAGTATCTTTACCGGCATGGTGACGCCGAAAATATTGCCCGCCGATATATTGAGTCAGTAAGGAAGCATTACGAAAATAGTATCTCAGCACTCTATTGAACAATACACGTAAGTCACTATAACTTTCTCCTTTGACTGGATAACGCTTTTCAAGTTGCTGCCACATCATGCGGGCATTATCCATTTGCCACTCACAATAAAGCAGTACATCGTTACTCATATCCCAAACATTGGCAAGAGGGTTGATGTCCCAAATATCTTCATCGGTAGCATAAGATAATTCTGGTTGAGGCGAAGCCAAAGCAATCTCCTCTAAAAAAGGTTTTTCAGCTTCAGGAGCGATCGCCTCTGTTGTTAGGTGCGGGTGAGGTTTATAACCATACTCTATCGCCCATTCGTCGTAAGGGCCAATAATTGCCGGAAAATAATCGCCTTGCTTTACTCCCACAGGTGCTAGATTCACGGGCAAATAATCCATCACCGAACCTACTAAACCTTTGGTGCGAGTAATTTCGGTATTGTTTAATTCTTGAGGCGCTAACATGGTACTGCCGTGAAAGTTGTGACGCAAACCTAAAGTATGCCCGACTTCGTGAGCAATTAGAGAACGCAAATACTGATGCACGTACTTTTTCATCTCATCACTATTTGGTGTAGCGTTTTGCAACAGTGACAACGCCAGCGCCCCCATTGCGGCTTGATTTGCAGACTCCACACCATAGCACAAGTCAGAATCAGGCATCAAGATGGCATGATTGCTATCTGTTTTGTGCTTCTCCCTTAAGGCTTGGCATAAGTTTTTACCCCTTTGAGAAAAGGATTCATCCATAAATATTGAATCTGTTCCCATCAGTGCGCGATATTCCTGCTCAATTGAACGCACCATGTTGGCATCCACAATTATATCTGCATCTAATATTTCTCCAGTCAGAGGATTAACACGTGCTGGCCCCCTGGCGAAACCTGCATCTAAAGAATTAAACCAGCGAATCGTGTTATACCGCACATCTGCTGGCTGCCAATCTGCATGATCTGACATTTGCCGCACTTCAATGGCGTTTTGAAATCCGGCTTTTTCAAATGCTTTGTTCCACATCAAGACGCCTTCACGAATCGGATCACGATACTCTAATGGCACAGCATTTTCAATCCAAAATACAATTGGCTTTTTGGGTGGGGACAAAGGTGCGCTACTATTGGATGCTTCTAAATGCCAACGGTGGATGTAACGTACAAAGGGTTCTTTGCTCTGATTGTGAGGAAAATCCTGAAAGGCAGTGATAAAATATCCTACCCTATCATCAGCAACTCTGGGAATATAACCGTTATTTTCGGGTAGTAGGGAAAAACTGTAATGTACTTTCAGAGTCAATGCTCTGCTGTCAGGTAAAGTGACTAAATATGCCCCTTCTGATGATGAAAAATTGTAAATTGAGTCAATCTCTAGGTTGAAAGGGAAAATTTTGACATCTCCAAAATATGATTTTTTCTCTTCTAGATGGTAATCAGCCTGCAAAGAGTATTTTAATAGGGAAGCCAAACCAGGAAAATCCTGCATCAGCAGGTCATCAAGTTTTATTAGAATGCTTTTAGTATAGGGATCAATACTAGCTATTTCGAGCGCATACAAAACTGAATCGCTAAAGGAACGAGCGAGCGATCGCACTTCTGGCTCATCTGACTTTGCACGGAACTTGACATTACGAACAACAAAATGCAAGTTATAGTTTACTCGTTGGAAGTAGAAGAGAAAATCTTGTAGAGGTAATCCACTATAAATACCACTTTCTCCTACACCCGATTCTAATGTAACTGTACACAAATAATTTTTATTTAGTTGTTCTGGTCTAATTTCCCAATAAACCTCACCAGAATCTTTATTACGATAAAGGGTGAAAAGTCCCTCTAATTTATCTGTATCTTTTAATTTTTCACGAAATCGTCGAAAACTTTCTTTTCTATCTTCTTTGTCTGAATTATCAGTAATGCCTATATTTTCAAATACTGGCAAGCCATTAAATTGCTGCACATAACTACTTAAAAGTTTATCGGCCAATGCATTCTCGGTTGCAAACAACAAATAGCACAAGAATACTGTACAGATGGTCAATTTTGTAATCCAGTCTTTCATCCCTTAGCTATCCTATGAAGCGGTATTAGTCTTGAGGCTCCGCTTAAGTAATAATAGATTAGCCGTTTTTGTATTTTTAAGGTAGTGATATTTTTACTAAATTTAATTGATTTCTTGGAAGATTACTAAGTTAATGATTATATTTTCTCAAATTTACACACATTGTTGATTTTAAAAGTAATTAATCAAGTAATTTTTAAGACATTAAAAAAGCAAAGATGGGTGATAAAGCTCATCTTTAAATACAGATATTGTAGTAGGTGATCAGTAACTCACCCAAATCTACCTTGTTCCACCAACCAAAAAAGTAGGCAGAGTGTTAATGCTAGATATGCATTAGGTTATAAAGCTAAATTGTACGTTAACGCTAGCTTAAGTCTGTGGCAAATGCTACCATCTGTGTTAGATTGTTTGTCTAGCTGATGTTTCATCCAATTCAATCTTACTTATCACAGGTCATAACAAAGTAAGCTAATAGTATTTTGACTATTATCTATTAGTAGCCTTTATCACTACTATATTTTGCTGTTATAGAGAGTTGTTGTCAGCTTTATTACCACCAATTATTGCTTGCAGCAAACTTCCTATGAAGAATATAAATGCTGTAATTACCAACAGTAGCATTAGGCTTGCAAGAGAAGCAAATGGAGATATGATAAACAATAATAAAAATACAAACAACAAAGTAGTTAACAGTGTCTTATTCATAATTTTTCTCTCTATTTCATTTCTACCTTTAACTTAACTTATTCATTTGTCATTCATTATCTTTCTTTAGAAGCAATTAGATAATAATTAATTTAGCAAGTTGCTTCTTATTCAGATTTATTTAGTATTAAATTCAAATTGCCAGCTTTGTCATCTGGCATTGCGTCATTTTGAGATGATTTCGGAATTTGCATGACACGATATTCACTGTGTCTAGTGTATTTTTACGCCAACTTCAATCATCCACTTTTTCAGCAACACTAAACTAATTAGCCTTGACGTTAAGGTTTTTAATCCAAAAGGGTAACGAAAATTATGCTCTAAATTTTACTATAGTTAAATTTCTCTTTGTCAGTCTTTTGCTTCTGTTTTGCTCCTGCACACAACCTTAGAAACAAGATTCTTGACTGTTCAAGATAGTCGGGCTGAATCTAGGCTGTAGTTTTCACATAATTGAGCGATCGCAGGCTATAAGTTCATAGTAAGGACTTTAATCATAAACTCCGAGAGCGCGTGCATCGCTGACTACGAACACCTCAAAACCTATGCGATAGATTACTAGCCCTGTGAATAAACCATAAACCATATAAACTTAGTAATATAACTTAATATTTGTATATACTTTAAGGTATCTTGCCGAACAAACCTTGGATCAGCCCTCGTAAACCAAGGTTACTCTACTGCTCCTGTCAAGACGCTCATACTCCAGCCAATAGAATTGTGTAGGCGAGGGACACATGGCTGATGACAGTAAATACGCGTGTTGACTTACTACTGCTGTAACTTAATCGCGATGAAACACCGGCGTGAAACAATGGCTGTGACTCAGCGCATTTTAATTGAACTATTACGGCGCAGACGCAGTCTAATATTTTGGATTATCTTTCCTGTTTCTGTGCTGATAATTAACGGATTTGTGTTGGCAGAAAGTATGAACCTGTCAACAGAACGAGGTTTTGAATATGCTGCTCCTTCTACTTTAGTAGGAGCAGCCCTATTTTTTAGCTGTTTGGGTGGCAGCGTTTCTACCGTAGTCTCAGAAAGAGAACAGCAAACCCTCAAACGCCTTTTTATCTCTCCTTTAAGTGGTACATCCTATTTTCTAGGTATTTTTTTGGCTCATAGTTGCATTGGTATTGGACAAACATTACTTATTTACACAATCGCAGCATTGTGGGGTGCAATCTTCCAGGGTTCGATATTCTTAGGAGCAATAATTATTTTATTGAGTATCATCGCCTATGTTGGTTTAGGCTTTATTTTAGGTACACAATTGGCTCGTCGTACCGAAGATGTCAACTCTCTAGTTGCTGCTTTTGGAGTACCTTTATTAATATTAGGTGGGGCATTTTTCCCCACTACATTTTTACCGGAAATATTACTTGAAATTGCTAAAATCAATCCGATTTATCACATGAGTGAAGCTCTGTTAGGAGTATCTGCGGAGGGGAACAATTTCAGAGAGATTGCGTCTCATCTCAGGTTTCTTTTTGGTTTTGCAGCCATCATGATTTTCGGGGGTTGGGTAGCTTATCGACGGATGCTGCTAGTAGAAAGGAGATTGTGATCGATAGAAGGCAGAAGGCAGTCCCAATGAAACAAGTTTCATCGCCAGGCATGAAAAACCTCACCCCGTCCTGTCGGACACCCCTCTCCTTAGCAAGGAGAGGGGCAGGGGGTGAGGTGACTTTCAAGTCAGAGGGCAGTAGACGCGCAAGCGGCTTCCGTAGGTAGGCAGAAGGTAAAATAACCTTCCTAAATAGGTTTTAAAGGTTGGCATTTTATGTTGAAGTATGTCCACCTACTTGCTCACATTTCACTAATAATATAAAACCAATATAAAACTATGCTGTCTATAGAAAAGCTCAATAAGTCCTATGGTAAAAGACAAGTTCTTCAGAATTTAACTCTTGATGTCGCTCCTGGAGAAATATATGGTTTACTAGGTGCAAATGGAGCAGGCAAAACTACTACAATTAATATTATTTGTAATTTATTGCAAGCTGATAGTGGTGCCGTAAAAATTAATCATCAACCAGTTTCAGAAACAACAAAAAATTTCATTGGGATTGCACCACAAGAAAATTTATTATACAAAGGACTTTCTTGTGAAGAAAACCTCAAGTTTTTTGCAAAAATTTACGGTTTAGATAGAGTAAAACGGAAACAAAGAATCAAAGCTGCTTTGGAAGCTGTGAATTTATTAGATCGGGCAAAAAGTCCCGTCGAAACTCTGAGTGGTGGTATGCAACGGCGCTTAAATATTGCAGTGGCATTGGTGCATCAGCCAAAGTTAATCATTTTAGATGAACCTACCACTGGTTTAGATATTGAAGCGCGGTACGAAATTTGGGAGTTGATTAAACAACTCAAAAATCAGGGCATGACAATTTTATTAACCACTCATTTATTAGATGAAGCAGAGCGCCTGTGCAACAGAATTGGTATTTTGAAAAATGGTTGCATTTTAGCTGAGGGTTGTTTAGAGGATTTGCGTAGTTTTATTCCAGCTAAAGAAATTTTGATTGTGCAAACTGATGAAGAGGAGGAAGCGATCGCGCGTGCAATTGCCTGTGGTTTTACGCCTCGGCGTTATGGAAATGATTTGGCTTTTTGGTTATCGGAACATTTGGAATTAAAAGAGATAATTGCACAGTTTGATGGCATTGCTATTGATTCAATTTCACGGCAACCTGTGAGATTGGAGCATATATATATGGAATTGATACAAGTAGGTAACACAGAGATTAAGCAGATAAGTAAAAGGCAGGTGACAGAGGAGCCAGTGCGGTGGTGAGGCAGCGCCGTGGGCGACTGGCTTCACCTGGCGTGGCAGAAGGTAAAAGGCGATCGCACTCGCTAATACCGTTTCACCAAAACTATGATACAAATGCATATAGTCATAATTATTGTAACTAAGAGCCATTAAACCTCTCTCAATCTCCTGCTATCCAGTTAGTAAGTGGACGAAATGGAATCCAAAGATAGCCTGGTTTAAAGCTTACAAAACATTCGGGATTACCCAACCTCTTCCAAATATCTTCAGATATTACTAAGCCGCTAAATTTCTCTGGTTCTTCTTTCATTAGCTCGTCCGAAAATCATTCTTCATAGGTTCTAAATTCATCCACTTCAATCCCAACTAGGGCATAGCGAAAAGGAGGAGCTAATTGTAAGCTCGGCAGCAGTATCTTTAGGAATGCTCAAAGACAAGCGAGCGCTAGAAGGCTTAACTAATACATTGCAAGATGAATATGAGGAGGTAAGGCAAATGGCAATGTGGGCTTTAGAACAATTCGAACAGTAAGCGCAACTTAACCAACTTCAATAACCTTTGATGCTAATACGGGTGATACCAATTCTCTATAAACTTTCACTTAATGAGTACCGACTTCTTTCTTTGTGTCCTACCCTTACGGGTAGACACGTAGACGGACGTAGTCCGGCTTCAAGGTAGAGTAGTGGCTTCTGTAGACGGGCTTTGCCCGGCTTCCCGTAGGGTAAGTAGCCGCTCCACGTCTAATGTGTCCTTTGTGGTTAGTTTTTTAATATTAAGTGCATCTTTGAGAATTTGTATGATTTGTTGACGGTTGCTGATACTAAAACAAAAAAGGCCCCGATTTATCATCGAGAGCCTTTGAAATTCTAAAAATCAGACTCTAATTACAGAGCGTTACCGCGAGGTAGAACTTCCTCTGGGAACACAAATTTCTCGTGTGGCTGATCTTGAGGAGCCATCCAAGCGCGGATACCCTCGTTCAGCAAAATGTTTTTGGTATAGAAAGTTTCAAACTCTGGATCTTCTGCTGCGCGCAGTTCTTGAGAGACGAAGTCGTAAGCACGCAGGTTCAATGCCAAACCAACGATGCCAACCGCACTCATCCACAAGCCTGTGACTGGTACAAACAACATGAAGAAGTGCAACCAGCGCTTGTTGGAGAAAGCAATACCGAAGATCTGAGACCAGAAACGGTTTGCTGTCACCATCGAGTAGGTTTCTTCAGCTTGAGTTGGATTGAAGGCGCGGAAGGTGTTTGCTGCTTCGCCGTCTTCAAACAGGGTGTTTTCGACTGTCGCACCGTGAATCGCACACAGCAGCGCACCACCCAATACTCCTGCTACACCCATCATGTGGAAGGGGTTGAGTGTCCAGTTGTGGAACCCTTGCAAGAATAGCAAGAAACGGAAGATTGCTGCGACGCCAAAGCTCGGAGCAAAGAACCAGCTTGACTGTCCCAAGGGGTACATCAAGAATACGCTTACGAATACGGCAATTGGTGCTGAAAATGCGATCGCGTTGTAGGGACGAATGCCCACTAAGCGAGCGATTTCAAACTGCCGCAGCATGAAGCCGATTAAACCAAAAGCTCCGTGCAAAGCGATGAATGGCCACAATCCTCCCAACTGACACCAACGGGTGAAGTTACCTTGAGCTTCTGGACCCCACAACAGCAATAGGGAATGTCCCATTGCGTCTGCTGGTGTGGATACTGCTACGGTTAGGAAGTTACATCCTTCTAGGTAGGATGATGCTAATCCGTGGGTGTACCAACTGGTGACGAAGGTGGTGCCGGTTAGCCATCCCCCTAGTGCCAAAAATGCACAGGGGAAGAGCAGAATACCAGACCACCCTACGAATACGAAGCGATCGCGCTTCAGCCAGTCGTCGAGAACGTCAAACCACCCTCTTGTGGGGGCGCGTCCAACTGCGATGGTCATTAGAACAAATCTCCAAATTTTATAAGTACAGGTTTTGTCCTCTATATATAGACTGCCATTTTTTGACTGCCTATAGACAGAAAATAAACTGGATTGTCAATCCAATTTACAAATTTTTACTTCTTCTAATCATATTAAGTGTTCTTCGCTAATTTTTCCAGTCTTTTTTTAACTTAACTTAATCTTTGCGGATAAATTTCACGCAATACCCATCAAGAAAATTTACAGAAATAGCTATGAGTCACAAGGTACAACCGCCAACCTGCGTATAAAGATTTTAGCTGTCTCTGCTCTTAAGCTGGATAATGACATCATATGTAGCTATCTGGGCTAGTGTCTTTACCAATTGGCAAAGCTTTCTAATGAGCAGTGAGATTCAGCTTGCTAAAGTTAGAATTAGACCAAAAGTTAAATTAAATTCAGGCTAGATGTTTAACATTGATTTAACCGTAAAAAACACCCCTTTCCCGATCTCAGTGCAGCGTAAGACTGCGGAGGATGCTGAAGCTGTTTATCAGCTAATTTTGGCGGCGATGAGTTCTGGCAAGCCAGAGATTGTGGAACTCAAGTGCGAGGGCAAGACAGAGAAAAAAATTGCCGTCCGTGCCAGTGAAATTTCAGGGGTGCAGATTGCACAGAGAGATGGTGTAGCCACTGGTAGTGGTAGACCGCCTGGTTTCTTTGCCTTAACCTCTGAGTAAGGTGCTGGTGGTGTAGAAATGGCGGAACCGGGCATCAAGGTACAAGATTTAAACTTCAGCTGGCCGTCAGGTGAGAAGGCAATTAAAGCTTGCTCTTTAGAAGTACCCAAAGGAGAATTCTGGATGCTTTTGGGTACAAATGGTAGTGGAAAATCAACATTACTTAGACTGTTAGCAGGGCTATTGGCTCCTCAATCTGGCGAAATAGGAATTTTGCATCCCGTTGGTTTTGTTTTCCAAAATCCCGATCATCAACTGGTGATGCCTACCGTTGGTGGTGATGTAGCTTTTGGGCTGGTGGAAGAAAAATTACCACTAGCTGCTGTGAGAGCCAGGGTTGAAGAGGCGTTAGCAGCAGTAAATTTGCTGGGATTGCAACGACGCCCTATATACGCCTTGAGTGGAGGACAAAAACAACGAATAGCGATCGCTGGTGCTTTAGCTCGTCACTGTCCAGTTTTACTACTAGATGAGCCGACTGCATTACTCGATCCAGATAGCCAGCTAGAATTGGTGGCCGGTGTCCGCAAATTAGTCAAAAGTCGGGGTATCACCGCTCTTTGGGTCACACATCGTCTCGACGAATTAGATTATTGTGACGGTGCTTTTTTATTAGAAAGAGGCTCATTAATAGATCAAGGAGAAGCCCAACGTCTCAAAGAACGTTTGATGCGCTCGGACGAGGAAAGCTCGTAAAAGGGACTAGGGGCTAGTAGTTAGTAGTTAGTAGGGGAGCCAGTGCTTTGGGGAGGCATTGCAGTCTTGGGGATCTTCCCTTCTGCCCCTGGTGCTCCTTGTCCCCTTCCGTGTCCCCGTGTCCTCTTCCCTAGTCCCTAGCCTTTCTTGAAGCAATTATTTATAAAGTAATCACTTTTTTGCTTATGTAACATAGTGTTACAAGGGATGGTTGAATTACTATAAAAGTTATGAATGAATTTTGTTAACTTTAGAAAATTGTGATTCAAAACCATGCCTCGTCCCTCATCTACAGCCGTTTTGCTTGTAGACGGCTACAATATAATTGGTGCTTGGTCTTGCCTTAAAAAGACTCGTGATAGTGCTGGACTAGAAGCAGCACGTTGGGAACTGGTAGAAACTTTGATCGGTTACAGCGCTTTTGTGGGCTACAATACGCAAATTGTTTTTGATGCCCAATATCAAAACTCCTGTAGCAATAAAGAAATCATCACTGAGCTTCTCTGTGTTCATTATACTGATTTCGGGCAGACAGCAGACACCTATATTGAAAAAGTCTGTGCATCTGTTCGTTCTTCACTGACTCAAGCTTTTTCTGCTCGCATGATTGTTGCGACATCAGATCGCGCACAGCAATTGGTAGTGCAAGGGTACGGTGCGGAATGGATGTCAGCCCAACAACTGTGCTATGAGGTACAAGCTACTGTTTGTCGGACTCGACAAAAGTATCAACCACGCAAAAAGTCTAATGGTAGATTTTTAGCTAACTCTATCGATGCTAAGGCTCGGCAGCGTTTAGCCGAACTGAGAATGGGATTGTAAGTAGGCCAACAGATACATTAGTCCTTAATAACTCTTGAGCTAGGTTCAGAGCTAATTAGCACTGAGACATCATAGAGTGAAACTGGTATCCAAACATTTTTCCAAAAAATTTTTTAAAGTACTTGCTATTTATATTTTTTGGTACTAATATAAGAAATCGCGGCGTTCCTCAGTAGCTCAGTGGTAGAGCGGTCGGCTGTTAACCGATTGGTCGCAGGTTCGAATCCTGCCTGGGGAGTTAAGAAAAACAATCAAGGTAAAGGGATGAAGGATAAAGAGAGAATTTTACACCTCAACCCTCAACCTTCATACTTTAAAGATTTGTGGTTGCTTGATCAAAAAGTGACGTTTCTCAACCATGGCTCTTTTGGGGCTTGTCCGAAAGCGGTGTTAGCAGTTCAAGAGCGCTTGCGATCGCAATTAGAACAAGAACCACTAAGATTTTTCACTAGAGAGTGGGAACCGCTAATAGATGAAGCCAGAAACAAATTAGCGGCATTTGTGGATGTTGATACTGAAGATTTGGTTTTTGTCCCGAATGCAACTACTGGTGTCAATTCGGTTTTGCGTTCTCTTGTCTTTCATCCCGAAGACGAAATACTCACTACTAACCACGAATACAACGCTTGTCGCAATGCTCTAGATTTTATTGCCAGCCGCACGGGGGTGCAGGTTGTTGTTGCCAAAGTTCCTTTCCCAATTGAGTCGCCACAACAGGTTTTAGAGGCAATTCTAGAGCAAGCTTCATCAAAAACACGGCTGGCACTTTTAGATCATGTGACGAGTCAAACTGGGTTAATTTTTCCCCTACAGCAACTTGTGCAACAATTGCACGAGCAGGGTATAGATACGCTTGTAGATGGCGCTCACGCACCCGGAATGTTAGCTCTAAACTTGCGAGAAATTGGCGCAACTTACTACACAGGGAATTGCCACAAATGGCTGTGTGCGCCAAAGGGAGCAGCATTTTTGTACGTGCATCGAAATAAACAGCCAGATATTCGCCCATTGACAATCAGCCACGGTGCTAACTCACCGCGTACCGATAAAAGTCGCTTTCAATTGGAATTTGATTGGATGGGAACAGACGATCCCACAGCATATATGTGCGTACCAGAAGCGATCGCATTTCTGGGATCGCTACTGCCCGGTGGTTGGGATGAATTAAGGCAGCGAAACCATCAACTTGTGTTGCAAGCAAGAAAGCTACTTTGTGAAGCGTTGGAAGTATTGCCACCCTGCCCTGATGAGATGATTGGCTCAATGGCGGTTGTACCTATGCCTGCTGCTTTGGAAAATCGCAATTTTATATCTGTACGCGATGAGTTGTTTGATATGTTTAATATTCAGGTGCAAATAGTTCCTTGGCAGGAAACACCAAAATTACTAGTAAGGATTTCAGCGCAGATTTATAACACGATTGAGGAGTATGAGTATTTAGGCAGAGCGATCGCGCAACTTCTACAGCAGTAAGAAGATATGGATCAAACAAAAATCACCTATAAAGAAAGCCGCGATATTGATTTGCACAGCATCCTGACATTGTACAAGGCAAATCACTGGTCTTCAGCCGACAAGCCGGAGCAACTCTACAACGCCCTAACAAATTCCCACTCCTTAGTTTCGGCATGGGATAAGAATAAATTAGTCGGACTTGGAAACGCTATTTCTGATGGTTTTTTAGTCGTTTACTATCCTCATTTATTGGTGTTGCCAGAGTATCACAAGCGAGGTATAGGCAGACAAATTATGACAATATTAATGTCTCGCTATCAAGATTTTCACCAACAAATTCTAGTTGCAGACAAAGAGGCGATCGCCTTTTATAAAAAATGTGGATTTGAGCGATCGGGGAAAACCGAAGCATTGTGGATCTATGCAGGAGAAGAACATTGATGAAAATGACACGTGAACCTATCCCACTAATAAAATTTTGTTAATCCAGATGTGAATAGTTGTTAGGGAAAGAAAACCATCAATCTATACCCCAGAAGCTGTAAATGAGATTATCAAATTGACTTGCTGCCAACCTTATTTGATACAGCTAGTGTGTTACGAAGTGGTAAAACTACTAAACCAGGATATTAGGGTAAACAAGCGAGATTTAGAAGCGATTTCTAAAGACAGGAGATTTCGTGTCTCTACAGCAGATGTTCAAGCTGTTATTCCCACAGTACTAGAGCGGGGCGATCAGTATTTCAGGGAACTATGGACAACTTTACATCAGAGCGATCGCAATTTCCTCCGCCGTCTTTTTCAAGGGCAAACTCCTACAAAGCAAGATAGAGGCATTGTACGAAAACTGATACGAAAAGAAATTTTGACTCAACAAGACAATGCTTTACAAGTACCTTTATACTATTTCACGAAAAGGCTGATATGGATCTACCCCACCGCCTACGGCACCTCCCCTTACTAAGGGGAGGTTGGGAGGGGTTGAATATGAATCACTCAAAAAGTGAAATGGTATTAGTGCAAAAATTTATAGAACAGGTAGTAGAAGAACAATTGTATTGATTAACCCTGCGACTGATGAACCACCGCCTTTGCTCTGACTTATTTGATGGGTAGGAGTGTAGAGTAATTTTGCAGGAGCAGGAGTAATGCAAATACAGCTTAAGCCAATCAATCAACAAGTTGTTGCGGTAGTTGGGGCTTCTAGTGGGATTGGGCGAAATGCAGCTTTGCAGTTTGCCAATCGAGGCGCAAAGGTGGTAGTAGCCGCTCGCAGCCAGCCAGGATTAGAGTCTTTAGTGGAAGAAATCCAGAAAATGGGTGGTGAAGCCACTGCTGTAGTCGCTGATGTCACAGTGTTTGAGCAAGTCAAAGCGATCGCAGATCGAGCCGTCGAGGAATACGGGCGTCTCGATACTTGGGTACATAATGCGGCTGTGGAACTATATGCTGCTTTTGAGGTGACAACACCAGAGGAATTTAAGCGTATCATTGATGTTAATTTGATGGGGCAGGTATATGGTGCGATGGCAGCGTTACCCCATCTGAAGCGGGAAGGGCGTGGGGCGTTGATTCATGTGACGTCGGTGGAGGCAAGGCGAAGTTTACCATTACAAAGTGCCTACGCTGCATCAAAACACGGTGTAGACGGCTTTTTAGAATCTCTGCGTGTTGAGTTGATGCATGAGAAGCTGCCTATTAGCGTTACGAATATCATGCCAGCTTCTATCAATACACCCTTGTTTAATAAGGCGCGTACCAAATTGGGAGTGAAGCCGATGGGAGTACCGCCAGTTTACCAACCTAGCTTGGTTGCTAAAGCTATTGTTAAATGTGCTGAACGTCCAAAACGCGATGTGGTTGTTGGTGATGCTGGCAAGGCAATTCTTGCGGCGCAACGAATTTCGCCAAGTGCGGTTGATGCTTATATGGTGCGTACTGCTTTTAGTGGGCAGCGCACAAATGAACCGAAATCAGAAACCGCGCCGGATAATCTTTACGAACCAATTCAAGGTTACGACAAGATAGAAGGTGATTTTAGCGAGCAGGCACGCTCTTGGAGTTTTTAGATTAGTAGTATTTGTTGAGGCGATCGCGCATCGAAGTACTACAGCAAGGTGCGCGTTCTTTAATGTTATTGAATAAATTACTACTTTCTTAGCCGTAGGGTGTGTTATGCCGTAGGAATCGCGCACCTGAAATTCTTGGCGGTGCGTTGCGCTTGGCGACAACACACCCTACATTAAGATTTCTTAACATAGTTTGAAAGATTAGCACCGAACTAAAGAAGGACAAAAGCATCAAAGCTATATCTATTAAAAATTACTCAAATTTTTAACTGGTGAAAAGGTCATTAAGTGAGTTATCAATTTACAGAAAAACAAATTCACGTACAGGAACAAAGTCTCTTTTATTTAGAGGGAGGAATAGCTAAAAGTTCCACTCCAATACTTTTCATACATGGGTGGGGTGTAGGTATAGATCCTTATCAAGAAATTTTAAATAGTTTATGCGATCGCTATCATTTAATAGCGCCTTATTTACCAGGATTTGGTAAGTCAAGTGGTTCTGTTGAGGATTGGGATTACCAAAATTATGCTCAAGTCTTAATTGAATTTTTGCAAGCATTAAATATTAGAAAAGTTCATGTGATTGGGCATTCACTAGGAGGTGGCATAGCTGCAACATTAGCAGCCTTAAAGCCAAATCTAGTCAAAAGCCTAATATTAATAGATAGTACAGGTATCCCTGTTGAGCCTGTACCCCTGGTACTAGCTCAAAGGGCTATAGAAATGACTGCTCAAACCCCGCAAATGAGATTTCCACAAGTTCTGCAAATTTTTCAAGCTTTTTCCTACAATTTATTGTTTAGAAGTCAAAATACTATCAAAGCTTTAATGCTCTCATTAGAGAATGATTTAAAAGCACTTTTGCCGCAAATTCAATCTCCCTGTTTACTTTTATGGGGAGCAAATGACCTCACAACTCCATTAAAAGCTGCACAAGAATTTTCACAACTAATCAAAGGCTCTCAACTGATAATTGTGGATGGAGTTTACCACGAGTGGAGCATCTGGTTTGTGGAAAGATTTACCAATTTAGTGTTTGATTTTATTAATGAAATTGAATCTCAAAATTAAAGAGGGGTAAGATATATCAGTAGTGCTGACTTTACAACTATGACAGCCACTTTACCTGTTGCTTCCCAAACAGAACCCTTTTACCCCAGTGCTGATGGTGAACCAGTGGCGGAAACTTACGATCACCTTTATGCTTTGCTGACTACTCTAGAAGTTTTGAAACAATATTTAGCAGGGCGTCAAGTAACTGTATTGGCAAATCAATTTCTCTATTATTCTCAAGGCTTTCCCAAGTTGCGAGTTGCCCCCGATGTCATGGTAATTTTTGATGTTTCCCCAGGCGGTCGGGATAATTATAAAATCTGGGAAGAAGGTCAAGTTCCTAGTGTCATTTTTGAAATGACTTCTCCAGGAACGAAAGAGCAAGATGAGGTGTTTAAAAAGACTCTTTACGAACAATTAGGTGTAAAAGAATACTGGTTATTTGATCCCAAAAGCGAGTGGTTGCAAGAACAGTTACGCGGCTATCGTCTGCACCGGGGAACCTACGAACCCATCGAAGATAACCGCAGCGAACCATTGCAGTTGCGGTTACAACTTGAAGGGCAATTGATTGGGTTTTATCGAGAGGATACGGGAGAAAAGCTGCTGCTCCCAGAGGAACTCACACAGGCGTTGCAGCAAGAAGTTTTGGCAAGGCAACAAGCAGAAGAACGTGCCGAACAAGAAAGACAACGTGCCGAACAAGAAAGACAACGTGCCGAACAAGCAGAAGCCCAGGTACGACAGTTGAAGGAAAGATTACGTTCTCTCGGTGTTGATCCTGATGCAATTGAGTAAGGCTAAAATTTAACAGCGGTACTGAGAGTTAAATTATTAATGGCGTGGAGATTGAACAAAAAGAGAAAATTCCGATTTGGAGTTTTCCTGTTATTGGTGGTTGTCAGTGCGATCGCTATCTTTATTCTTCACCTTCAAAATCAGCGGGAAATTTACACAAAAGAAAGCAATTACGCTATCCATACCCGCCAAAGCTTTAATCAACCGCAATACTACCCTATAGAGCAAACACTTCCTTCGCAACTTTATCAACCGATCGCAAACTGGGTAGGAAGATTAATTTTGCCTAATGCAGAACAGATGCGCTCAGGTGCAGACTGGGTATGGCTGGAAGTACAACACGCACCACCAGAAGCCAAAAATCTGATTGGCAAAGTCGTTCGTCTGGAATGGAAGCACACGCAACAGCTACAGTCTTACGTAAGAAGAGTAACGCAAGATGTTAATTTTACACCTGCTACCAGAGACAGCGAACGTACCGGAAATATTCATCCTTCTCGTCTCGATGGAGATTTGGGGGTGGGGGCTTTACAATCTCTTGCGGGATTTCGACCTAATGATGATGTAATTGTTACGTTAGACAATGTTGAAATTATAGAGCAGGGTGATAGTAAAATATCTCTGCAAATTGAGCAGGAACCCGTGCTGGCAACTGGGCGGTTTTATGGTTTGGTAAAAATCCTCAAAGCAGAAATCCATACAAAAGCTGTGGAGGTGCAGACATTACCCAGAAGCAGTGAATTTTTCCGCGTGCGCCATTACAATTCTACCTCTGGTGACTTTGATGGTGCAGAAGAAATTATTCGCATTCCCCAACAGGTAATTGATACGCGAAATATACCTCCATCTACGCCACATCAAATTGAAGCCTCAAGCGCAGGTAAGGCAGGCTGGTACATTTACGGTGCTAAAGATGCTAGTGATGTCTTTGTAGTTCAAGCATTAGCACCGCGATCGCTCTTTCAACTGCAACCAGATAAAATAATTTCGGGCATTGAAGCAGGAATAAATTATATCAAATACGAGAATTGGCAAAATACAGAAGCAAACAAAGGTAAAATTCGCAAAGCTTTAGTCGTTCCACAAACTACAGAACCATTATCAAAATGGCACGAGGGAGACAAAGCTATTGTTTTACATATCTTTGGTGGCATTGGTGGTAAAAAAGGTGAGGCATTGAGTATAGCCAGTACTGTCACTGGGCATTTTGCCTTTGGAGTAGCTGAAGTAGTTCGCGATCGCTTCACCAACGAGTTACAGTTTGCTATCCAGTATCACCAAATTTACGCCCATAATCCCGATGGAATTATTTCCGGAACACACTCTTGGGCTAATTATATGGGCAACTTGCAGTGGGGATGGCTAGCAACACGTCCTGTTACAGATATCTTGATTAAATTTGATCCGGTAACGCAAGATTATAATTTTGACAGTATTAAACTTTCGCCTCTACAAGAATTTATTTACCAATTACAGGTAATGATGGCTCGCTATCGAGTTGGTGATGGTACGGGCAGCGCTCTGGTTACACCTGCTGTTTCTTGCATTCAAGACTCTAATCAAGCACTTTACGCTGCCATTAAAGCGATTAGACAGCAAGTTACTTCAAACCCAGCAATCCAACGGTGGCTAAAAACTCATCCCGAAGACAGTCAAACTTTACGCTTTCAGCAATTAGTCTCTTTAGGAGCATCCCTTGAAAAAGAACTTCTGCCTCTTGGTATAGTTCGTGCCGACTGGGAAAGCAATGCGACTGCTGTAGCAGGAATTGATGGTGGCAAACAACCTTTTAGAGATCCTAGTATTTGGGCAGGGTTGACAAGTTGGCGGAGCACTACGCCACGACAGGCACACGACGAACTGGCTGCCTCATTTTTAAAACATGGGGCGAAATTGTGGTTTTTGCAAAGCAATCAAGTAGGAGGATGGAATCCAGATATTATCCCTGTTGCACCTACACAATTCTTCGGACAAATTAAGATACCCTTTACCCAGGTATCACCGATCCCCGTTGTTCTCAATCGTGTATTAGCATCTTTGGCAATTCCCGAAGTTCGAGATTGGCTGGTTGTAGGCACGACGCTGCTGGTGTATGGCGCGATCGCTCTACCCTTGGGTTTTTCCTCTGGATTTTTGCGGCTAAGTCTCTGGTTTGACAACTGGATTAACTTCTTGTTAGTAACATTGAGGTGTTTGCTATTTCCAGCCATAACTGAAGAATTCACCTTCCGTATTTTGCTGCTTCCCCATCCAACAGAAGTAGTGAATTGGAGTAAATGGGCTTTGTGGGCAGGATTAAGTCTGCTGCTATTTATCCTCTATCATCCATTCAATGCCAAAACCTTTTTCCCAGATGGCTTTCCAACCTTTTTTCACTCAGTTTTTCTCATGTTAGCAGGACTATTAGGGTTGGGCTGTACAGTCGCTTATGCCTTGACAGGTTCTTTGTGGGCGATCGCAACCATTCATTGGATTGTAGTAGTTGTTTGGCTGCTATTTCTAGGAGGAATGCACAGGTTGCATCTGCATAAATTAAATCATTAAAATTTTCCAGGCAGTCTTCTAGTCACTATTACTAAATTTCTGCCTATCTACTCAGTTGTTGAAACTGATTACAAGTCTTGATTAATTCTCATTTTGATAAGCGTTTTACCTATATTTTTTAATAGCTTAGTTTAAACTTCATAATTACTTATTTTTATCAAATTATGGTAATTTCTACTATTAGGTAAACTAAATCGTAACTTTTTGTAACGCAGGTAACATTTTATAGAAGAGTGGATACTCTAAAATCAACACTCGTCACAGACTCTTCCTAGTGAAATGTTGCCACAGAAGGAGAAAAATCCTGCTTTTACCAGTAAAACTACATCCCTGGGTACTGTTGATTTTCAGGTAAACAATTTACATTCAAGATAGGTGATGGATATGTCAAATATTAGAAATTAATAATTCAAAAAGTGACAATTTAAGATTTTATTTGTTATTTTGTACTTAACTGAACAATTCTTCATAGTTCAGCAGGATTTAATAGCGATAGAGCAGAAATGCCAATTATCAATTAATTGGAGGGGAGAATTATTATGCTTAAAGTCAACAATCAAAAGATTATTTTTTCAGCTTTTATTAATCCCACTGTAGAAGGTCATAAATTAGCAAATAAAAACCGATTGATTAAGCCTAAATATGACTTGCTGAAACCACTGCGTCAATGGCTAGACTCATTTGATATTGAAAATCGTCAATTGGCAAAATTTATCGCTCAACTGATTCCTGCCCAGTGTCCGTTTGAGCGGGATATTATTCTATTTGGTCGTAAAATAGCCCACATTCCGCCCTTGTGTAAACTGAATCCGTTTTATGATCAATTTGTAGGCTTACGTTTTCGCGCTTTGTGTTATTTAGTAGATCAGTGTGGCGAAGATATTCAGTCTTACTGTTGAATACAATTGAGAACGCAAAGCATGGAAATTAAAATTGAGCGTCAACCCAGTCAAGAACGTCTTCAAGAATTGGCTGTGTCCAAATGGGGAATCTGGCAAAAACAAGTCTCGAAATTTCCTTGGACTTATGACACTCAAGAAACTTGCTACTTTTTAGAAGGTGATGTAATTGTTACTCCTGATGGCGGACAACCAGTGCAGATGGGTAAAGGCGATTTGGTAACTTTTCCTGCTGGTATGTCCTGCACATGGGAAATTAAAAGTGATGTGAAAAAGCATTATTGTTTTGGTTAGTAGATAGTAGTTAGTGGATAGTGATTAGTGGTTAGTAGTTTTTCCCATCTCCTCTGCTCCTCTGAGTATCGTAGTAGCGTTATGGTGACTACAATATGAGAGCGTTTTATAAATAGGTTGGCATCAATGTTACTGCATTTGAGTACCTGGCAAGAAGTCGAAGCATATCTGCAACAATCTGGTGGTATTATTATTCCAATTGGTTCTACAGAACAACACGGCCCAACAGGATTAATTGGTACTGATGCAATTTGTGCAGAAGCGATCGCTCGTGGTGTGGGTGAAACAACTCAGGCAATGGTTGCTCCCACAATGAATGTAGGCATGGCGCTGCATCACACTGCTTTTCCCGGTACAATAAGTCTGCGTCCCAGCACAATGATCCAGGTAGTGCGGGATTATATCACCTGTTTAGCTAAAGCTGGCTTTACCAAGTTCTACTTCATCAACGGACACGGTGGCAACATCGCCACGCTGAAGGCTGCTTTCTCTGAAACTTATGCACATTTAGATGATTTGCAGATTTCTAACGCCCACAAGGTGCAATGCCAAGTTGCTAACTGGTTTATGTGCAGTTTAGTGTACAAGCTAGCAAAAGAATTATACAGTGATCAAGAAGGTTCCCATGCCACACCAAGTGAAGTAGCCCTCACTCAATATGTTTATCCAGAGGCAATTAAGCAAGCATCCCTTTCCTCTGAAGTTGGCAGTGGGCATAGAATTTATGGTGCCAAAGACTTTCGCCAGCATTACCCAGATGGGAGAATGGGTTCAAATCCTGCCCTGGCAACGCCTGAACACGGCAAGCAGTTTTATGAATTGGCAGTGAAAGAACTCAGTAATGGGTATTTGGAGTTTTTGAGTGCAGAATAATTGATGGAATTGAGTGCAAGGCTCCTAAAAATTAATGGTGAAGGGATCATTTTAAGTTTTATCACCAAGCAGCTAAGAATTTTGGGAATCCTATTCTTAGAAGTGCGGTGTGAATAATATGGCATCCAAGAAGTACTATGCAGTCTTCAAAGGTAGAAAAACAGGCATATTTACAAGCTGGGCAGAATGTGAAGAGCAAATCAAGGGTTTCAGTGGGGTGTTGTATAAATCCTTTAAAACCAGAGACAGCAAAAAGTAACGAGGAGGAGGCTATCTAAAGTTATAAAATTATTATCTTTTAAATTTTGGGGATTGAGCCACGTTTGCTCTCGTCTCGCCTGAAAAAATTCAGTTTCCTCCGGGAGCAGTGGTGCGATTGCCTGCTACTTGGCAGGAGTACCAAGTTTTGTGTCGGCAACGCGGCGATCGCTCGATTCCCCGCATTCAATATCACACTGGAGAAGTAGTTATTAGGGGCGGGTTTGGCAAACTAATAGTCGTTCTCAATAGAAATATCATTGCCAAACCCGCCCATACAGTAGTAAAACAACCAATAACTAAGAGCGAGCTACACCATCCTGGCGTGCCGCACGTTGCACCGCAGCAGCAACAGTAGTGGCAACTCGCTCATCAAATACAGAAGGAATAATGTGTTCTCTATCTAAATCTGTTGGTTTGATTAAAGAAGCGATCGCACTTGCTGCTTCTAGATACATTGAGGTAGTAATAGTCGCTGCCCGACAATCTAAAGCGCCGCGAAATACTCCCGGAAAAGCGAGAACGTTATTGATTTGATTAGGGTAGTCACTTCTACCGGTGGCAATGACAGCAACTTCGCTGCTCACTAATTCTGGCTGAATTTCTGGAATTGGATTTGCCATTGCAAACACAATTGCATCTTTCGTCATTGAACGCACCATTTCTGGTGTCAACACTCCCGGTATACTGACGCCAATAAACACATCCGCCCCTTGCATCGCACCCGCCAGAGTACCCTGGGCTTTGACGGCAAATTCCTGCTTTTCTTCTGTTAAGTCGGTGCGACTATTAGAGAGGATACCCTTAGAATCGCATAGCCAAATTTTTTCTGCCCCAGCTTTGCGGAGTAAACGAGCGATCGCAATTCCTGCTGCACCCGCACCATTAATCACAATCCGGATTTGATCCATTGATTTGTGTACTAGTTTTAAAGCATTGAAAAGGGCTGCTAAAGTAACTATTGCCGTGCCATGCTGATCGTCATGAAAAACGGGAATATCTAACTCCCGCCGCAGTCTTTCTTCTATTTCAAAGCAGCGAGGAGCAGCAATATCTTCTAAATTTACGCCTCCGAAAACAGGGGCAATATTTTTAACTGTACTAACAATTTCATCTGTATCTTGAGTTGCAAGACAGATCGGAAAAGCATCGATACCTGCGAATTCTTTGAACAGCATTGCTTTCCCTTCCATTACTGGTAATGCTGCTTCTGGGCCGAGATTTCCTAAACCCAAAACAGCGCTACCATCAGTAACAATAGCAACAGTATTTTGTTTAATGGTTAATTTGTAAACTTCTTCTGGATCTTGAGCGATCGCATTACAGATACGTCCGACTCCAGGCGTATATGCCATTGCCAAGTCAGATACGGTTTTAAGGGGAATTCTACTAGCTATGCTAATTTTGCCGCCGCGATGCAGATTAAAGGTACGATCATAAACATTTAGTACCTTAATATCTGGCAATGCCTTAACTGCTTGTACGATCGCTTCAGCGTGTTCGGTACTTGCAGCATCAACAGTAATTTCGCGAATGGAAATATGTCTGGTTTGCTCAATGAGATCTATTTGACCAAAATTACCACCATTATTGGATATTGCTTGAGTTATGTTAGCCAACATTCCCACGCGGTTGGGAATTTCTAGGCGGAGTGTCAAACTAAAACTAGAGTTAGGAGTCAGATCTGTCATTGTAGTCGTAGATTGGAGATTTCAGATTTTAGATTGTAAATTAGCCCTTTAAATCTAAAATCTGAGGATTCTGTACTATAAACGAGCCATAACTCAGTAATTGTACTCTGATACACCATATAATTTCGGAGATTTGTTTGTATTCACTGACGAAAACAGTTGCTCGTTCAAGAACTCTCTGATGGCTTAACACTTAGCATCATGAGGAAAAATCCTAACTCTTCTACTTCTGCCAAATTCCAAGCACCGTATATATAGTGAGTCTTCCTTGGGAGCATCCCAAATGTTTGAGTTTATTTTTCAACGCAGAGAGAAGTTTGTAGGCGCAAAGAGACTTCCCGTAAGGGTGCGGTGAGCAGCGCCTTGGTGAGCCAGCGCTCTTGGTAGGGTGTCCAACGGACAGTTCCTACAACGGGGAGACCCCCGCAACGGACTGTCCTCCTCCACAGGCGACTGGCGTAGACACGTAGACGGACGTAGTCCGGCTTCTCGCAGAGTAGTGGATAAGCGAAAGTAAGGGTTCCCCGACTTGTGGCGACTGCGTACCCGGAGGGAGGCTTCCGGCGATCAAAGCTTCGGTGGGAACGCAGAGGCTGATGCTTTAGGCGCTGAGTCGCAAAGCGACACGCTACGCGAACGCCTTTTTGCAGGGTAGGAACACAGAGCGTTAATCTGAGCTAATTTCGTTTTGTGTTTTGTAAAAATTGGGATGCTCCCAAGGAAGACTAATTTTTAACTTTTATTGTGGACTCTATGTATAGTCTATTTTGAGATTTTTTATGTTTTTATTTGTTTTTGATATTCAATTAGTACCAAGTCTGAGTAGAAGATTGGCGCTCATAAATTAAGTATTTTCTTGCTTTTTCTAGAGAGTAATTCTGACAATCAGACTCATAACTTTATTTTGTAAGTCTATGTAGGATGTGTGAGCGAAGCGTAACGCATCAAAGCTCATAATTTTTTTTATAAATCTATATAGATTGTTTTAACAAAGTATAACGCATCAAAACGTCTGAAATTTTTACAAAAATCCAATCGTATTTCTATATAAGTATCAATATTATCACAGCCCGACTTATACTATTTCACGAAAAGGCTGATATGGATGTACCCCATCGTCTACGGCACCTCCCCTTACTAAGGGGAGGTTGGGAGGGGTTGAATATGAATCACTCAAAAAGTGAAATGGGATTAGATAGTTGTATAACTTGTCCTACTAATTATTTAAGCGTCTACCAAAAGTATGGTAATTTTTTAGATTTTGTTAATTGCATCTAACTCATCAAACCTTTCCTAAGAAAGACGATTATCTTTCTTTTCTCTTCATAGCATCTAATTAGTTTAACTTTTAACATTCTCTTTTGAGAACTTCCACCAAGAAGGAGGAAATAATGAAGCTGAATATGATGTTGTTTTGGATAACACTATCGTTTGTGATTGTAGGAGCGATGGCGCTACTTCTCCAGCCTAGTATTGATTTTCATTGATGCTGCTCATGCAAACAACTAGATCCCAACAAGATTTTACCTCCTCTATATCCAAACCTTACACAATGGAGGACTGGCGGGGAGCTAACCGTTCCTTGACACAAGAATTTGACTATTGGATTGAAGATGTAGAAGGAGAAATTCCTACAGATATTAACGGTACTCTATATCGTAATGGCCCTGGGCTACTAGATATCTTTGGTCGGCCTGTTCATCACCCTTTTGATGGAGATGGCATGGTGTGTGCGATTTCCTTCTCAAACGGACGTGCTCATTTTCGCAATCGCTTTGTGCGTACAGAAGGTTATTGTGCAGAACAAGCAGCAAGACGAATGCTGTATAGGGGAGTTTTTGGTACTGAAAAACCGGGAGGCTGGCTGGCAAATGCTTTTGACTTGAGAAAGAAAAACGTTGCCAACACTAACATCATTTACTGGGGTGGAAAATTACTAGCCCTTTGGGAAGCTTCTCATCCTCATCGTCTGGAGCCGCAGACATTAGAGACTTTAGGCATCGAAACTCTAGATGGTTTGCTGAATAAAGATTCGCCCTTTGCAGCCCATCCGATGATAGATCCAGGCGATGCAAGTCGAGAACCACGCTTAGTCACCTTTGCTATCAAACCAGGCCCATTGACAACTATTATTGTTTATGAGCTAGATTTGACGGGTAAGGTTGTACAAAAACACGACCACAAAATCCCAGGCTTTGCCTTTATCCACGACTTTGCCATCACGCCTAACTATTGTCTGTTCTTTCAAAACCCTGTTTCTTTTAATCCTCTGCCCTATATATTGGGGTTTCGAGGTGCGGCAGAATGTATCAAATTTCAAGAGCAAAACCCGACGAAAATTTGGGTAATTCCTCGCGAGCCGTCACAATCAGCACAATGTATTCTTGCCGATCCCTGTTTTGTTTTCCATCATGCCAACGCCTTTGAGCAAGGTGAAGAAATCATTGTAGATTCGATTTGTTACGAAACCTTTCCTGGTGTCGATCATAACCTTAATTATCAGGAAACTGATTTTGATAGCCGTCCTCCAGCACAACTTTGGCGTTTTCAAATTGATGTGAAAACGCAGACATCACTACGGCATCAAGTTGATAAACGTGCTTGTGAATTTCCGTTTATTCATCCCGCACTCATTGGTAAACATCATCGTTGGATATTTTTAGCAGCTGCCCATCAACCAGAAGGAGATGCTCCCCAGCAAGCAATTATTAAAGTAAATCCGGAATCTGGCGAACAGCAATTTTGGAGTACGGCACCCAAGGGATTTGTGGGTGAACCTGTCTTTGTACCTCGTGCCTCCTATATTGAGACACAAGGGAGCGAAGATGATGGTTGGGTGTTTACACTAGTTTATAACGCTGCTCATAACCGTACCGACGTGGTAATTCTAGATGGCAAGAATTTAGAAAAGGGGCCGATCGCCAATTTACATCTTAAACACCACATCCCCTACGGATTGCATGGTAGCTTTACTTCTCAAGTGGAAGACAGTGATTAGTTTATGTCTGGCAGTCACAACCATAGTCATAGTCACAAACAGTTGAATTACAATCGTGCCTTTGCGATCGGACTAATCCTTAATGCTGGATTTGTCATTGTAGAGGCAACCTACGGTTTTTTGTCTAACTCTTTGGCGCTTGTGGCTGATGCCGGACACAATTTAAGTGATGTTTTGGGGTTAGTGCTGGCTTGGGGAGCAAGTTTCCTGTCTCATCGCCCACCTACCCAACGCTACACCTATGGACTCCGTCGTTCTTCGATTTTAGCTGCCCTGTTAAATGCTATTATCCTGCTGTTGGTAATGGGGGGAATTGGTTGGGAAGCAATTCGCCGCTTCAGCAATCCTAGCCCTATCCCCGGTAGCGTAGTTATAGGAGTGGCGATCGCAGGAGTGATCATCAACACGATCACTGCCTTAATGTTTCTTTCTGGTCGTAAACGAGACATCAATATCCGTGGTGCATTTTTACATATGGCTGCTGATGCTATGGTGTCTCTTGGTGTTGTCTTAGCAGGTGTTGCTATTTTGACAACAGGTTGGTTGTGGTTCGACCCTGCAATTAGTTTAATTGTGGTTGTAGTTGTTGTTATTAATAGCTGGCAACTTCTTTGGGAATCTCTTAACTTAGCACTCGATGCCGTTCCCATCGGCATTGAATTTCTTGCTGTTCGTACTTATTTGAGCGAACTACCAGGTGTAACAGAAGTTCATGATTTACATATTTGGGGAATGAGTTCTTCAGAAGTAGCTTTAACTGCCCATTTAGTGATACCAAATGGACATCCAGGAGATGCATTTTTGGCTAAGATTGTCCAAGAACTCCACGATAATTTTGGCATTGAACACACAACTATTCAATTAGAAATTGGCGATCCAAATAATCCTTGTGTTTTAGCTCCACATAACCTTGTTTAAGTTTATGGTTATTAGAAAGATTATTCTTTGGGTAATTTGGTTGGGATTTGTCGCCTACACTCTTTGGTTAGCTCCCCTAGATCAAGCTGACACCTGGCCTTTAGGATGGAAATTGTTAACACTCCAATGGGGTAAACTCAATACTTTTATCTCGGTGATTTTTACTTTGATGGGGGTTTGGCCGATGATTTACGGCGCGATGATGTTTGCTGATGGCAGAATTCAAAACTTTCGCGTTTGGCCATATTTCCTCGGCTCAAACTTTACTGGAGTAATTTGCCTTTTACCATATTTAATTTTCCGCAAATCTAATCAAGAATTTTATGGAAAAATAGATAAATGGCTGCGATTTTTTGACCGACGTTCAACAGGATTTTTTCTTTTAGTTGGTACTATTGCTCTCTTAGTTTATGCAGTCACAACTGGAGATTGGCAGGACTACATTCGTCAATTTCAGACTAGGCATTTTGTACATTTGATTAGTATCGACTTTTGTTTGATGTGTCTGATATTCCCCATCACCTCTTTATTTGAGGATGACATGGCACGTAGAGGAATTAAAGATACTCGCATTTTTTGGGTGGTGGCACTCTTACCTTTGTTTGGCCCATTATTTTACCTTTGCTTGCGTCCACCTTTAATGGAAACTCTAGAAGAATCAAAAAATACCGAAATAAAAAATAAATTTGCTCCCTCAGGTGTTTAGTAATTAAAGCAAAGTATAGACAAAAGAAGGGTATTAGGTACTGGTGATAGGGTATCAAGAATTGGGTACAAAAGAGGACAGGGGGACACACACAGAGAGATTTCCCTACATCTCTCCTTAGCACCTCTTCCTAATCCTAATCCTTATTACTTGTTTCGATTGAGAAATTATTTATACAAGTTCCTGCCGAAAAATGAGGAGGAATTGAGATTAATTAAATTCCTACCAACGGGTAAGTCCTATCTATGCTTCCAGAAAGAGGATAACACGTCTTTTATTTTTTACGATAGATTCAAGTTTAATTTAAGATTAAATAATCGGAGTGGACTGATGACTTATAACAATATAGAACAATCATCTGAAGAAAATAGAAGTAACAATGTAGAGCAATTGCAGCAAGAAAGCCAAAGTAACAACACAGAAGAATTACAACAGGAAAGTAGAAGCAACAATCAACAGGAATTGCCAGAAGAAATCAGAGGAGAAAACTTGCCTCAAGAAGCTCAACAAATTTATGTTGCTGCTCTCAAAGCTGCAAAAAGTGACGGTATCAGTGAAGAGGGCGCTCGTCAAATAGCTTTGAATAGCGTCCACGAGATGTTTGAAAAAGGTTTAGATGGTCAATGGTATGCCAAAGGTGAAGTTACCGCTCAACATCACAAAGCTGTAACCTCTGGCGGTAACTAAATTTATTATAAATATATGTTAGATTTGAAGCGGTTTGTGATTTATACAAGCCGCTTTTTAATTATTTTCATAGTAAGTCTTAAGTGAGTACAAAAATTGACTAGATAAATACTAATTTTGTCTATTTTGCGGGTTAATTCAGGATTTTAAGCTTATGGATTCGGCAGATAATTATATTGAAGAACAACACAATGATCCAAGAAGTACTGAAGAGTTAATCAAAATTGCACTGGCACAAGAGAATGAATATACTTTTAGAGATATTGTCAGTGTTTTACATTTCCGTGGTAGCTTAGAAGTATTTGAAGCAGCATCGAGGTTATGTAAAAGTCAAAACCCTAAGGAAAGAGAGTTAGGGGTTGATATATTAGGACAGCTAGGAATACCAAAAAGGTCTTTTCCTTATGAATCAGTGAATATACTTCTCCAACTGCTTGAGAAAGAAGAAGATACTGAAGTTCTCGGTGCGATTGGAGTTGCTTTAGGTCATCTTAAGGATTCTAGAGGGATAAAACCATTAGTTAAATTAAAAAATCATTCTAGTGCCAATGTCCGTTTTGGTGTCGTTTTTGGCTTACTATCCCAAACAGATGAGCTAGCAATTAATACGCTAATTGATTTATCGACAGACGAAGATGCGGATGTGAGAAATTGGGCCACTTTTGGATTAGGCTCAATGATAGAAATAAATACACCAGCTATTAGGAATGCTTTGTTTAAACGTCTCATAGATGAGAAGAATAAAACTGAAACTGAAAGTGAAATTCGTGGAGAAGCATTACTAGGTTTAGCGATCAGACGAGATGAAAGAGTCGTAAATTTATTAATAGAAGAGCTTACTTCTAACTGGGTTGGTAAATTAGCTGTAGAAGCAGCAAAAGAAGTTGGAGACTCAAGATTATATACAGTTTTAATACGCTTGAAAGAGTGGTGGAATATGGATAATAACCTATTGGCAGAGGCTATTGACAATTGCAAACCAGAAAAATTAGATCATAGAGATGCTCTTTGAAAAGGACGGAATTAGCATTCACCTTATGCAAGAAGATATCCATGATTATCAATTAATGGCGAAATGGCTAACTGATGAAAAAGTATTGGAATTTTATGAAGGTAGAGATAATCCTTTTCCATTAGAAAGAATTATAGAAACATACCAACCTTTAGTTAGAGGATACGATCCAGTTGTACCTTGTCTGTTCTACTATCAAAATATCCCCATTGGTTACATACAGTATTATTCAGTTAATGACTTACCTGAAACCGACAGGCAAAAGTATTGTCTGGAAAATACTGATTTTATCTACGGTATTGATTTATTTATAGGCGAAAGCACCTGTTGGAATAAAGGAATTGGCACGAAAGTTGTGTCAGGAATTGTAGACTATCTTTTTGAGCAATTACAAGCTGTTAAAGTAGTTATAGATCCAGATGTGAAGAATATTCGCGCTATTCGTTGCTATGAGAAATGCGGTTTCATAAAAGTAAAGCTTTTGCCAAAACATGAACTGCACGAAGGGAAATACCAGGATAACTGGTTGATGGTAATAGAGCGAAAGAAATCATTACACTGATAGAAGTTGCCCTACTGGGATTGACTGCCCATTAGACACATGACCGAACAAAGAGCTAGAATTTGTATCCTGGGTGGAGGCTTTGGTGGTCTCTACACCGCCTTACGGTTAAGCCAGTTACCTTGGCAACCGTTGTCAAAACCTGAAATAGTTTTGGTAGATCAAAGCGATCGCTTTGTTTTTTCTCCCCTCCTCTACGAACTACTGACTGGGGAACTACAATCTTGGGAAATTGCCCCTCCCTTTGAAGAACTTTTACAAGACACAGGTGTGCGTTTTTATCAGGCTACTGTGTCGGGAATTGATATATATCAACGCCAAGTACACTTACACGATGGGCCAGCAATCAATTATGATCGTCTGGTGCTGGCGCTGGGTGGCGAAACACCCCTAGATATCGTGCCAGGAGCTACAGCTTATGCATACACATTCCGAACTATTACAGATGCGTATCGTTTAGAAGAACGCCTGCGAGTATTGGAAGAATCAGATGCAGATAAAATTCGAGTAGCAATTGTTGGCGGTGGTTATAGTGGTGTTGAACTAGCTTGTAAATTAGCAGACAGACTGGGGCAAAAAGGACGTTTTCGATTAATTGAATTGACAGATCAAATTTTGCGTACTTCTCCAGAGTTTAATCGCCAAGCAGCAAAAAAAGCCTTGGATGAACAAGGTGTATTTATTGACTTGGAAACCAAGGTAGTATCAATGGGGCAAGATACTATTTCCTTAGAATATAAGGGTCAAGTAGATATTATTCCCGTAGATTTAGTCATTTGGACAGTAGGAACACAAGTTGCACCTGTAGTACGAAATCTTGGTCTTAAACAGAATCAACGTGGGCAAATTACCACTACACCCACTTTACAAGTCCTTGATCATCCAGAAATTTTTGCTTTAGGAGATTTAGCAGACTGTCGAGATGCAGAAGGACAGCAAGTACCTGCTACTGCTCAAGCAGCTTTTCAACAAGCCGATTATGCTGGTTGGAATGTTTGGGCAAGCCTAAGCGATCGCCCCTTACTTCCTTTGCGCTATCAGCACTTAGGTGAGATGATGACACTAGGGATAGATAGTGCTACCTTCAGTGGTTTGGGCATCACTTTGGAAGGGACTTTAGCTTATATAGCTCGTCGTCTAGCCTATCTCTATCGCTTACCGACTTTAGATCATAAACTTAAAGTTGGTTTTAACTGGTTAGCTCGTCCTATTATAGAGACACTCTCAAAATAAATTTAAGTAACTGAGTGTAGATAAACATAATCTACGAGGCTCGTTAGTAGTTAGTAGAGGCAAACGACCGAAAGGCCGTATATTTAGTTGGTTGTTAATTATCACCCACTATCCACTCTCTACTATCCACTAACAGTCACCACGAGAAATGTGTTGATTTCTGCCGCCGAATGTAAGTAGCTAAAATCCAAAATCCAAAGTTGTCAAAGGTTGATGAAACGACCGAAAGTTATTTTTTTAGATGCTGTTGGCACACTCTTCAACGTTAAGGGCAGTGTGGGTGAGGTTTATAGTCAATTAGCACAGGAATTTGGCGTCGAAGTTTCAGCCGAAATTTTGAATAAAACATTCATCTCTAGCTTTAAAGCTGCACCGCCACCTGTATTTCCAAATACACAAGAGCAAGATATTCTCCAGTACGAGTTTGATTGGTGGTTGAATATAGCCTCTAAAACCTTTGAGCAAGCAGGTGTTTTAGACAAATTTTCCGACTTTTCGGCTTTTTTTAGCGAAATTTACATCCACTTTGGCACTGCCGAACCGTGGTTTTTGTATACCGATGTTTTACCAGCATTGACAAACTGGCGGCAGATGGGAATCGAATTAGGAATAGTATCGAATTTTGATTCTCGCCTTTATTCAGTATTGCAGGCTTTAGAACTGAGAGATTTTTTCAGTTCTATAACTATTTCTACCCAAGCAGGTGCCGCTAAACCCGATCCCAAAATTTTTACAATCGCCTTAGAAAAACATAACTGCCCCCCTGCCGCAGCATGGCACATTGGGGACAGTTTTACAGAAGATTATCACGGAGCAAAGGCAGCAGGATTAAGAGGCATTTGGATTAACCGTGAAAGTTAGTAATCAGTAGCTATTAGCCATTAGCTATTAGCTATTAACAATTAACCTTTAAACCAACTGCTTTGCTTCTTCTTCTAGTAGCTGAATCAGGTGTTGATTTCCTTGTTCTTTGGCTACTTGCAAGCGATGTTCCAAATTACGTTGGATATGTACCAGATGAGTTCTTGCTAAATCCTCAGTCAATTTTTTGCGTTTGGTGACGGTTGCTTCAGTTTTAGTAGCAGTACGCTGTTTCCGGTGCGTCATCGCTTCTACGTCTAGCGGATCGCCAATATGATAAGGAACACTACGATACTTCAACTCAGCTACTGGTTGAGGTACGGGAATATGTCTGGGATAACGACGCTCCCAAGTTGCACCACGGTACTTACCACCAACTTCTTCTGGGGTTAGTTCCACGGTTAAAGGATTGTGTTCATAATCAACACCGCGATAAGTAAGTTTCATCTGCTTCGCCTCGCTTTAAATTTGTTGCTGCTTCTATTGGAATTAAATGAGGCGCGTTCCTTCAGGATTTCTCCTTACTTCCGTCTTCTGAACTGAGTTTCATACCAAATAATATTCACAGGTGTTCAAAGCAAAGCTATGTTTACAGCCTGATACTCTTCGCCTGGAAGTATTATGTAGACTCTCTCATTTCAGGAGATGAACGATTTTTCTGTATCTATTGTAACCATTTTTTTGTAATGTCAATAAATTATAACTAAAATTTGAGAACTAGCACCTCTGTTCTAAGTCTTACTTCTTCTGGCAGAAGCGATCGCCCTTTGAGGCTCACTGAGAAGAAGAGGAGGAGATTGGGGGAGGAAGAGATGAGGAAGATAGGGAGGATGGGGAAGAATTTACTCTTACACTTTCTCAACTCTCTCAACTCCTTGTCCCCTTATCCTAATTCCCTTCTGCCCTCTCTCTGCCTACCTGCGCTCTTGCAGCGACTTCTGCAAGTAGACGCGGAGCGGCGACTGCCTCCTGCCTTCTACTTAATGCCTGCGCTTCAGCCAACTTGTAAAACTTGCACTTGTTCTCCTGGAGAAATTAAAGTTTGACCTTCTATTAAAATTCCTAGAGCATTTGTTTGGGCAAGATTAATTAAATTGCCAGAACTTTGGTTTCCGCCTGCAAGTTGAAATTCGTATACTCCATCTTGTAAACGCAACTTACCCCAAACATAAGTTTCGCGCTTGCCATCTGATCGCAACTCATGGCGAGTAAATGCCTTAACAAATTTTGGTTGCCAACCTTCGCTGATTCCAGAAAGTTTTTTGATTGTCGGTTGTACAAATCGCCAAAAAGTTACCAATGCCGAAACAGGATTTCCTGGCAAACCAAAATATAATCGTGGAGTAGACATCTGATTTTCTTGAAAAGATGCAACCGTAAGTGGTTTACCTGGTTTCATTGCTACGGCACGAATGTGAATTTTCCCTCCCAAAGACTCAATAATTTGTTCAACATAGTCATAATCTCCCACGGAGACGCCACCAGAAGAAATGATGATATCAGCTTTTGATATGGCATGAGTGATCGCCTCAGAGATAGCGATCGCTTCATCAGGGATAATTCCTAACATCAGTGGTTCTGCCCCACTCTGCCTTACCAAAGCTGCGAGAGCATACTGGTTGGAATCGACAATTTGTCCGGGTTGTAGGGGTTGTTCAGGAGTAACCAGTTCATTTCCTGTAGACAAAATTGCTACGTATGGGCGGCGATAAACTTTTACTTGACTACATTGAGCAGCAGCTAAAACGGCTATTTCTGGAGCACTCAGCATTATTCCCGCAGGTAGTAATTGTGTACCCGCTTTGTAGTAAGAGGCACGATATCTGACAAATTCTTGTGGTTTTGGTGCAGCTAGGATTGATACCCGATTGTTCTGTCGCTGCGTTCGTTCTTGCATCACTATAGTATCCGCGCCTGCTGGCATTACCGCACCAGTGAAAATTCGCGCTGCTTGCCCTGGTTGAATAGTTGATTGGGGCTGATATCCGGCAGGGATTTCCTCAACAATTTCTAAGGTAATTGGGTGTTCTTGACTGGTGTACTGCACATCTGTGTAACGCACTGCATAACCATCCATTGCTGAATTATCCCAATGGGGAAAGTCAAGCTGACTCGTTACAGGAGAAGCTAGAACGCGGCTATTGGCTGCTAGTAAATCTACAACTTCTGTATCGCGTTCAGGATCTAACGGCTGTACCAAATTAAAAATAGTTGTTTCTGCATCTTGAACTGACAGCATGGTAAATAACTAGCAACAAAAGGAGATGATGGACAGATGTATATTTATATCATTATCTTTGTGAAACTGCGCCAAATTTCTTTCTTTGTGTCCTACCCTTACGGGTAGACACGTAGACGGACGTAGTCCGGCTTCAAGGTAGAGTAGTGGCTTCTGTAGACGGGCTTTGCCCGGCTTCCCGTAGGGTAAGTAGCCGCTCCGCGTCTAATGCGTCCTTTGTGGTTCGTTCCTCATATTGTTCCGTTAGAATTGTGTATTTACCGAACCAAAAATATATGAGGTTTCCACACCTTTTCTTAACTATAAATCATGGTCGGCAATCATCATTAACTAAGTGATAAAAACCGAATTTACGCCCTAATTAATTACTAATAATATAGTAATCAAAGCAAGGATTTAACTCTTGCATTGATTGGTGGGAACAACAAAACTAACTCTAGGAAATAGACAATATGATTATTCGTTACAATCCCTGGCAAGAAATTAACACTCTCCAAAAACAAATCAACAGTTTATTTGAAGATACAAGAGTACCAACAACATTGTTTGCAAAAGATTCTATCAAAGTTCCTGCGGCAGAATTGCAAGAAACAAAAGATGCTATCCACTTGAAGTTAGAACTGCCAGGAATTGAAGCTAAAGACTTGGATGTGAAGGTTACAGAAAATGCCGTATATGTTAGCGGTGAGCGCAAGTCTGAAAATAAAACTGAAGATAAAGGCTATACTCGCACTGAATTCCATTACGGCAAATTTCAACGTGTAATTCCTCTACCTGCTAAAATTCAAAATACTGATGTAAAAGCAGAATACAAAGATGGTATTTTGAATTTATCACTGCCCAAAACTCAAGCAGAAAAGAATAAAGTCGTCAAAGTAAATTTGGAGCAAGACGCTGCTTAATTGACTTTAAATATCTATCAGTTAGCTGAGACTGAACAAATAACTTAAAAACTTAGTACCTCGTGTAATAGTGTGATGTGAAATTAAGCTTGGTTAGAGCAAACTAGCCAAGCTTTTTTTGTTATTACTCAGTGGCATATGCAAAAAGGTTGAATTTACATAGGATGACTATTTGATTTTTGAACAACACGTAGGGTGTGTTATTGCAAAGCGTAACGCACCCTACAAATACTGATTCCTATATCACTATGAATTGGGGAGTATTCTGTTTTTGCAAAAATCCCTACACCCTTCTAGGATATGGCGTCAAAATTGTGATGCTCCATCAATCGTGAGTTCTAAAGTGTAAGTTTTTTATTGGTTAAAAAACTATAGTAAAATTGCTACGATAATTATGAGTTTTACACCAATTTTAAGGTTCTATTTCTGGCCAAAGTCGCTCTAATTGACGTCGCCAAGCAGCTAAAGTTTCTTCTCTTCCTTGTGAAGTTTGATTTTCGTCTCCCATTAAACCTTCTGCGTAAAAACGTTCCAGGTTTTGCATGGTAAACTCTAGAGTTTGACCTTGCATTTTTGCTGCTAAGATAATTTGTCGAACGCGACTTTCAACTAACCGATTAAAGACATCATCTAAACCAACTTCTTGTAAAGAAATAAGTTGAGCGATCGCATCACGCAAATCTTCTACACTTAAACTACTACAGTTATGCTGAAATACCCCCCAGATTACACCTTGGTGTGAGGCATAGCGTACTTGGAGAGTTTCATCAAAGTTGGCTTCTAAAAACTGTTCTAAAAATGGTCTAGCCTGTTGTGCTGGTACAATAGGTAGCAAAACTCGCAACCAACTTTCATCATCCGAAAGTAGTACTAATAAACGAAAAGCAGGAGTTTCTACTTGCCAAGAACCAGGTGCGATCGCAACAGTTGCCTCTGCACTAAATAATTCTGCCAGTGTACCTGCAATTTCTGTAGGTGTCATAATCATTTTTTTGCGTCATTATCTAGCCTACCGCAGCTTAGGTATTCTTGCGATCGTTAATTAAAAATAAGCTCCTCGACTTCTTAAAGAAGTAGGAGATCTGTGTCTTTTAATCATTTATTTTCTTATAAATTAAAAATACTGAACCAATTGGCCCTGTATTTTCTACATAAATTTTATTATCATAAAATAATCCTGGAGATTGACCTCCATCAAATAACATACCTTCTTGAATTTTACCTAAACAATTCTGACGGGTAATTCCTTCTAATACATCATCAAACATATCTGGTAAAAGTTCTTGATTGAGTTGAGAAACTTCAATATCTGAATTAGCTTTAATATCATTAACTAAGAAAACTACATAACCTTTGTTAGTAATTGCTACCATTGAGCGATTGGTTGCAACTTTACAAGCAAATTCACCTAAATTTACACAAATATCTTTGAACTGACCACTACTATAAAATCTACCATTACCACCCACAATATTGTAGTTGAGAATATCATTATTTCTTCTTCCTGTCTGAATCGTGGCTTGGCGTTGCTGTGGTTTGCCTGCTGAAATTCCGAAGGAAGATCGCTTATTTTTAAATGCACCTGAATATTCGTATCCACGAGAAATATTTAATCCTTGGGGTTTATTTTCAGTATCTATATAATCGGCATTAATCGCCGCAATCGGTGCTTGCCCGTTTAACTTAGCATTTTCACCAGTAATTAATTCATTAAACATTTTTGGCACATATGCTTTGCGCAGTTTTCCCTGATTATCTTTTGCATAAAGACGATGAGCCAAACCAACATTCACTTTAAAATCTAGTGCTTCAGATTTGGGATTAAAAATGATTACATGATTAATTCCTCTTACAGATTTTTTCCCTTGATTATCAGTCTTGAAAAAACTAATACTGAATTTTTCATCTTCTCCAGGACATTTTTGAGATGCTTCTGTTGCTGAATTGAACTCAATTTCTTGACAACCAGATAATAAACCTATAGTAACTATTAAGATAGACAACCAAAATAGATGTTTGATGTACATATTGTTTATAACTTTGACTTTTTAGTTGAACTTTACGGACATAAGGAGTTAAAGTAAAGCCTTGTAAAGGCTTTTTGGCACCTTACTAATAAGTTTTATGAATAAAGCTGTTGTCTGGGTACATGGAGACTGCTTAAGTCCGTACAACCCCGCATTACAAGAATATACTGATGCACCTGCTATTTGGGTATGGGACGATGTGTTAATAGAGGAATGGCAACTTAGTCTCAAACGCATCGCTTTTATCTACGAATGCTTATTAGAGTTACCCATAATTATCCGACGCGGTAATGTAGCGCAAGAAGTTTTAGCTTTTGCGAAAGAGCATAATGCCAATAAAGTAGTAACATCAGATAGCCCAAGTCCTCGCTTTAGTGCTATTTACGATGAAATTGAACTTTCTGTAGAATTAGAAATTTTTGAAGTAGAGCCGTTTTTTGATTATGACGGATATATTGACCTTAAGCGTTTCTCTCGATACTGGAAAGTCGCTGAAAGGTATGTATTTGAATAATTACAGGATTTCTTTTTCTAATCTTTTTCCTTAAAAGACAAAAAACAAAAAATAGAGATATAGAGACACGAAATTCACGTCTCTACATTAAACAATTCATAAATAAATCATCAAAATATAAAGCCAAAAAGAATATTTCCTAACTATTCACCTCTCTCAATTGTGAAGTTTGTAGTCTATCCATCCACTTTGCTAAATAGACTCGATTTAGCCTTTGTTCTTCTGGATTTTCAGTATCCGCAGGATAAGGCATTAATCCTACAATTGCGGCGGTAGTAACGCAGAACATTGACTTTTGGAACGTCATACAAATTTGTACCCGCAAATCATCTTCTCCCCTAAGGCTGCGACGATAAACTTCATGCAAATACTCTGGGAGAAAATGGCGCATATCCTGCATTAACAAGGTAGGAGGAATACCTGCGCCGCCAATAGGTAACGGATCGGCATACAAAGCGCCATACTGAAATCGAGCTTGATCTGGCGGAACTTGATAGGCTTGAGCATTGAATGAAACTGTACCAGGAAAAGGTGTTCCTCGGAAGAAAACTGCCTCTACATAAGGCACTGCTGTATCTGCAAGGAATGTCAAACCCACACTTGCAGGAATAATGTCATAAACTTTATCTTTAATTTTAACGGAGTAGGTAATTGGCTTATTGGCATTCGCCACCAAACCTGCTTTAATGTGGTCTACCACTTGGGGAATTGATTTGATTTCACCTCGATCATAACGGTCTGATAAATCAAGAAAAATATCAGCCATTACTCTCCAAAATTGTCCCAAACCACTATAGTAGGCAGAAACGCGTAACTGCTCAGTTAAAAAATCAGGAAAAAGTTGATTAACTCCCATCACAATGGGATTGTTTTTAAATTTAGCTTGAATAACAGCTTGTGCTCTTTGCTGAAATTCTTTTGTATCTAAATATTTATCCAAACCGCCGCCACCATGCCATAACATTGCTTTTAGACAATATTCGGCATATTCAAAATTAATTCTGTCATGTGACCAATGACGAAGTAACTTTTGAAAAGAAACTTCTCCGTTAAAGTATTTAAAAAATGGAAAGAATACTAAAAATTGATTTTCGGCAATATAAATAAGATTTTTAGAGTAGGCATCTAAAACTACACCATAGCTTTTAAGAATCCCTACTACTTCTAATACGTTTTCGGCGGTATTAGGAAGTAATGTTCCTCCTGATTCCAGACGCTCGATATACTCAGCTAATGGATGTTTAGTAGGTTTATTTGCAGCAGTTACCATTGCACAATTCTCCTAAAAATGGGAGCGGTAGTTGTTAGTAGATAGTGGATAGTGGATAGTAGTTAGTGGTCTACAACCAACTAATAACTACTAACTACTAACTTAATGACCAATAACTAAATTTGTACTTTTTGCCTTTACCAAAGAAACATTGGCAACAACACTTTGAGTATTTACCATTGCTGTGGTTGTTGCTTCCGTCCAACGTATTAACCAATTTGGTTGAATACCGAAAACTACAATCAGCACAGCTAAGACAATAGCAGGAGCGCGATCGCTCCAGTAAACTCTTGGCAAGCTGATTACTTGGGCAGACAAGCGTCCAAAAAAGGCGCGATTCATCAAAATCAAGAAGTAAACGGCTGTTAAACCAGTACCAATCATGCACAACAAAGTCTGTACAGGATAAACTGCAAAACTGCTGCGAAACACTACAAATTCAGCAATAAATCCAAACATTCCTGGTATACCTGCGCTAGCCATCACACCCAACACCATCAAGCTACCAATGACAGGCATCCCTCGTTCTGGGTTAAACAGCCCTCGAAGTACGTCTAAATTGCGACTTCCGGCTTTTTTATACACAATTCCTACTAGCAAAAACAGCAGCGCAGAAATTAAACCGTGGCTGATCATTTGCATAACTGTTGCCAAAATGCTCAAAGGCGTAGCAGCAGCCGCAGCAATCAGTACAAAACCCATATGCCCAATGGAACTGTACGCCACCATTTTTTTCATGTCTTTTTGGGCGATCGCACAGGATGCACCATACAGCACGCTCACCACTGCCCAAGTTGCCAAACTAGGAGCGAGAACACTCCAAGCTTCTGGCAACAAGTACAAACCAAAGCGAATTAAGCCGTAAGTTCCCAGCTTTAACAATACCCCAGCCAATAAGACTGAAATTGGTGTCGAAGCTTCGACGTGGGCATCTGGTAACCAAGTATGAAAGGGAACCAAAGGCATCTTGATGCCAAAACCAATTAAAATTCCTACCAGCAGGATAATTTGTGTAGCTACAGGTAGAGCAGAAGTATTTAACGTCTCCATTGCAAAGCTAGGAGAGCCACTCAGCCACACCATGCCCAGGAAGCTTGCTAAAATCAAAATTCCAGAAACGGCGGTGTAAATCAAAAATTTTGTTGCTGCATATCCCCGCCGTTCACCACCCCAAATGGCAATTAGTAAATAAAGGGGAATCAACTCCAGTTCATAAAACAGGAAAAATAGCAGTAAATCCTGTGCTAGAAATGCGCCGGTGACACCAGCACTTAACAAAAGAAGCAAGCAGTAATAAAATCGAGGTCTTTGTAAGTCTTCATCACTGCTGTATATGGCTACACAAGTCAACACTCCATTTAACAACAGCAACGGCAAAGACAAACCGTCTATTCCCAAATGGTAGTTTAAACCCAAAGCATCTATCCAAGGTAGGAATTCGCCGAATTGTTGACTTGTTAATGTTGGATCAAACTTGGTGGTTAAAACAATATTCCATAAAAATGCAAGACTGGCAAATCCCAAAGCTATACGACGAGGTAGTTTGGCAATACCAGAAGGTAAGACACTCATTAAAGCCGCACCTAATAACGGCAGTAAAATCAAAGCACTGAGCATAGGAACTAGGGACTAGGGATTGGGGAGGATAGAAAGAGGTGGCATAACTACTGTACGGGCAGGTTTAGAATATAAATTGTCTGTTTCAACCGTTCATATAATCGGCAAAACCCGCCCCTACTAACTACTAACCAATAACCAATGACTATTGACTAAAAAGGCAAATTTTCCAATAAACCTAATGACCAGCTAATAAAGAAACCTAAGATACTAATACCCAAGAGTATAGTTAGTAGGTAACCTTGAGATTGACCAGAAATACTGTATTTCAAACTTTGCCCACCGAACATAGTTGCAAAACCAACTAAGTTAACCAAGCCATCTACCAAATAGCGATCGCTCCAAGCTGAAATTTTAGAAAGCAGCCCAACAGCACCAACTACTGTCACCCGATAAATTTGGTCAATGTAAAAGTCATACCCCAACAAATCTTGGAAAAATCTCCAAATCAAGACTCTCGAACGTGACCAAGCTTTGTGTAAATAGATTGTAGAGCCGATCGCTACTCCTGATAAAGTAGACAAAACTAATGTCGATACTACAAACACATTGACACTTTCCCAGGTTGGCAGCAAATACCACTGCTGTAACATCACGGGTAATAACAAAGTTACTACTGTCAAAGATACCATTGGCAATGCCATCGGCCAGTGAACTTCTGGAGCACGACGAGTTTTCTGTTGCGGTTCACCCCAAAATACCAATCGAAATACCCGCGTCAAATTCAATGCTGTCAATCCATTGACAAGTACCAATACCCACAATACCCAAGGATTAACTACAACTAAGCCATCAGCCCAAGATAGCATTGCCCAAAAGCTTCCTAAAGGCAACAGCGATACCATTCCAGCTGCACCGACAATAAAAGCGGAGGTAGTCGCTGGCATTCGTGACCACAAACCACCCATTTCTGTTAAATCTTGAGAAGTCGTGGTGTATATCACCGAACCTGCGCTCATAAATAACAACGCTTTGGCTATTCCATGGGTAAATAGCAAAATCAGGGCTACTCCCCCTTGCTGCAACCCTACTGCCAAAAACACCAACCCCATGTATGCACTGGTGGAATGAGATAAAGCACGCTTAATATCAGTTTGGGCGATCGATACCAAAGAAGCGCCAATTGCCGTTACTGTTCCGATCATAACCAAAGCATTTAAAGCGATCGGTGACAGCGCTAAAATTGGCTGCAACTTGTAGAGTACATATGCACCTCCAGCTACTACCATTGAGTTTCGCATCACAGAAGCTGGATTGGGGCCTTCCATCGCCTCATCTAACCATAAATGTAAAGGAAATTGAGCGCATTTACCCGCAGGCCCCGCAATTAGTGCCAACCCCAACAAACTAGATGTTAAAGGACTTAACTGTGCTGTTTGCGCCCATTCATATAAATCTGAAAAATTTAAACTGCCTGCTTTTGTCGAAAGGGTTACCACTCCCATCAGCAGCAGCAAATCTCCTACGCGCTTAGTTAAAAAAGCATCTCGTGCTGCTGTCACCACCAACGGTTGCGCATACCAAAATCCTACCAGCAGGTAAGTAGAAAGCGTCAGCATCTCTAGCAACGCGTAGCTGAGAAATAAGGAGTCACTGATCGCTAAACCACTGAGCGCTGCTTCAAAAAATCCCATTAAGGCAAAGAACCGGGCTAAAGCCCAATCCTTTTCCATGTAACCCAAAGCATAAATCTGTGCGAGTAAACTTAGTCCTGCGATTAAAACTGTTGCTCCAACACTTACTGGTGAAATTTCCAAAGCAAAGGAGATTTTCAAATCCGCAGCACTAAACCAGGTGACAACAAAATTTTCTTGTCCTCTATCCCAAATATGTTTGAAGACAAACAAGCTATGAACAAAACTTAAAATTGTTGTCAATACATTAAAATAAGCTGCGGGTCTTGGGCCTGTACGCCGAACTATTCCCATAGCCCAAGGTAAAGTTAGCAATGCTCCTAATAAGCTATAAAACGGTATCCACCAAGTTGTTGAGAACAGAAATTGGTTCATTTAATTTGCCCTTGACGTCTCAGCTTGTATTTATTTTCTTTACTAAATGAACTTAATAAATTTGTCTTTGATATTTTTAGTTTTCGGTTTTGTTTAAGTAGCATTATTTCACTTTTCTACTGAGAATATAGAAAAAATCATTATCTTTTTCCTCACGCAGGGGTTTACTCTTTCTATGCTAGCTTCCCTTGATCGGCTTGAAGTTCTTAGCATGAAAACAGCCATTAATATAATCTATAAGCAAAACTTATATTTATTTTCAATGGATGCCTTGTACAGATCACAAAAACCGAGGAAGGGCAACTGTACTACCTTTAGGTAATTTGCCATTCTCCTTGAAGATGGAATTTGTATCTGTATGAACTCGTTTAAGTGTAATGTAATAAAAAAATTATAAAGCAGAAGTAGCTGCTCTAGGAATCCATGAAGATTAGTTGAGCAAAACGCGCCTAATAAAATATTATTAAGTTTTTTTAAACTATTTTATTATAAACTATTATACTAATTTATATTGTCAGGGGCACCAAGCTTTCCTATGCTTAATTTGAGAACAGTTAATTAGCTCAAGATGAGCACCCCCGTCAAAATTTTCAACAGAAAGAGTACTTATCGCGTTAATTAGTTTAGGAGATCTGCGATGCCTATTGCAGTTGGAATGATTGAAACAAAAGGTTTTCCGGCAGTAGTGGAAGCTGCTGATGCTATGGTGAAAGCCGCTCGTGTCACCTTGGTAGGTTACGAAAAAATCGGTAGTGCTAGGGTAACAGTAATTGTTCGTGGAGACGTATCTGAAGTACAAGCTTCAGTAGCGGCAGGAATAGAAGCAGCCAGAAGAGTCAATGGTGGTGAAGTTGTCTCTACTCACATTATTGCTCGCCCCCACGAAAACCTAGAATATGTCTTGCCTATTCGTTACACCGAAGCTGTAGAGCAGTTCCGAACTTAGGCAGACTTTAACATCAAAACAATTCATTAACGGGGTTGCCTTCTTGTAGCTAGCTTTGCTTGTGTTCGTTGATTCGTTTTTTGGAAGCTTCTTAGGAATTAAAAAATTATGTCAATTGCAGTAGGAATGGTAGAAACGCTTGGCTTCCCCGCAGTAGTGGAAGCTGCTGACGCGATGGTAAAAGCTGCTCGTGTTACCTTAGTCGGTTATGAAAAAATCGGTAGCGGTCGTGTCACAGTGATTGTACGGGGAGATGTTTCGGAAGTACAAGCTTCGGTCGCAGCAGGAGTTGAATCCGTCAAGCGAGTGAATGGCGGACAAGTACTGTCTACTCATATCATTGCTCGTCCCCACGAAAACCTGGAATACGTTCTACCTATTCGTTATACCGAAGATGTAGAACAGTTCCGTGAAAACGTTAATGCGATTCGTCCTTTCGGTAGAAGACCGTAAAGTGTAATGCAAATTGCTAAAGTACGCGGCACAGTAGTTAGCACTCAAAAAGATCCAAGTCTTAGAGGTGTCAAACTACTGTTGCTGCAATTAGTAGATGAAGAGGGGCGTATTCTGCCAGAATACGAAGTGGCTGCCGATAGTGTTGGTGCGGGAGTGGATGAATGGGTACTTGTCAGTCGTGGCAGTTCCGCTCGCCAAATTCTTGGTAATGAACAGCGTCCTATAGATGCGGCAGTAGTGGCGATTATTGATACAGTTCACGTTGAGGATCGCCTAGTTTATAGCAAAAAAAATCAATATCGATAACTCATTGGTCATCAGTCATTAAGTCATTGGTTTTTGAAAGACAAATGACTAAGGACAAATGACAAAGAACTCAACTGAGGAGGAATCTCGCAATGGCAGTCCGCAGTATGGCGGAGGCAGCTCCCCCAACACCGTGGTCAAAGAATTTAGCTGAACCAAGTATTCATCCATCAGCTTTTGTGCATTCTTTTTCGCACGTAATTGGGGATGTAAAAATAGAAGCGAACGTTATCGTTGCACCAGGTACTTCAATTCGGGCAGACGAAGGAACACCATTTTTTATTGGTGAAAATACCAATCTTCAAGATGGTGTAGTAGTTCATGGCTTGGAGAAAGGCCGTGTAATCGGTGACGATCAACAAGAATACTCGGTCTGGATTGGGAGAAATAGCTGTATTACACATATGGCTCTGATTCACGGCCCTTGTTATGTAGGTGATGACTGTTTTATCGGTTTTCGCTCTACAATCTTCAATGCCAGGGTTGGAGCGGGATGCATCGTGATGATGCACGCTTTAATTCAAGATGTAGAAATACCACCGGGCAAATACGTGCCTTCGGGAGCCATCATTACTAATCAGCAGCAAGCTGATCGCTTGCCAGATGTGCAAGCAGAAGATAAGCAATTTGCCCACCATGTAGTTGGAATTAACCAGGCACTACGAGCAGGTTATTTATGTGCTGCTGACAGTAAGTGTATCAGAACAATTCGCAACGAATTGGAGCAAACTTATACAAGTACAGCCGTTAATGGAATAGAAAGGAGCAGTGAGGTGTCTAGCAGTAGCTTGGGTGCGGAAACAGTAGAGCAATTGCGCTATCTGTTGGAGCAAGGATATAAAATCGGTACAGAACACGTAGACGCACGGCGCTTCCGTACCGGTTCTTGGACTAGTTGCAAGCCAATTGAAGCTAGATCCTTAGGTGAAGCAATCTCAGCTTTAGAGACTTGTTTGGCAGATCATGCTGGTGAATATGTCCGCCTGTTTGGTATTGACAAAAACAAGCAACGTGTGCTGGAGAATATTATCCAACGTCCAGATGGCGCTGTCAAAGCACCTACTTCTTTTAAAGCTCCCACGAGTTCTAGCTATAGCAGCAATGGCAGTAGCTACAACGGTAATGGTAATGGTAGCAGCAAACTCAGTTCTGAAACCGTAGACCAAGTTCGCCAATTATTGGCAGGTGGTTATAAAATTGGTACGGAACACGTAGACGAGCGGCGCTTCCGCACTGGTTCGTGGCAAAGCTGCAAGCCAATTGAATCCCACTCTGCTAATGATGTGGTGGCGGCATTAGAAGATTGTATGGACAATCACCAAGGCGAGTATGTGCGTTTGATTGGCATAGATCCCAAAGGTAAACGCCGCGTACTGGAAGCAATTATCCAACGCCCCAACGGCCCAGTTTCTGCATCTGGCACTCAAAAGTCATCATTTGGTGGTACAAGTACTTCCACCTATGCAACAGCTACTGCACCTGCTACTAACACCAAATTAAGTTCTGAGGTTGTAGAACAACTACAGCAACTTTTGGCGAGTGGATATAAAATTAGCGCTGAACATGTAGATCAAAGACGCTTCCGGATGGGTTCGTGGAGTAGCTGCGGACAAATTCAAGCTACTAACATCAGAGATGCGATCGCTGCATTAGAGGCATACCTTGCCGAATATCAAGGAGAATACGTGCGCTTAATCGGTATTGATCCCAAAGGTAAACGCCGAGTATTAGAAACGATTATTCAACGTCCGTAGGAAGGGGACAGGGTAAAGGGTACAGGGGACAGGGAAATTTAACCAATCTGTAACCTATAACCTTATAACCCTTCGGGTACTCTACCTTGAAGCCGCCTTCGGCGTCTACGCCAGTCACCACCCTTACGGGAAGCCGCCCGGAGGGCGTCTACAAAGGGGGGAACCCCCGCACGGTGCTGGACTCACCTGTAACCTTTTCATCACTCACATTTGTTCCGGCTTCCGAGGTTAAAATTTCCATGTCTGTGCCGCCACTGCGCCTGAGTCATAACTTTGATGCTTACATCAGTGGCGAGGTTATTATTCATCCAAGTGCAGTTCTCGCACCTGGGGTGATACTCCAAGCGGCTCCAAACAGCAAAATTATTATTGGTTCAGGGGTTTGTATTGGTATGGGGGCAATCCTCAAAGTCCATGAAGGAACCTTAGAAGTAGAAACAGGAGCAAACTTGGGAGCCGGTTTTTTGATGGTTGGTAAAGGCAAAATTGGCGCAAACGCTTGTATTGGTTCAGCAACAACAATTTTCAATTGTTCCGTAGAATCGGGACAAGTAGTCGCTCCTGGCTCAGTTTTGGGAGACACTAGTCGCCAAATCTCTGATTTGAATACCGTCAGCGATCGCACACAACCATCACCATCTTCCCAGAGCAACTCCACTTCTACAACTGCGGTATCGGACGAAACAGATACAGGTAATTTGGCAAATGGCAAAGAAAGTATTCTTAATCCTGCCGTCACCACATCTAATCCCGATCCAATCCCACAACAACCAGAACCCAAAAACCAGAATACAGAAGAGCCTGGCACTGAATCTACTGTTATCGGTACTCACATCTACGGACAAGGGAGCATTCAACAGCTGTTGATTACATTATTTCCCCACAGACAATCCTTAAACAAATCAAACTCTGACGATCTATCTGAGTAAGTGTTAATTGTAAGTTGTCACCTGTAGTAGGAAGCAGAAAGTAATAAGTATGAAGTACTTTTACTTTAAGACTTCATCGCTGCTTTCATCCTTCCTTTGAGAACCCCGGAGATTTCACATGGACGCATACAATCAACGATCTATTAGCACTGCCCAGACATCCCGTCGTCGGGATAACTTCGCAGATAGTGCTTTGGGATTAGTATCAACCCGCAGTTTTCCTGCGATCGTTGGTACGGCAGACATGATGCTCAAATCGGCGGGAGTTCACCTAATTGGCTATGAAAAAATAGGTGGCGGTCATTGTACTGCTATTATCCGGGGTAACATTGCTGATGTCCGCTTGGCAGTAGAATCTGGTGAGCAGACTGCTAAACAATTCGATCAGTATGTTTCTAGCCTGGTAATTCCCCGACCTTTTCCCAACTTAGATGTAGTACTTCCTATTACTACCCGCCTCAGCAATTTTGCTGAGGATGGCAATTATAGCCGTTTGAGCAACCAAGCAGTAGGCTTAGTAGAAACGCGGGGTTTTCCAGCAATGGTAGGAGCTGCTGACGCGATGCTCAAAGCTGCCGATGTCCAATTAGCAGCGTATGAAAAAATCGGTGCAGGATTGTGTACAGCCATTATTCGTGGTTCCGTGGCAAATGTTGCAGTAGCAGTAGAAGCTGGGATGTACGAAGCAGAACGCATTGGAGAATTAAACGCCGTAATGGTCATTCCTCGACCATTGGATGAATTAGAACAAACCTTGCCAGTAGCCAGTTGCTGGATAGAGGAACGTCAGCCACTGAGGTTCCCATTAAATATTAAACAACCAGTTGTCGAAACTGAGTTAGTAGAATTGCCAGATTTATCTATATTACCTGCAAAAATTACAGAAGAATCCTAGAAATCTAACATCGAGAAAAACGTTGTACACACCTGTTAGGACGAGGTTAGTACAACGTCGGTTACTATCCCCAAAAAACACCTTCAAGGTGTGCAACGTTGGCTGGAAGGCATCTTACGCTTTGCTTGTTGTCTTGATAATAACTTGTCAGTTCTATAAGTAAAATACTCATTTTGTGATGAATTGCATAGGTATATATCTATGTATACAATTCATAACTTTTGCGTAAGTCACCCTATAGGAGTGACAAGTATTCTGTGATACTAGATTTATAGCGGTTATAGTTTTCTAGCAATATGTGCCACTTTCTCCTTCATCCTCCCTTGTTGTAGGCTACGGTGTACACAAAAGACTTAAAATTCTTGCTTGACTCAGATAAAAGCCTTCGTAGGGTGCGTTAGGACTACCATCCATAACGCACCGAAAATCTAGGCTGGTGCGTTGCGCGATGCGACAACCACCCTACAAAGCGACAAAGTTGATTCAATCATTTGTGTGTAGACGGCAGCTTGTTGTAAGGGAGGGCAATTATTCCTCCTGCTAACAAAATCAAATTTTTCACTTCTTTGCTTTATTCAAGGCAAGAAGTAAAGTGCTGTATCAGTTTTGATCGATTCAGACAGTTGTGAGTAGGTACGAGCTAAAACCTACACCGTCAGGAGAGAAGGTGGATTAAAGTTAAACAAGTCTTCGAGGCAAATAAGAACTGCTATATCTCGGTTAATTGCCATCAAAGAGGAGAATTAGCATTGAATCAAGCAACACTACATCAGTTGAAGGTGTTTGAGGCAGCAGCGCGGCACGGTAGTTTTACTCGTGCTGCCGAAGAACTTTTTCTCACCCAACCGACCGTTTCTATGCAGATCAAACAGCTGACAAAATCGGTAGGGTTGCCATTATTTGAACAAGTGGGTAAGCGTCTGTATCTAACAGAAGCAGGGCGAGAATTATACGCTACCTGTCGCCAGATTTTCGAGACTATAGCCAAGTTTGAAATGAAAGTGGCAGATTTAAAAGGACTAAAACAAGGTCAATTGCGCTTGGCAGTGATTACAACCGCAAAATACTTCATACCACGTTTATTGGGGCCATTTTGCCAACTTTATCCAGGCATTGAAATCTCCCTACAAGTTACAAACCACGAGGGTATTCTGGAACGTATGACCAACAATATGGACGACTTGTATATTATGAGTCAAGTTCCAGAGCATTTAGATGTGAGTTACCAGCAATTTCTCGAAAACCCTTTAGTAGTTTTAGCACCAATTAATCACGTCTTAGCAAATGAAAAAAATATTCCCATCCAACGTCTTGCTAACGAACCTTTTATTATGCGAGAACCTGGTTCGGGAACACGTCGCGCCGTGCAAAAATTATTTGATGAACATGGGGTAACAGTAAATGTCAAGTTAGAGTTAGGGAGCAACGAGGCAATTAAGCAAGCTATAGCAGGTGGATTGGGAATTTCTATTTTATCTCGTCATACTTTATTACCAGATACGGGAGACTTAATTATTTTGGATGTAGAACATTTTCCAATCAAACGAAATTGGTATATGGTTTATCCCTCTGGTAAACAATTATCTATTGTTGCTCGCACCTATTTTGAGTATCTGATGGATGCAGCCAAACAGATTGCAGAGCAAACCGCAGCAATTAGTTGTGAACGAAATCACGAAAGCAGTTAAATTATTGACTTTTTGGATTTGAGGTTAGCAAGTTTAGATAGAAAGAGGCTGGAGGCTTGTTTGTTGAAATGATGCAGAATACAGAAGTCAGAATACACAATTAAGTAATGTATCAATATTCTGGCTTTTGTAAACGCACTTTTGTTTAATTTGCACAGGTATTCTTGTTAAAAACTTACGGTATGGAAGCACTCCATTACTTGTTGAGTACTACAAAGTATTAAATTTAAACTTTTCTTTACAAACAATCTCTCATAGATAAGTAATGCATAAGCCATAATAAAAAATATTGATAAGAATGAAAGTTATTACCTATTATTTGATAACTCTCTGTCTCATAGTTAAGCTATGAAATTACAATATGACAGCGTTGTGCATACTTCAGAAGTAAAACAGGTATAAATATTCATAATTTGGTAGGAGATTAATACCTCATACCTGTGCAACCTACTACATATAGTTAAAGATATAAATAAATATTTCAAAAATTAAATTATTTTATTCTCAAATAAAGTAAGTCTGATATTTGTCATTAATAAAAGAGTTGTTACTCCTAATCCAATAATTAAAAATTATATAGAAAGTTAATTATTTATATATTTGAGGAAATTTATTATAAAAACTAATTTTGAGAATAGTCATGAATAGACTACGTATACTTCATCTTGAAGATGCTCCAATGGATGTTGAACTGATTCAGCGAATACTGACTAAGGGTGGTTTTGAATGTGAAATATTTATGGTAAATTCAGGCTCTGAGTATATTGCCGCCCTTGATGTAAATAGTTTTGATTTAATTTTGTCTGATAGTAGGGTTTCTGATTTTACTGGATATGCCGCCTTTGAAATAGCCAAAAAAAAATGTCCCAACATACCCTTTATTTTAGTTTCTGCAAATACGAATCCAGAAGAAATTACTAATTACCTAAATGAAGGTGTTGTAGACTGCATTAGTAAAAATCAGTTGTGGCAACTTGTACCGATCGCTCGCCGGGCAATTGCCGAGAGTCGCCTTGAGCAATATAATCAGGCGATGGAGAGACTCGTAAAGGTAGTTCAAGAACTTTCTTTAGCACGTAGCTTAGATGAAATTACGGCAATAGTGCGCATAGCTGCTAGAGAGCTTACTGGTGCTGACGGAGCTACCTTTGTACTGCGTGAGGGCGATATGTGTTTCTATGCCGACGAAAACGCCATACAACCGTTGTGGAAAGGACGGCGTTTTCCAGTGAATATCTGCATTGGTGGCTGGTGTATGCAGCACAAGCAGCAAGTGATTATAGAGAATGTGTATGAGGATGAACGCATTCCCTATGAAGCCTATAAACCCACTTTTATCAAGAGCTTGGTAATGGTGCCAATTCGTAAAGAAGCACCAATCGGCGCAATTGGTAATTACTGGGCAACACCGCACCTTGCCACTACCGAAGAAATAGGTTTGATTCAAGCTTTAGCCGATACTACTTCAGTAGCAATAGAAAACATCCAAGTTTATCAAGAGTTAGAAACAAGAGTACGCGATCGCACCGCTCAATTGGAAGCAGCCAATCAAGAATTAGAGGCATTTGCTTATACTCTTTCTCACGATTTGCGATCGCCATTGAGTGCGATCGATGGCTATAGTTCTCTATTGTTAAGTGAATACGGTAACCAACTTGATGAGCGAGCCAAGTTTTTCCTCAACCGCTTGTGTGTTGCCTGTGATCGCATGAACGCCCAAATTGAGCATATGTTGTCACTACACAAACTCTCACAAACTGAAATTCAACCACAGACAGTAAATCTGAGTCAAATTGCTCAAGAAATTTTAGCAAATCTCAAAGCTAACGAGCCTCACCGCCAAGTCGAAACTACAATTCAGGAAGGTTTGGTAGTATATGGCGATTCCATTTTGCTGCGTGTGGTTTTGGAAAACTTGTTATCTAATGCTTGGAAGTATACTGCCAAACGTAAAGAGGCCAAAATTGAATTTGGTGCTGCTTTAGAATCTGACAGTTTGCCCAAATTTTATGTTCGGGATAATGGTGCAGGTTTTAACATGAAATACGCTCAAAAACTATTTCGTCCCTTTCAACGAATGCATTCTCAAAAAGAATTTTCAGGTACAGGTATAGGGCTTACTTCGGTACAGAGGATCATTCAAAAACATGGGGGAAGAATTTGGGCAGAAGCCGCAGTAGATGAAGGGGCGACATTTTATTTTACACTGTCTGAGCACAGACGCGGGGACGAGGACAAGGAGTGGAGGGAGGTAAGGAAGTCATAAGAGTAAATTCTTCCCCATCTTCCCTATCTCCCTCATCTCTTCCTCTCCCACTCTTCTTGCTAATCCCTAGTAATTGCTTGACGTATAGACCTGTAAACATTAAAAATTAACCTGCATAACAGTAAAAAATAAGGGGGAAACTGGCAGTGGTTAACCCAGAGATGCCATCTGTGCGAAAAATAGTAGCAAGCCAGATTGTAGCTGTAACCGTATATTCTGACAAAGCTTTAGTTACACGACGGGGTGTAGTATTCTTAACAGGACAAGAAACAGAATTAGTAATTACTTCACTGCCAGACACAACAGAAACAGAATCAGTCAGGGTAAGTGGCAAAGGTGAAACCCTAGTGCGCTTGCTCGAAGCTAAATGCGATCGCATTTTCTCTACAGAACCAGTGGCAGCAAAAGTTGCCCACCTGACTCAGCAAATCCAGCAATTAGAAGCAGAGTGGCAGCACCTGCAAGCGCAAGTCGAAGCTTTAGCATTGCAGTCTAGCTTTATCCAGGGCTTGTGTGAGAAAACAGAGGAACAATTTTCAATCAGCCTGGCGCGAAAAAATTTGAGCCTTAGCGAAACTTTGGATTTTCTCAACTTTTTAGGAAGTCAATACACAGAGTATGGTATTTCTACAACTGAGTGTAAAAATAGGCAAAAAGAATTAGAGCAGCAATTACAAAGTCTTCGCCAGCAGTTGCAAACTTTACAAACACCCCATCCCAAAGAAACTTATAGTTTGAGCGTGGCGATCGAGCCTGCGGGTGAAGGCGAATTTGAGCTAGAGGTATCCTACATCGTTCATCGTGCCAGTTGGACTCCCCTATACGATTTGCGCTTATGTAGTACAAATAATATTGTCAATCTAAGCTATCTGGCAGAAGTAACGCAAAATAGCGGTGAAGATTGGCTTGGTGTTGCTCTTACCCTTTCTACTGCTAAACCAGGATTGGGAACACTACCTCCAAAACTAGAACCTTGGTATATTGACGTACCACGCTCAAACCCAGAATTAAGGAGAGTGAGAAGAAGAACACCTATGTTACCTATGACTGCGGCTGCTCCTGCCAGCGACGCTCCTGAAGGAGAAGACTACGAACTACCAGAGGAAAATTTCATTGCAGCCGAAACAGTTGTCGCAGAAGTCACAAAACAAGGTAGCGTCGTCAACTTTAAACTGAATGGCAATGGTAACATTCCCAGTGATGGCGCACCACACAAAACCACAATTTTTCAGGATGATTTTCCTTGCCACTTTAGTTATATAGCAATGCCACGCTTGGTAAGTTTTGCTTATTTACAAGCTCATGTCAAAAATAACTCTAATGGGGCAACCTTATTACCAGGAAAAGCAAATATATTCCGCGACAATATCTTTGTTGGTACAACGAAGTTAGAAAATATTGCACCAGGGCAAGAGTTTAAAGTTAACTTGGGTATTGACGAAGGATTAAAAATAGAGCGCGATTTAATTGAGCGCCAAGTAGATAAAAAATTGATTGGCAATAACTCTAGAATTATTTATGCATATCGGTTGTTAATTACAAACTTGCTGACTCAACAAGTGGATCTGAAATTAACAGAACAATTACCAGTCAGCCGCAGCGAACAAATTAAAGTTCGCCTCCTTCGTTGCAATCCGCAAATTCAACTAGGAGAAATGGGAAGATTGGAATGGGAGATTACTATTCCTGCGCAAGCCAAACAAGAGATATATTATCAGTTTGCCGTTGAACATCCACCGCAGTTAACAGTTGTGGGTTTAGATATCTAGACTTATATCAAGTTCGCATGATTAGTTATGATTACCATCTTGGTGTTACCCCTCCCTAACCCTCCCCTTGGTAAGGGGAGGGTACCGTTAGGTGGGTGGGGTGCTTAAAGATTTATAAGTAATTAACTGAACTTGATATTATACTGATTCTCTATGAACTTGCACTTAATAAGTATGGGACTGACGCAGAATCCCTCTACAATCCTCTTGACTCCGTCTTCCCTGCGTTCTCTGCTGTTTATTATTCCATAGACTCGTGCGAGTCCTCTTCAACTTACCATTACTTGTGGAGGAGTATAACGCCACAACTGATGCAAACGATTTGCTGGCATATTCAAATACAAAATGTCTCCAGCACTGAGGCTAGTTTCTAGTAAATCCCAGCCATGAATAGTTTGGTTATTTGTTTCCAAGTATAAAGGTACAAAGTCAGCAGACATAGCTGCATCTCTAACTCTTTGACCGCAAAAGGGATGAGCAGGTGTAATTAATGTTGCAAAAGCAACCCATAAACTATCGGCTGTAATACCATTACCAAGGATACGCCCCCCTAGAGCAGCAGCCGCAAAAGCTGGGGCAGCAAGTTCAGCCGGGCTTAGTACTGTTTCAAAGTCAAACACCTGTTGTGCCATACGGGCAAAATCTGGATCTGCATAATGGACAATTACTGGTACTTTTGGTATCAATGCTTTGGCTTTGAGGGCAATTTCCAAGTTTGTAGCATCATCGTTGGTAACAGCAATTAGTGCCGCAGCATTTTCTAAATTACTTGCTTTGAGAACTTCTGCAAAACTACCATCTCCATGCATGACAGGAATGCCTAATCCGCGAGCCGTATTGACAAATCTATTGTTGGTGTCACGCTCAATGACTATGACATCATGCCCACTGGCGTGGAGTTGCTGAACAATTTTGATCCCAATTCCTCCCAAGCCACAGACAATATAATGATGGCGTTGAGGAATCCGGGCTGCATCTAAAAATTGTTTGAAACGGCTGCCTAAGACAAAATCATTAAGCAGTGCGTAGAAAAGACCAATCACCGCAGCGCCAACCAGCATCATTAATACAGTGAATAATTTAATGCTACTGGGAGCGTGTTCTACCACTTTATCATTGCCACCCGCTCCCGTAATCATACCGACAGCAAAGTATAAAGCATCAACAACAGAAACAGCTGCATCAGAAGAAGTGTAGATAAGTGTAGCGATCGCAATAATTACCAGCAACACGATCGACATTGCCACAACTGCTTCAGCGTGTTTTTGAAAGTGCCGCAGACTAGTCAAGATTTTCAGCAATCTAGCAATCATCGATCTGCGGATACAACGAACGCGGGGTTGAGCACCAACAATTAAGCGATCGCCTAGCTGTAACTTTTGCCCAGACACCAGTGCCGAAACGAGATCCATCTCACCTTCTGCTGGCATATAGTAAATCAGCATCCGCGTGCGATCGTCCCATAACTCACTAATTTTGCGATTCAGCCACGGGTGATTTTCATCAACATACTCTTCATGAATAGGCCAAGTTTGCTGAAACAGCTTAATTTGCCCGATCGCTTGGCTTCCTAGTGCTGCAAAGGTAAAGACAGGTGCCGCTAATCCAGCAACACTCATGCTCAAGTGTTCTGGCACAGCATGATCCAAACGCTCTCCCAAACTCGTGTTAAAGAAGCGATTGATAATCCGAATCCGGGGATTAAGCACCCGCGCTTGCATCATAATTCGTAAATTTAGGGCATCATCGCCTCCAGCTATCACTATAGTGTGCGCCTGTTGAATTCCAGCAGCTTTGAGGGTACTAGCTGCGTGTAAATCGCCAACAATTACATCTCCGGCTCGCTCGCCTGGAAGCGCTTGGTGATGAATGCCGACAACTAACGCTCCCTGCTGTCTTAGCAAACGAAAGACTTTATATCCTGTGCGTCCTAAACCACAAACAATTATGCGAGGTTTCATGAATCGGCAGCATGATGTGCTTCAAAAAGCTGCATTGTTAAATGAAATATTAAATTAAATTTTTGCTTATCTATGTTGAACGGAACTGTAGCTGAAAACACGATAATTCTAAAATTATAATTTGGACAGTACAGATACTAAGTTATCTTGTTTAATTTATTTACCCCTAGTTTTGCTAACTTTATCAAATCTTAGGTATAAATTTAATAAAAAACTGTATTTCATTTCTGTATGAAATTCGCTTTACCTAAAAAATAATGTAGATAATTTCTAGAAAAATCTAAATAACTCTACTTGACTTAGCCCAATATCTCGAATTGATCGGCTCTTCTTTGAAAAGTTAACCATCAGGAAATGAGAAAAATATACGTAGAGATGGTATACGGATAATCAAGATTTAATAAAGACACGTATTAAACCTTGTACTTACACTTTTTCTATGTAATTCTATGGAAAGAACAAGTTCAGCAGGTACTGAATTAATCAGTAAACATAATTAAAGTACTTGAAATACTTTTCTTAATTTGTAATAGGGATTTGAAATGAAAATGTTTGCTATGAAATCAAAAATATTACAAGCATCTCTTGGTTTGGCTGCTGCACTCCCTTTAGCTACGGCTGGAGCTTTTACCTTTGCTAATTCTGCTGAAGCGGCTACTTTCTCTGGTGGTTTTAACTATACTCCTACTGGTGTTCCCTTACCTTCAGTTGTAGTTTCTAATAATTCTTTAAAATTTTCTCCTACTTCACCAGCGAATCTTGTACTTTCTGAACAAACAGGAACTTTTGGCCCTGCCTATCCTGACAATCCTGCATTTGATATAGCGACAATATATGACGTTAGTTCACCTTTATTCCCAAATACGCTTTTTTTGGATCTTGGTAAATATAATGACAACAGCAATACAACCTCTGACCAAAAAAATATCTTTGTTCTAGAATCTTTAGAAAATCCTATCTTGTCAAACAATAACGGTGTGACTGGAGTAGTGAATTTTACAGGCTATTTTACAGATGTAATTGGATCGTTGAATAAAACTACGGGGAAAGGACACTTAAACTTTTCTGTCGCTAGTAATATTAACTTTAACAATGCTAAAACCCTCTTAGAGCAGGGAAAACTCACAGCAAGTTTTACTGGTGTGGCATTTACTACAGTTCCTGAACCAACTGCGTTATTGGGATTAGGACTAACAGGGGCAGTAATGTTTGTATCTCGTCGTCGAAAAGGCCAGGCAGTCAATTAATTTTTTCCTCAGCCTATAACTAACACATCAAGCCTCCTCAAACTGTTACCAAGCCTGATTCTATATTGAGTATTTTGGCTATAGGTACAGTATTGATTGCTTCATTACTCAAAGGCCAACTGCAAAAATCTGCTTCAGAGCAAGCCTTAAACTTACTTAGATTTCTCTTGTAAAAACTATGTCGTGTCTTCTTAGCAAGACACGGCTATTTTTTATTTATATCTATAGCATGGTAGCCTCAATCATTTTAATCTTAGCTTGAGCGCAATTTTGAAGGCTTAGGCTTAACTATTACTTAACTATCTAAATTTATGCCGAATAGTGGCGTCGTTCAGTGCTACTCTTGAAGATGACATTGCTTAATTCTTAAGCCTTATACGACCCGATCTGAAATATAGCTTCAATCACTAGACTCAGCATGGTCACCACCGCAGAAAACACAAAAATTGGTTACATTACCCAAATCATTGGTCCGGTTGTAGACGTCAAATTCCCCAGTGGGAAAATGCCACCTATCTACAACGCTTTGAGCATTAAAGGCACCAACGAAGCCGGACAGGAAGTCTCGGTTACTTGCGAAGTACAGCAACTGCTAGGTGACAACCAAGTACGGGCTGTTGCCATGAGTTCCACTGATGGCTTAGTACGTGGCATGGAAGCCGTTGATACCGGCGCTCCGATTAGCGTACCTGTTGGTAAAGTCACGCTGGGTCGGATTTTCAACGTCCTTGGCGAACCTGTAGACAACAGGGGGCCTGTTAATTCTGAGGAAAAATTCCCCATCCACCGTCCTGCTCCTAAACTCACTGAACTAGAAACTAAGCCTTCAGTTTTCGAGACTGGGATTAAAGTTGTTGACTTGCTGACTCCCTATCGTCGTGGCGGTAAAATTGGTCTATTCGGTGGTGCCGGTGTAGGCAAAACCGTGATCATGATGGAGTTGATCAACAACATCGCTACTGAACACGGTGGTGTATCTGTTTTTGCTGGAGTGGGTGAGCGCACCCGCGAAGGTAATGACCTTTACAACGAAATGATTGAATCTGGAGTAATCAACAACGACAACCTCAACGAGTCGAAGATTGCTCTAGTTTACGGTCAGATGAACGAACCACCTGGTGCGAGAATGCGCGTTGGTTTGTCAGGCTTGACGATGGCGGAATACTTCCGTGATGTCAACAAGCAAGACGTGCTGTTGTTTATCGACAACATCTTCCGGTTCGTACAAGCTGGTTCAGAAGTGTCCGCGTTGTTGGGACGGATGCCTTCTGCGGTAGGATATCAGCCAACTCTGGGTACAGACGTTGGTGAACTGCAAGAGCGCATCACCTCTACCAACGAGGGTTCTATTACCTCGATTCAAGCTGTATACGTACCAGCAGACGACTTAACCGATCCTGCGCCTGCAACCACCTTCGCCCACTTGGACGGAACCACTGTACTTTCTCGTGGTTTGGCTGCTAAAGGTATTTATCCGGCTGTAGATCCATTGGGTTCTACCTCCACCATGTTGCAACCCAACATTGTTGGTGATGACCACTACAGCACCGCTCGTGCCGTACAAGCAACTTTGCAGCGTTACAAAGAACTGCAAGACATCATCGCCATTCTTGGTTTGGACGAGTTGTCTGAAGAAGACCGTTTAACAGTGGCTCGTGCGCGTAAAATTGAGCGTTTCTTGTCCCAGCCTTTCTTTGTGGCAGAAGTATTCACCGGCTCTCCTGGTAAATACGTGAAGTTGGAAGACACCATCAAAGGCTTCAAGATGATTTTGTCTGGTGAGTTGGACGATCTACCAGAGCAAGCCTTTTACATGGTTGGCAGCATCGATGAAGCGATCGCTAAAGCCGAAAAGCTCAAAGGTTAATGGCTAATTGTTAATGGTTAATGGCTAATAGCTGTTAGCCATTAGCAAATAACAAAGGACACAGAACGAAAGACAAATGACATTAACTGTTCGTGTAATTTCCCCAGATAAAACAATCTGGGATGACTCAGCCGAAGAAGTTATTTTACCTAGTACCACCGGTCAACTAGGTATCCTTAGCGGACACGCACCATTGTTAAGTGCCTTAGATACAGGCGTGATGCGAGTACGCCCCGGCAAAAATCAACAGTGGATACCCATTGCACTGTTGGGCGGTTTTGCCGAAGTTGAACAAGATGAAGTCACTATCCTCGTCAATGGCGCTGAACGTGGCGACTCTATTAACCTTGAGGAAGCTCGTACTGCTTATAACGAAGCACAAACCCGCTTAAATCAGGTTGCTCAAGGCGATCGCCAAGCTCAAATTCAAGCCACCCAAGCCTACAAACGCGCTCGCGCTCGCTTTCAAGCTGCTGGCGGTATGGTATAAATAGAGACTCTTAATTTTTACGATGCCTTTGCCAAAATCCGGGTAGGGATTTCATCCCACGGAGGTAGGCTTAGTACTTGTAGCCCCAGGCTTCTAGCCTGCGGGCTTTCTGAATGTGTATGAACTTTTCTAAAAATTAGAACAAGTTTAAGAATATAGGGAAAATCTTGGTGAAGTAATAACTTAGATAATTAGTTGCCCAAAGGGGCAAAAATATGAAAGCTTCACAAGATTTCTCAAGTAGAAATAAGCAAACTAAAATATTTCGTTTAGCAGCATCTGTACTTACAACTGCGGCACTAGCTGGTAGTATAAATGCTGTCAGTGCAAGCCCGATTAGAAAAACTACTACACAACACATCGCCTCAACATCAATTCAACTACAGCAAACAAAACCAACAATTGCTCAGTCTCCAAACGTTAACAATAACCTCCAACTTGCACAAATCTCACCTTGGGGACTTATCCCTGTTGTCTTAGTTGGCGGTTTAGTAATCTTTTTCCCCTTGTTTTTTGGTGGATTAGTTGTCATTGGTGAACGAGAAGTTGGAATTGTAGTTAAAAAATTTGCGATTTCTGGGCGTGGGCTTCCAGCTGGACGCTTGATTGCCCTTGATGGTGAAGCTGGTTTGCAAGCCGACACTTTAGCTCCTGGCTGGCACTGGGGTTATTGGCCTTGGCAGTACTCGATCAAAAAAGAGTCAGTAGTTGTTGTTCCTCAAGGTGAAATCGCCCTACTAGTAGCAGAAGATGGCAAACCAATTCCGCCAGAACGGATTCTAGGAAAAATTATAGAGTGTGACAATTTCCAAGATGCCCGTAAATTCCTTACTAATGGTGGGGAAAAAGGACGGCAAATGGGTTTTCTCACAGCTGGTACTTACCGTATTAACACTGCCTTATTTAAAGTCATTACAGTAGCAAATGCCACGAAGCAAGGCATGAGTCCAGAATATCTGCGATTATATCATGTTGCTTCTGATAAAGTTGGTATCGTCACAACCTTAGATGGACTTCCTATTCCTGGCGGTGAAATAGCCGGCCCCATCATTCCCGGACACGACAATTTCCAAAACGGGCAAAGATTTATTGATGGCGGTGGGCGTCGAGGTTTGCAAGAGCAAATTTTGCTTTCTGGTTGTTGGAACTTAAACCCTTGGTTTGTTCAGGTTGAGCAAGTGCCAATGACAGAAATACCTATTGGCTATGTAGGTGTGGTAATTTCTTTTGTTGGTAAAGCCCATGAAGATGTCAGTGGTGCAGCTTTCACCCACGGTAACTTAGTCAATTCTGGACATAAGGGTGTATGGGTTGAACCTTTGTACCCAGGAAAGCACCCGATTAATACTCGTGTGATGAAGATTGAACTGGTGCCAACTACCAATATTGTTTTAAACTGGTCTGGTCGCACCGAACGTCACAACTATGATGCAAAACTTGGCTCTCTCACGGTGCGTTCAAGAGACGGGTTTGCTTTCGATTTAGAGGTTGCCCAAATTATTCACGTTGGCGCGTTGGATGCTCCTAAGGTGATTTCCCGTGTTGGTGCCATGCAGAATTTAGTAGATCATGTGTTAGAACCAACCATCGGCAACTATTTCCGCAACTCAGCCCAAGACTATACCGTACTCGACTTTTTGAGCGCCCGCAGCGAACGACAAGCGGAAGCGGCTGAGTATATTAAAATGGCACTGCGAGCTTATGATGTCCAGGCAATTGACACCTTGATTGGTGACATTCAACCGCCAGCCACACTGATGCAAACACAGACAGATCGGAAAATTGCCGAAGAACAACGCAAGACTTTTGAGGTGCAACAGCAGGCACAAACTCAAAGACAACAGCTAGTCAGGGAAACAGCCTTAGCTGATATTCAGCAAGACATGGTGAAATCAGAGCAGGGTGTGATGATTGCTGAACTTAAAGCCAAAGCAGACATTCAGCAAGAAGCAGTGCGATCAGAGCAAGGCGTAAAAATTGCCGAACTCAAGGCGAGTGCCAAAGTCAAAGAAATGACTGGTGAAGCCGAAGCAATTCGCTTAAGAGCAAATGCAGAAGCTGAGTCTTTGCGCCTCAAGAGTATTGCCGAAGCCGAAGCTATCCGCGCCACAGGTAATGCGAAAGCTGAAGCCTACCGTTCTGGTGTGGAAGCCTTGGGAACACAAGGATATACGGCAATGCAGATGATGCAAATAATTGGCGATCGCCACGTGCGTCTGATTCCAGATGTGTTGGTTGGTGGCAACAATAGCAGTACCAATGGCTTGGTAGATGGGCTGCTTTCGATGATTTTGTGGAATCAAACAACCAAGCCAGGTGAGGTGATATTGCCTTCGCAATCACAACCAACAATTAACGAGCCAGAAACAACTGCATCAAATGGAAATCAGTCTCCTGTAGTTGTTGAATTTCCTTTGGATGGGAATGTTAGTTAAGGTGAGCTTCTAATCAAAAGAATCTGTTATGCCTTAAGACAAACAGATAGGGTATTGCTTTTACCTACTAAAGCAGATGTTTTATATCATGTCTGATTAATCAAACTGAATAAAAATGTTTGCTCGTAGTGAGGACTTTAGTCCTCAAGCCGAGACTGTAGTCCTGACTACAAACTGTTTATTATGGGTGATTTGACGGACATCATATTATCCCAAATTGGTGTAGAGAGTCTTGTTTCAAAATTCTGGACTAGCCTATTCATCAATGGTTTGAATCCAAAATTCACACATTGGTATGACTAGCATCCAAAGCTGTCTCTTACAGATGTAAAAATCTTGTTCACCGTCTCAATAAAGGGCTGTTGCACTTGCGCAACTGTCCCTGCTTCCTTATCCGTCCAATTGATCATCATACTAAAGTACACCCACCGCTTAGGAATCCACATACCGCCTGCAAAAGTCAAGACGTGCTCCGATCCAAAGTCAATGCTGCCGCCCTTCCCGAAGCCGTTGACACCTAATGGCATCGACAGGGCAACTGCGTCAGCCAATGACAGAATTGCCCGGAACTTATTGAACGTTTCTGGATACTTGAAAAATTTGCCCTGTAAGGCTCGCGAGTAGAATGACACAAAATCGTGTGGTGAGGCAGCCATCGTGATCGTGTCGTTGAGAATGGGTTTCGGCTCATATAAATCCTTTTCTAGGAGTTCTACAAGTTTCGTCCATGTAATAGTTTGCCACTCTGGATACCCAACAATGTAGCCAAAAAACTGGCGGGTGCTAGTTGGAATACGGGTACTTTGCAGCCCTATCTCTGCAATGAATTGGCGTACCCGATCAGCCCCTACCTGCTTTAGTGCCATATCTGTAGCTGTGTTATCACTACGTGAGATCATTGCCTCAAGCACTGTCTGCACCGTGACTTTTCCCGAAAGATTAGGCGGATTAAACACAGGAGCACCAGGCGAGAACACAGATTCATCGAGTATGAGTTCTCTACTAAGTTGTTGGTTAAGTTGATTCGCGATTGAGTTCTTGTCCCCTGGTTTAAGCGTTTCCTCCACAAAGCGTAGAAACTCGGCTAGTACGAATCCTTTGAACGCGCTGGCACAAAATAGGACTATATTAGGATTGAGCATAGCAGACCATTCCCCAAACCCAGCATCTGCTGGTGCCAAAAACTTAAGCCCCTTCTTGCCTGGTAACTGATTGAATGCAGCGATGATATTGTCTGTCAATTGATTCTGTTTCGCTTGAGCGGTATGTATCACCGATGGCTTTGCTTTGTTAGCATAGCCTTTGTTTTGAAAAATTGCTGTCGTAGCAGCTGCTCCAGATAGTCCTGAGAGCAGAAAAACACGACGTGATTGACTCATTCTACAGTCCTCTTGGAACTCTATTCAATTAATTTCAGTGATTTTCTCTAGGAGTAGAAACTCCGTAATTTTCCCTGATCACTTCTTGTCGAATACTCAAGTGATATTGATTCTGGTTATTTATTTAGTTATGTTGAAATTTTTAGTTACAGCCTTTACCGCTTTCAGTTCTAGCCCAACTCAGAAAGCGATCGCACTCACATTGCAAGAATTTTTCCCGTTAACTCGTAGTTAAACAAGTTGTATTTTGTAGCATCTAAAGTATACCTGATGGGATGCTGACGCAATTTACGACTTGTTATTTCTTTACACCAACGTTGCTAGGCATTGCATAATAGGAAGCCAAGCTACAATTCAACCTTGTATCTCACTAAAATTACAAAATTTTGCTGCACGAACGTTACCGCTTAATTAAACAGATTGGTAAAGGTGGATGTTGTAAAACCTTTCTTGCAACAGATGAAGCCCAATCTTTACCAGTTCTTTGTGTTGTGCAACAATTACAGCAGCAAGAGCAAACAGCAGAAGAATTTATTAAAAAAGCACAACAACTAGGGGAATTGGGGAAACATCCACAAATTCCCGCCTTGATAGCATACTTTGTAGAAAAGCAGCACTTTTATTTGGTACAGGAATATATTGAAGGCAAGAATTTAGCTACCTTGGTAGAAGAGCAGGGAAGCTTTAGCGAAACTCAAATTTGGCAACTTTTAGAGAATGTGTTGCCTGTTCTCAAATTTACTCGCGATCGCCACATTATCCATTGCGATATTAAACCCGAAAATCTGATTTTGAGACCCCCTCCTAGCTCCCCCTTATCAAGGGGGGGTGCCATAGGCAGTCCCGATGAAACAAGTTTCACAAGCCTTGATGAAAGTGTTTTTCTCCCCCAGCTTCCCCTGCCTCCCCATCTCCCCCTGCTCTTTCAAGTCAGGGGGGATCTAATCTTAGTGGATTTTGGAACAGCTAAATTTTTGTCAGAAAGGAAACAAGTAAGAAATGAACGCAGTATAGGTAGTCCAGAATACGCTGCACCAGAGCAAACACAAGGCAAACCTGTATTTGCAAGTGACCTTTATAGCTTGGGTGTAACTTGTATTTACTTACTTACCCAAATTTCTCCGTTTGATTTATTTGATACTACTAGCAATTCCTGGGTTTGGCGACAGTATCTTAATACTAAAATTAGCGATCGCCTGGGCAAAATTATTGACAAACTAATAGCAAATTCCAAAAGCGATCGCTTTCAATCGGCAGATGAAGTCATGCAAGCAATGGGCATCCAATCTCCAATTCCCCATCTCAAATCTCAAATCCAAAATTGGCACTGCTTACATACCTTAGCTGCACATCCTAATTTCTTAAGTGGCGTAAATTCTATTGCCATTAGCCTTAGTTCTAGTCTTATTCATGAAGGGGAATATGGGGAAATATTAGCCAGCGCTCATGATGACAAAACAACTAAATTATGGGATTTAAATACTAAAAAACTGATTTGTACTTTAACTGGACATGATCAAGCTGTAAAGTCAGTTGCTTTCAGCCCTGATGGAAAAATTTTAGCAACGGCTGGTGATGATAAAAAAATTAAATTATGGAACCTGAATACGCGTGAGCAAATCTTTACCCTCACTGGACACACAAACAGCGTCAAATCAGTTGCTTTCAGTTTTGACGGGACAATACTAGCTAGTGGCAGTTGGGATAAAACAGTTAAACTCTGGAATGTCAAAACAGGTGAAGAAATTTGTACACTGGTTGGACACCAATTACAGGTGAGTGCAGTAGCGTTTAGTCCCCAAAGTCAACTTCTTGCCAGTGCTAGTTATGACAGAACTATTCGATTGTGGGATATTTCTTCATTCAATTCTCCCCGTCTTGACAAAGAGAAATTTAAAAACTGCCCATTATACAGCCTTTCTAGCCATACATGGGCAGTTTTGACACTCTCTTTTAGTCCCGATGGAAAAATTTTGGCAACTGGTAGCGATGATAACACTATCAAATTTTGGGATATCAACACTGGTCAGGTAATTCGCACACTACAAGATCATTCTTGGTCAGTGCTGGCGATAACTTTTAGTGCCAATGGTGAAACGCTGATCAGTGGAAGTAGAGACAACACAATTAAAATTTGGAGAGTTAGCACTGGAGAAGAAATTGCTACTCTCACAGGACATGAAGACTCGGTATCTGCCGTTGCTGTCAGCCCTGTTGCACAACTGATTGTTAGTGGCAGCAGGGATAAGACAATCAAGCTCTGGGAGCTAGGACAACAGCAGCTAAATTCATTTGGTAATATCTAGATCAAGCGCTACCTGTAAAGGCAACTTCAGGAAACTTCAACTGGGCTTCGGCCATCGGACGATTTCTACCTTCCTCTTGCCAGTAGTTGATAACTTCGGTAGCTTTATTGAGTATCTCTACCCGATCTAATTCACTAATCCAGTGTTTTGACTCCAGTTCTTTTTTTAATTCTTCCCAGGCATCATTTCTGGGCCAGAAGAAGTACTTAGTCAAAGGACTAGTACCTTTGCCTACTACCTGATCGACCGCCAAGGCGACGTTATCGTCTAACCACAAAATTTTCAAAATAAACTTTGACAATTGCACCTCCGGGATTTCCGGGCAAAACTTAACTAATGACAGCGATCGCTTATTTTAACGCAATACCTTACCAGCTGACTAAATTAATGATGGACAGACGCGGGGACAAGGGGACAACCAGACGCGGGGACAAGGGGACAACCAGACGCGGGGACACGGGGACAAAGAGAAAACAAACTACTAACCACTAACAAATGACCAATGACTATGAATGCAATTGTTGTTTTTGATATTGACGGTGTTGTGCGTGATGTGGGCGGTTCCTATCGCCGGGCGCTTGCAGATACTGTGGAGTATTTCACAGCCAAAGCTTATCGTCCGACATCAGTAGATATTGATCAGTTAAAGTCTGAAGGTATCTGGAATAATGATTGGGAAGCATCCCAAGAGTTAATCTATCGCTACTTTGAAACTCAAGGGCGATCGCGCCAACACTTAGAGCTGGACTACGAAAATATTGTTGCCTTTTTTCAATCACGTTACCGAGGCACAAATCCAGACAATTTTACGGGCTATATTTGCGATGAACCCTTACTATTACAACCAAGTTATCTCGAACAACTGACTTTGGCTGGAATTAGATGGGGATTTTTTAGTGGCGCTACTCGTGCTTCTGCTACCTATGTTTTGCAACGCCGCCTTGGTTTGCAGTCCCCAGTGTTAATTGCAATGGAAGATGCTCCTGGCAAACCAGATCCGACTGGACTTTTTGCCACTGTCCGCTTACTAGATGATAGGCTTGACCAAACATCCGTAGTTATATATGTGGGAGATACGGTAGCTGATATGTACACAGTCGAGAAAGCGCAATCGCTCCAGCGCGATCGCACCTGGATTGGTGTAGGAGTTTTACCACCCCATGTCCAAGAAACAGCTGCAAGACGTGATGCATATGCTCAAACTTTGCGACAAGCTGGAGCAACAATAGTTTTAAATAACGTCGAGCAGTTAAATGCGATAAAAATTCAGGAACTATTAAGTTAACAGTCGCAGAATGAAGGTTTGACCATTAATCAAATGCCAATTGATAACAAAGTATGTCAATCAAAAAGCTTTCAACATACTGTTCTTCTCAAATTTTTATCAGGAAGAACTCAGAATAGGTTTTTCATTGTTTGTAAATAATTTGAATTTTGGATGAGGTTTTAATACCTTGTCCTTTATAAATGAAACAACTTTATACTGAATTCTTTGCTGAACATATGTCTGTTGTGAGTCCAGTCATTCAACAGTTGTGAATTTTCTATTCTCATTCCTTTTACCATAGGCGTTTGTGACTCAATCATAACTTAAACTAATTATGATATGATGTCCGACCAATCACCAATAAGAAATAGTTTATACTCAGGACTTCAGTCGTGGCTTGAGGACTTTAGTCCTCACTACGAGCAAACATTTTTATTCAGTTTGATTAACCGGACATGATATGATAAGTTATTAAGGATTTTTGTCTTGATCATTTAAACGCCATATCTTTTCCATATGTGCAATTTGTTGGCGGAGAATTTGAGCTTTACACTTGCGATAGCTAATAATTATTAACACTAAAATTATAGGCACTGAAATTACCGTACATCCTGTAAGAGTATCTGTGGCAATATCATTTTGTTTGCTTGGATGAACTTGTGCTTGCAAAGCTGTTGGTAGATACGTCATCTTAAAAATTTGAAATTTTTCAATTAATACAGATATACAGCGATTTCAAGCTGGATTACTCAGAGCAATTGAATTTTATAAGATTCTTTAGTTTGAGTTCCTGATAACTTAGATAAAACAGTATTTTCGGTTCATAATCTCAAATTTCGCTGACGCGATCGCTACATCTTGCTCATCCTGATTTGCTTACAGTAAAATTTGTGCTTGTTTGAAAATAAAAGTATAATTTATACCTTAGTTGGTTAAATACACTAGCCTTTGATGTTCTTGTTAAGTCAGGTTAATAGCGTATTTAACTGAAATATTGGCAAAGTGTGAAAAGTGTTTTTAGACCATACTCTTACCTAAAATACTGCTTGTCTAAATTAATATGATGGACTAGTAGTTCAGGAATTTTTAAGCTCCTCATTTCCATACTTGTTCTAAAATCAATCTAACTATTAGATGTGCGAATTACTAGCATTAGCCAGTATGACTGCAATTCTTAGGAGATAAAAAAATGCTTGCACATAAACTGCCTAACGGCCCTCAAAGTCATCCTTGGGTACAGACATATCAGTGGATGAGTAGCCCGTTGGAATATATGGAAGACTGTGCAAAACGCTACGGCGATATCTTCACTCTTAGGATCGGCCCAGTTTTTACTCCTCAAGTGTTTATTAGCAATCCTCAAGCGATTCAACAGATTTTTACCACTGATCCAAAACAGTTGGACTCCGGTGAATCAGCAGGTATTAAATCGCCTCTATTGGGACAACAATCTCTATTGACATTAGAAGGAAAACCTCACCAACGGCAAAGAAAGCTTTTAACTCCTCCTTTACATGGAGAACGGATGTTAGCTTATGGTGAACTGATTCGTGAGATCACATTGCAAGTAAGCGATTGCTCTCCAGTTGGAGAACAATTTTCAGTTCTGCCATCTATGCAAACAATATCCTTCCAGGTAATTTTAAAAGCAGTATTTGGTCTAGAGGAAGGGCCGCGTTACGAAAAACTGAGACAAAGGTTGATTGCCATACTCAATCCCAAAGCGCCTCTGTTGACAGCACTCATGTTTCTTTTCCCGATACTGCGTAAGGATTTTGGACGGTGGAGTCCTTGGGGAATCTTTATGCACAAAATCCAGCAACTTGACGAACTCATCTATGCCGAGATTCAAGAACGCAAAGAGCAACCCGATCCATCTCGAACTGATATTCTGTCTTTAATGATGGCGGCGAGGGACGAACAAGGGCAGCCAATGACAGATGTAGAGTTACGCGATGAGTTAATTACTTTATTAGTAGCAGGTCATGAAACAACAGCAAGTTCTTTAGCATGGGCGCTCTACTGGATTCACCATCTTCCTGATGTGCGCGAGAAACTGTTGCAAGAACTAGATGGACTAGGTACTAATCCCGATCCAAACATGATTTTGCGATCGCCCTATTTAAATGCTGTCTGCTGTGAAACACTGCGCCTATATCCAGTGGTGATGCTGGCATTAAATAGATTGGTAAAATCACCGCTAGAAATTATGGGCTACGAGTTGGAGCCTGGTACTTTAGTGATTCCCTGTATTTATTTAACTCATCATCGAGAAGATTTGTATCCCGAATCCAAGCTGTTTAAGCCAGGGCGTTTTCTAGAACGTCAATTTGCTCCCTATGAGTATTTACCATTTGGTGGTGGTAACCGTCGCTGTATAGGTATGGCATTTGCTTTGTTTGAAATGAAAATGGTTCTGGCTACGCTGTTGTCTCGCTGGCAGATGGAATTAGCTGATAGTAAACCAGTACAGGCAGTACGTAATGGCGCTCTATTTAGACCTAGTGGTGGTGTCAGGATGGTGGTGAAGGGGAGGCGTGTATACCAAGAGCAACCCTCCGAATCTGTGAGTAGTTCAATTAAGTGATTCAGGGTGGGTTATAAAAACAATCGGTAACGAAGATTGTAAGTAAAACCAATTTTTAAGATTAGGATATGCAGGCTTTTTGTATAGTATCCATCACAGAATCTGCAAACTGCTTTGCTGTCTTGACACTTACTAAAGGAATGACATAAGCAAAAGTACAAAATAGGTGTTCGTGAAAAGTTACTACTCCTAACCAAAAACAAGTGCCAACTATATGCTGTCCCGTAGCAAAATATAGTTCTTTTAATTTAAAAGAACCATATTTTTCTGGTAAGTTAAATTGTCCTCTATTTGAAATATGTGTAGTTGTGCTTCTTCCCATATTATGAACTGAAGCTTTGTTGAGAAAATCTTTATTAAATTTCCGAAAATTATCTGCATTTGAAACTTGAAAAAGCGGTAATTTACTATTAGTAGATTGGTTAATTTTTAGCTTGCATTCTCGTGCTAAATCCCAAAAATGGGTATCTTTTTCTAAACAGTGAATTTCTTCTATTCCAGAAATAAAGCAACCAATGTGTTTATCCATCACTTCAGGTTGACAAAATTTTCGTAAATTTACATTTGAGCCACAAGATAATTTTATATTTTTGATATTGCCATAACGAAAGACAATTTTTGCCGTTTCCAATAACATAGCAGCGCAAAGTGCACCATGTACTGTTGTTTTCTCTTGTTTGCAGCGTTCTTTCAATAAAACAGTTATATCTTTCCTTAAAATTTTGGTGACAAGACAGGTACGACGCTGGCTTGGAGATGCTTCTTCTTCAATGATTAACTTTGGTGAATGATTTTCTCGATGAGATTTTTCTTGAGCTTCTTCTGCTTGGTTGTGACTGGGAAGATTGTTAGCAAGCATCTTTTCAAGTGGAAGAAGAAGTTCCATAGTTACTACTGTATCTATATCTTCTCCATCAGTAATTTGTTGACAATAAGACAATAAGTCATCGAAAAAACGCATACATGACATTCCATCAGTAACAGCATGATGAAACGTTGCAATAATTTCGCTAGTGCCATTACTGGTAGAAGAAGGAAGAAAAGTTACCCGACAAAGAGGCTCCATACTCGCAGAGAATTTTTTGTGCAATTCGTCTTCAGCAATCTCAAGCCATTGATTCTCATCTTGTTTGTTTATAATATGCAAAGGAATTTTAGACGTTCCTTCAGAATTAAAATAAGCACCATCTGAAGATTCAACAATGTGAACTTGAAGCATTGGATGACGCTTTTGTACTAAATTCAAAGCCTGCTGGAGAATATCGGGTGTAAGTTGTCCTTCGATCCGGGCAACATTTACATCAATCATGGAGCCTAAATCATTGAGAATTTTAAACAGATTCTCGACTAGACCAAGTTTTCTATTTAGAGAGTTCATAATTATTAAATTGGTAACTTTTTACCTACGCGATCGCAGCACAACTTCTTTTGTACCAATTCAATCTATACGCGCTTAAGCAAGCATTTAGGAATTGGTGTTAGCAAGTACAGAGTTTCCTGTAGACACAGCCTGCTCGATAATATCAGCAGCTCGACTAACCCCCCCGGCACGGCTAATAGCTGCTTGCAATCTCAGCGCATTTTGTTTGTAGGATGCTTGCGTCAGTACCCGTTTGACGGCTTCTCGCAACTTAGGGACATTTAAGCGAGCTACAGGTATAACCTCACCGACACCCGCCCACGCTATACGCGCTCCTATCCCTGGCTGATCGTTGGCAATTGGGATTGCAACCATTGGCACGCCATTACTCAAACATTCTAAAGTTGTATTCATGCCTGCGTGGGTAATGGTAAGAGCGGCTTTTTGAAGTAATTCCAGCTGGGGCGCATATTCTACAACTAAAGGTGAGCCGGGCAATGCTGGTAGGGATTCTGGGCTGGCTGAACCACCTAAAGAAATTACCAGCTGGGCATCTAATCCTACACAAGCCTCAGCAATATTATGAAAAACTTTTATGGCTCTCCCAGACTAGATATGTTAAATTAACAACAGAAATACCAATTTAGTAAAACCCTTCTTCTAAAATTATGAAAGTTAGTTA
>NZ_JAUDRH010000019.1 GCF_030381805.1 Chlorogloeopsis sp. ULAP01
CTCACCCCCTGCCCCTCTCCTTAGCAAGGAGAGGGGTGTCCGACAGGACGGGGTGAGGTTTTTCATGCAAGGCTTGTGAAACTTGTTTCATCGGGACTGCCTACCAATGGATACGCCGTACCTACGCTCTTGCAAGAAGCGAATAAGTGAAAGTAGCCGCTAGCTAACGCAACGCTTACGGCGAACCCGTCTACCGCCTTCTGTCTTCAAATATTATTTAATGGCAAAGCTACAGTAAATGTTGTTCCTGCTTCAAGTTCACTATTCACCGTAATTTCACCTCTATGAATATCTACGCACTTTTTTACTATTGCCAATCCTAAACCTGTACCTTGAATATTGCCAACATTAGCGGCACGATGAAAAGATTCAAATAGATGAGGCAAGTCTTCTGAGGGAATACCAATTCCTTGGTCTTTGATTTCAAATACTGCTTGCTCTTGTTGACAAGTAAGAGTAAATTTGACAATCCTGTGATTAGGAGAATATTTTCTAGCATTTGAAAGTAGATTTCTGAGAATATACCCTAGTAATTTTTCATCCATACAACCGGGTATGAATTTATATTCACAGTTAAAAGCGATCGCACATTGAGGATCGATATCAATTTGCAATTCTTCCAATAAGTTACAGCAGTATTCGACTAAGTCTAGAGGTACTGGTCTAAATTCTAATTTTCCTACTTCTACCTTACCAATTACCAATACATCATTTAACATATCAGTCATATGTTTGACAGCAGTTTGAATGCGATGTATGTGTAAGAGCAGTTTTTCTTCTGTCCATTTGTGACGATAGTGTTCTAATAGTTCCGAAGAGGAAAGAATGGTACTCAATGGAGTACGAAATTCATGGGAAGTCATAGTAATAAAGCGAGACTTAAGTTCATTCAATTCTTTTTCTTTCTCTAATGCTGTTCTTAGTTCCTGTTCCAACTGTTTGTATTTTGTAATGTCGGCTCGATAACCAACGATTTCTACTGGATTACCCGCATCATCCCACAACACTAACTTGGCTTGATCGTATACCCAACGATATTCACCGTCACTATGTAAAAAACGATATTCATAACTATTTTCTCCTTGGTCAAAAATTTTTGACACTTCTGTTAAAACACGTGCTAAATCGTCTGGATGAATATGATTTATCCAAAAGCTAGAATCTTCAACAAATTCTCGCGCTTCGTAGCCCATCACGGCAGTAATATTGTCGCTAATAAAGGTAACACCATAATCACCATCGGGTTTACAGCTATAAATAATTGCTGGAGTGGAAGAAAGCAAGTATTGCAAACGGGCTTGTGATAATAACAACGCTGCCTCTGCTTGCTTGCGATTGGTAATATCATTTTGAATGCCGACATAGTGCGTATAAATGCCGTCAGCATCAAATACAGGAAAAATACTTAATTCATTCCAAAATAGACTGCCATCTTGGCGATAGTTACGTAAAATTACTGTGCAGTTTTTTGCTTGTTTAATCGCAGTGTTGATTTCTTGCGCCTCTATTTGATTAAGATCTGCACTTTGGATCAAACAGCTGCTTTGACCGATAATTTCTTCTATAGAGTAACCAGTGATATTCTCAAAGGCAGAGTTAACATAGATAATTGGTAGCTGTGGCAGTCTGACATCAGCAATTACAATCCCGTTAGTACTGGCAGCAATCACGCGATCGCGCAGGCGTAAGCTAGCTTCTGCTTGTTTGCGCTCAGTAATATCAGTATGAATGCTAACTGTACCGATAATCTTGCCAGTGACATCTTTGATTGCATCAGCACGAAGGTAAATATCTAAAATTTCACCTCTGCGAGTTTTCATTTTGACTTCACCGCGCCAAGAATGTCCGCTCTCCACGGCTGCAAAGATTTTTTGATACTCTGCTTGATGGGGGTAAAGGGCTAACATTCCTCCAGCAGCTTGCAATTCTGCCAAAGTGTACTCAAACAGTTCCACAAATGCTGGATTGACGTCAATTTGCTCACCACCATTGTCAATCAAGCCAATAGCGTCACTGCTACTTTCTATCGCTTTACGAAAACGTACTAAAGATTCTTCAACACGTTTGCGATCAGTAATATCTGTGGAAATGCCACAAATAGCATAGGGAACACCATTACCATCTTTTAAAGGAAATTTAACAGATAGGTAAATATGTTCTCCATCTGTTTGAGGAGCAACTTCTTCTACTTCTAGGTGTTCCCCAGTGGTGAATACATTATGATTGTTTGCTGCAAACTTACTAGCAAATTCATGAGGAAAAACATCATATACACTTTTACCTACAATCTCCGCTTTGGTAATGTGAAATAGCTGTTCATACTGACGGTTAATCAGTAAAAATCTGTTTTGAGTATCCGTTAAATAAATAACTGCTGGAGAGTTATCTAAAATTGCTTGTAGCTGTTGTTGAGTCGCTTGTAATGCAGCCTGTGCTTGATTGCGTTCTGTAACGTCTCTACTTATGCCACGATAACCACGGAATTTACCTTCTCGATCAAAGATTGGAACTCCATTAGTTTCCAGAACAACTGGATGCCCATTTTTATGCAGGTTGATATTTTCAAGACATTCAAATGCTTTTTGTTGACTAACAATTTCAAAAAAAAGCTGGGCGATACTGTCTCGCTTGTATTGTGGCATCAACTGTAAAGGTATTTTGCCTAAGATTTCTTCGGGTTGATAACCTAATATGTCGCTGACTTTCGGACTGACATATGTATAAGCAGCATTTTCATCAACTTCCCAAATCAAATCACTGCTAGTTTCAATTAAGTTTCGGAAACGCTCCTCGCTCTGTTTGAGAGCTTCTTCAGTATGTTTGCGATCGCTAATCTCAGTAATGGTGCCAATGTAAGCAATGATTTCACCTGTATCTGTTCGCTCTGCAACCGACTGACCAACAACCCAACTAATACTACCATCAGGACGCTGAAACCTGTACTCAGAGGAAAATGGCAGATTGTGGGCAGCAGCTTGATACCAATCTTGAATAATTCGCTCTCTATCGTCTGGATGAAGCATCCGCTCCCAACCATGCCCTGTGGCTTCTTCAGGAGTAAGCCCAGTAATTTCACACCAGCGATGATTAACGTAAAGACAATTTCCCATAACATCTGTTCTAAAAATACCTACTGGTAAAACAGCTGCTATGGTTTGATAGCGTCGTTCACTTTCTTGCAAGGCAATTTCAGCGCAATCCTGTTTTTGTAAAGTTTCCTGTATCTGCTGGCGACTGATTTCCAGCCTTTCTAGTTCTACTTGTGCTTGTTTAAGCTGGGTGATATTTTGCCCTTCGGCAAGCAGCATTACCACTTTGCCTGAGTCATCTTTTAGAGATCTCACACAAAAGTCGAAGCTAGCGACGGTATCGCCTGCACCAAGTAGATCAACCTCGTAACGTACAAATTCATTTTTGACAGCCAGTGCGATCGCTGCTTTTAATTGGTTTTGGATTGGGGTGGAAATTGCCCACCAATGTGTCTCCCAAAATGGACGCCCAATCACTTCTTGTGGCTGCAATCCTCCAAAATCAAGTGCTGTTTGGTTGGCTTCTAATACAATTCCTTCTGGTGTTAGCAGTACCATAAATTGAAATGTGCCATTGAAAATCCCACGGAATTTTCTGTTGGTGTTTTGCAGTTCCTCTTCAGTATGTTTGCGTTCGGTAATATCTCGCTGCACAGAAACAAAATGAGTGACTTTGCCCTCGCAATCTGTGATTGGTGCAATATTTATCTCTACCCAATACGCAGAGCCGTTTTTATGATAGTTGATTAACTCTGCTGTCACTGGTAATCGATTTTGAAGGGCAACGCGAATTCTGTTGAGTTGGGTGCGATCGGTTAATTCACCCTGTAAAAGTCGTGGCGTTTTACCAATTGCTTCAGTAGCGCAATAGCCACTCATCCGAGTAAAAGCTTCGTTAATATAAACTATTTGCGGGCCGAAAGGTGCATCTAGCCTATCGGCTGTAGTAATAACAATGGCATCGTTAGCATGAACAACTACTGACTCTAATAAACGCAGTTGTTCTTCTGTGCCTGCTGCTACTAATTGCGAGCCACCCAACTCATGGCAGCCCAAATCGGTAGTAAGTGCCACTGTGCCTGCCTCCCGTTACTCGAATAAGCTAAGAAAAATCTGCATTGTCTAAAAATATTTTAATGTTATTATTTATACTTTATTTTATTTGTCCGCAATTATTAGTGAGGCAATGTAACAATTGCATAGCAGCTACAATAAATTTGTAATATCTTGAAAGATAAATTTGCTTCAGTAAAATTACTGATATCAATGTTAATTATTCATATAGTCAAACAACTTAGATTCCTAACTTCCTTTAGAAGTCGGGTAGAAGTCGGGAATCTGTGTTTTTAGTTTATTTTTAATGATCATCTTCTGACTGTCGGGCAACCAATCGAGTAAACAAACCTTGTTGAGCCATCAATTGCGCGAAAGTTCCCACTTGCACCACACAACCAGCTTCAATCACATAAATGCGATCGGCATTACGAATAGTGCTAAGACGATGGGCGATCGCGACTCGCGTTACTTTTAGCCGCTCCAAACTTTCAGTGACAATTGCCTGGGTGCGATTATCCAAAGCGCTGGTTGCCTCATCCATTAAGATAACTCTCGGCTGAGAGACAAGGGCGCGGGCAATCAATAATCGCTGTCTTTGCCCGCCAGAAAGATTACTTCCTCCCTCACTAATCATAGTGTGCATACCCATTGGCATTTGCTCTATGTCTTCTGCCCAACCTGCCATACGTGCTGCTTCCCAGGCTTGCTCTAGTGTGACTAACGCTCCGCCAGTGATGTTCTCAAAAATCGAGCCTGAACCAATCTTGCCATTTTGCAACACTACCCCTAAGGATCTGCGTAACGCCTGAAGATCCAACTTAGCTAAGTCTTTACCATCGTAAAATATACTTCCTCTTGTGGTCTTTTCAAACCCCAACAATAATCGCAATATTGTTGATTTTCCACTTCCGGAAGGCCCGACTATAGCGATAAATTCTCCCGGAGCTGCATACAAACTCACATCTTTGAGGACTAAAGGCCCATCTTCAGAATAACGAAAGCTGACACGATCTAAGACAATGCGGCCGATTAACTGTCCGGGATTTTCCTTGCGATCGCTCGTTTCTGGAAGAGTTCGCAAAATTGGTTGTGTTCGTTCCCACAAAGGAATAATACTCCAAATATCTGTAATGGTGTTGCTGAGGTCGGTGACTCCTTTGATAAAAATACTTAAAGCATAGTTAAAAGCAATAAATGTGCCAAGTGTTAGACTTGACTGCCTGGTTGACATCGCAAAACCAAACAAGAGTATGGAACTCACTAGTGGTAATGCTTCGTTAAACACAGAAACATAATCCTTAATCTCTTGCCCACTCGCCTTGAGCCTGGTTCTTTGGCTGTACTTTTTTGCCCAAGCTGCAAATGCTCTTTCTTCTGCCATTGCAACCCGCAGTTTAGCTACACCATTAATCAGTTGAATGGTAAGTCCATAAATTGCGCCGTCTATTTCCTGCAACTGCCGTGATTTCCTAACTAAGAAAAAGCTAGAAACGCTGGTAATAAAGCTAGCTAGCAATCCTAAACCTACTCCGACAAAAGCAAGTTTCCAGCTATAAATAAACATTAGCACTAGGTTGAGTAAAGCAAAGACTCCACTTAATAAAGTCCGTTGAGTAGCACCACTGAGTTTTTGCTGAATCCGACTCACAGACATGATACGATTGACTAAATCTCCAGATGCATACTGCCGAAAAAACGCTGGACTTAATTTGAGTACCCGATCCCAAATAGCAGGTTGCAAGACGTTATCGCTGAGGCTTTCAACTCTAAGGGTAATAATGCTTTGAGCAATTCCAAAGACTACCTGGGCAAAAGCTACTACAAACAGCACCAATCCAATTTGCCAAACCAAGACGCGATCGCTCTCAGGAATAGCATAATTTACTAAAATTCCTGTTGCCTGTGGCGTAATCATTCCTAACAGCGTGGCAATTATGCCCAACAGGAAAATACTAATAATGTCTTTTTTACTACCTCTAGTTGCAAACAACAATACATCAATAGCATTGTTTACAACCTGAGGTAAAGGTCGATAAAGAACATAAGCTTGCTGTGACAATGTCTTAGCTACAGCTTCATTTACGGGTATACGATTTTGTGCTACCGAGTCAAATAGTACATAACCCCTAGTACCAACAGGCAATAAAGCAACTGGACGTTTTTCCCACTCAGTAAAAGTCAGTAGAGGACCATGTTCTTTATGCCACCAGTCTTCTGATAAAGTTACACGCCGAATACGTATTTGCGATGCTCTGGCAATCGCAGCTACAGGATCTTTCGCACTTTCAAAATCTTCTACAATCGGAGGATGAATTGCAATCCCTAAAAACCTTCCAATTGCTCCCATTGCCACCAGAAGAGCTGGCCCTTCTTGAAAAAATACAGCTTCTTGCTGCGGTTGTAATACAACAGCGAGTTCTCCTAACGCTCCTGCTACTACTTGGCGATTGCGTTGTTCTCGTTCCCAAAAGCTACGATCTTCTACTTCTACGTGTTGATTATTTAACAAACTGAAGTAGCAAAAAAAATAAGTATGCAAACTCGCCAAACCGGCTCGTAATTCTGCCTGTTCTAACTCTGCAACTGCTAGCACCACTCCGTTAACTGAATTTTCTGCCTCCAACCACATACCTGATGTGAGTGGAAAAGCTGGCGAGGCTGAATTGAAGGTTAACTTATCGATTCCTAACCAGCGAACACTACCTTGTTGTAACTTCACCCAAAAGACTTTTTTTTGCCATAGTTGTAACGTCTCATCGGCTGATAACGAAAAATTGCCCTCAAAATCTCTAGCAATAAGATTTAATGGCATCGTCAGTTTCGTTTGCTGCTGGTTAAGAACCCGATCTAGGTGATATAGCCAATTTTCTAAGAGTGCAGTTGCTTCTGGTTTATCTGCTGCAATTTGCTCGACTAACTCACTCATCGGTAGTGGAGATAATTGTGTCGGTTCTACTGCCACCGCCACAAATGCCCATTGTTGAACTGCGATCGCTTCCGGTGCTAATGCTGCACCAAATAAAGCTTCACCTGTACTGACACTAAATAAATAACGACGCTGACTCTGAGATGAACCATCCCTGATTTTAGTTGCAAACAACGCCAGCCTTCCAGACTCTACTATCCACAAAGTTTCTGGATCGTGCAGCAGCACTGATTCATTTATTTTCATTCAGTGTAGTCCAACGCAACTACGCACCTGAGTGTACAACATCAAATGCTTATTGTTGAGATGATATGCAATGCTGCAAACTTTGCCCCCTCGATCAAAATAATTTTGCGGGGTTAAAAATTCTCCGCTTCACCGCGTCTTTATGTCTTCACGTCTACCTCAACCCGTCAATTTGTGATTGACAGAGTAATAGAGCGCCCTCGCTGAGTTGAAGTCCATCATCATTTAGTGGTAATTTTATTGACAATTAGTCGCACTTAGCTGGCTCCACCATGACCCTCATCCTTAGCCAATCAAACCTTGACGAATTGCATCAGCAGGCTCCTAAACCCCAGGTTGAAAATCTCGTACTTGAAGGTTTTGAGGAGCTTGAGGGCCAAATTGCTGGATCGAGAAACAAAAGCAGAGGAAGTTTTAAGTCAATATCAGAAACGAATTGAAGAATTGAAAAAACGCTTAGGAAACAAGTTGCAGCAAATAGAGATTTCCGTAATTTTTTGTGATGATAATTTTATTTGGACAATTAGTAATAAAGAAAATTCTTTAATTCCTAGTATTTTAAATGATATTGGGTTGCGTTATAAATTTTTGTCTCGCGGCAGAGATGCAAAACTCAGCATTGAAACTATCAGTGAGTACGATGCTGATATTCTATTTATTGTTGATGTTGGTGAAAAAACATCAAGCTTTTATTTTCAAAATTCTATGTTTAGTAGTCTAAAAGCCGTCAAAAACAATCGAGCTTATGTTGTCAGTCAATAAAATTGGTGTACGCAGGGTATATCAGGAGCTAATAGAGTATTGGATGACTTGTTTAAATACTTGCTAGAAAGTAGATAAAATGTAAATTTTTGATTAGCACTCTCTAAATTACTTACAGTCTAGCATCATACTTTATGGCAAAACCGTGAGCGGTTAGCAGAATTGTATTGCTATAACCATGCCTGCAAAAACTTATTTTTTGTCTGTTTTTCGTTAACTAATTTATTAAGTTTTTGATATATTTATTGAACTAAATTTGATGTGGTATCTGCACTGCCTCAAGCACTTACTTATATGCTCGATACTCCCAATATTGAACAACCAACGTTTGGGTTACTTGTCAATTGTAGAGAGTTTGTTTTTGTCAAGTTAGTTCAGGTACAAAAGCCAAAATATGCCCGTTCAGATGCTTTATCAATAGAAAAAACAAATGAACTTCAACAGGTTTTAAGTATACTAAAAAGATTTAGTAAATTAACTTTGCTGTAGTATTCTTGACTCTGCAAAAATCATAACTCAAACCATACAAGCTAAAGATATAGATTTACACTATTTAATTGTTAATTTTGGAATTCAGTTAGTTTTAGATGACTAATTCTTCCGAGAATATCAAGAAAATTTATCAGAGATTACAGAGTTAGATAAACAACTTTTAGATAAAGTCAAAGTTGGTTATTTAAACCTTCTCTATTGTCTCCAATTGTTAGAAGATGTGGTCAGAATGACAATTGTAGACCCCATACTTTTTATTAGTGATTTTTATTTAGCTCCATTTTATGTCAAATCAGAAGAATCTATAGAGATTGCCGTACCAGATGAAGATATCATCATCAAAGACAAAATGGATACTTTAGTGTTAAAAGACCAATTATGGGTGATGATTATTAAATCCAAAAAAGCTTCATTTTCTATTGAGGCAGAACTTGCACAAATTCTCGCATATATGTTAGGTAATCCTTATCATGACAAATCTAGTTTTGGAATAATTGCTACAGGTAGTGAGTTTATCTTTGTGAAATTAGTTAAAGAAAAACCACCATGTTATGCCTGATCAAAAGGTTTTTTAATGCGTAACCCTGGAAATGAACTGTACGATGTACTGCGTATCCTCAAGCGTTTAACTCAATTGGTGACTGCTGGAAATATTAGTTAGTAGTAGGGTGTGTCATTTAAATCGCATCGGCACGCTTACGGCTTTTCAAGTACGGAATGGTGACAACCCCACTGATTAGCAAATAGAGCAGGATGGCGGCGAGGGCGAGCTTTTGCTCTGGAAAGTTAGTATGGGCGATCACAATCGCGACGCCAGGGTGCCGAGTAGCGGTAGACAGTGCCAGAACTGTGCGGTGATGGGGATTTGGCCCACCCAGCAAATGACCTGCTGCTAGCCCAATCAGGACAAAAACTACAATCACAATGATCGTTCCATTGCCAATCAGAGAGGCGAGCGCAGATCTTGCAGTAAACAAGATGGGCAAAAGACTGACAAGCATCACTACAGATGCTACCACAGATATGGGCTTGGCAATCCGTTGGGCAAATGCAGGTGACAGATATCGGACTGCGATACCGATCGCCAGCCACACCAGTACGGTAGATAGAACAATCTGAGCAACGACGATGGGCGGAATTTTGTCGGTTCTGCCGAAGGCTCTATCGAGCAGCTTAATCATGAGGGGAGCAAACACGATCGCCAGCAGCGACATTGCCACCAGTAATCCAAACGTGTAATCCTCTTCTCCGCCTGCCTTAAGTTGCTTCTTCGGTAAGATGGGCGGGATTGGAGACAACGATAGCGCGATCAGAGCGATTTCTACAGCCGGATACAGATTGAAAGCAGCTACAATTGCCCCCGCTACCAGTGGCATAATGATGTACATGGAGAGGAGTGATCGCACAAGTTGTCTGGGATGGCGAAACAAATAGGTTACATCTTTGAGTCTTGCCCCCAACCCAAGCGCGAAAACGGCGAGTACGATACTCACCTTCAGCGCCAGCAAGATTAATTGTGTTAGATTCATGGCGTTAAATTGGAGCGTTATGGATGCGGGTATAGAGTTCGCGCTTGTCGGCACAAAAGTGAAGCGATCGCTTTACTCCCTAACTGCCAAATAGTATTTTCTTTGCCAAATCGAAGATTTGCTCCAAAGGAATAGTAATGAAGAATAGGGGTAACAAAGGTGCGAAAATAGTGCTTCCTAGTCCAATCACTGCACTCAAACTAAATGGCACGATTCTCATTTTTTTGATTGCCTCAAAGCTGGCACCCAAATCGGCAAGAGATGATATATCGGGGCTTCCTAAAGGAGATTCTTCTTTGTGTTGTTCTTGCCTTACCCATTTTTGCTCAAACAAAAGGTTGTGGTGACTAACTAGAGAACCATACTGCCGCAAACCCCAAATTTTGACTTTGAGCATTTTGCTACTAAACACCAATAGCGGTGCTAGTGTAATTATGACGGACAAAGTTAAGAACACGATGATTTGAATCTGAAACGTAGTGATAGAAACTCCCTGAGTGATAACTTTTCGGCAGAAATTCGCAGACAAAACGGCACTGGCAACAAAAGGGATACTCCCAAATAGAATCTGAGTGATTCCCAAAAAGCCTAGTCCCCCTGCTAAGTCAGCATGAGTTGGAACTAATTGCAGATGTAGCCGAGATATACGCCAAAGGAACCTAAACCAGAGCAAAAATCTCCACAGCCAACGGTATAGTAAGAACTGATAAATGGGTAGACTCAGTAGGGCATACCACCAGCCTGCCAAGGTTAACTGCTTGTTAACTCCAGCACCGTATGCACTCCACGCAGAAGTCACACTGCTTAATTCCTCACTGAAAACTATCCACGTGAGAAGGTAAGCAATTACAAGTAGGCATCCGTCGATTAACAGCCAATCCCTCAGCTTGTTAACCTCTCTGATTGCCGCTTTGAAATCTGGCAGTTCTGCTGTATCAACCAAACCAGAATAGATAAAATGCTTGACAGCAGACTTGACACTTATGTCAATCCAAACTTCGGCCATGATCAAGACTGGAACTGCTACTAAAAAACGGCTGTAGGCTACAATATCTTTGAGAAAAGGCACTTGTAAAGCAGTACCAACTGCTAATCCTTCGACAGATGAAAGCAGCAAGAGTGGTAGCCAAGTTATGAATACAAAAAAAAGGCTACGCTGGATGACGTTGAAAGAGCCTGGTTTAATTAAACCGACACGTACTAGGAGCTGATATATTAACCCACCTCGGACAAGGGAGAAGTTATCAATATCCAAAGAAGGTGCTTTTTCCATAGCCTAGAATCAAAAGAGCGATCGCAAGTATGAATCAAATCGGCTCGGCTTTCTCAACGAGAATCTCAAACCTGCTTTATGCCTCTAATGCAGCCTTGATTTTGGGATTAGTATACCAACTGTAAGGACCTTCCATCACGGGCTTAACATTTAACTCCTGTCGCCACTCCTCTAAAGGACGTTCAAAGCCTTCTTCCCACTTTACAGGAAATAGAGGTTTCGCTGCTTGTCCTATTTCAATACCATCTGAAATTAATCGGAATTTATACCCCAACGTTTTATTTAAATCAGCTACCTCCATGTTTTCATCATAAAGTTTGTCACTCGTAAAAAAGCTTAGTAACAAAGAGATGAGATCCAAAAACAAAAAGGCAGGATAGCGGATTTGTCCTACAAATACGGAAATGACACCTAATTCGCCTAAAGTATCCAACGAATATCCAGTCATCACATGATGAAGATCGTGAGTTTTAAAAACTCTAAAGTTAACGTAATCCCCGTCTGTTTCAAAACTAGTAGGAGCAGTTTGATGTAACGGCTCATAGCCGATTGCTGATAAAACTCTGGCATAAGTCCATCCCAAAGAGCCTTTCGGCATTGTCAACAGAGTCTTCAAATCATGGGGTGGGCCAACATATCGTTCCTCTAACATTTTCGCTGAAGTAGGATCTTTTTGAATAACTTGAGTACACAATTGCATCTGAAGTCCCGTACTAAGTTTGTCAGCTAATTTAAAGACATTATTAACATCCTTATCTGCACCTCCAACTAAATCAACTAACTCCAAAAACTTATTTATATTGTCAGGCGAGGCTAAAGTATTGATATATCTATAGCTCATTGATTTTGTCCTTTATGTAATTCTTTACAAGGATTCAGGTTTTGTTAATTTCGCAACAATGGTGTTGTACTCTTTTTGAGCGATCGCTTCAACTTTGTCTCTGTCTTATTTGTTGTAGAACAGTGCCGAATCAAAATAGGATGCACACTCAACTAAGAATATTGCTCTGAGCAATACTCCATTTAAGAAAGTAGTGCAACCAAATAAGAAATATATGAGAAATTTATATGCTTCTAAGTCTTATCTGTTCTTATAAACTTCTTACTTTTATTTTCTCTTTTCAAAGAAACTACCTCAAACAAACGAGAAGTAATAGATATTTGAAGAAGATAGTTTTTCCATATAATTTTTTTGAAAGTACCCCATCATAAAAATCTTGAAAACTTAATTTTTTAAAACATAATTTGGTGTGACTACTGATATAGCAATCCTAAATAATTCGTGAAAAATTCCTCGTTACCAGGTTCAACCTGGCAACGAGGGTTTGGAGGCTTTGCCTCCAGACTATTGAAACTGGCGAGGCATTGCTATGTAGAGCTAGTATACCCCTCATACTATCTTCACAAAAAATCTAATACAAATATAGACCGTATAGAGACGCGATCTATCGCGTCTGGGCAAAATTCACGGGTATTGTAATTAACGTGAAATGGTATCAGTGGCGAGTAGTTTACTCAAAATACACCAACTTTATCTGTCTTCTCCCAAGGAAGATCCATATCTACCCTGCCTACCTGCCCATAAGCAGCTAATTTGCGGTAAAATCCACCTTTTTGTAGTGAAGGTAGATTTCTGAGATTAAACTGCTTAATGATTCCCGCCAAACGAAAATCAAAATGCTTTTCTAACAATTTTGTAATTTCTTCATCAGAAATTTTACCTGTACCAAATGTTTCTGCTTGAATACTAACAGGTCTAGCGATACCGATTGAATAACTTAATTGCACTTCACATTCATCTGCTATGCCTGCTGCCACTATATTTTTAGCAGCATAACGGGCGGCATAAGCTCCTACTCTATCTATCCTAATTGGGTCTTTTCCACTGAGGGCTGAACCGCTATGTTGTGCATATTCACCGTAAGTATCTATGGCATTTTTTCTACCTGTTAAGCCAGAGTGAGAAGCAGGGCCACCTCTAATAAATTGTCCATCAGGATTGATAAAAATTCTAGTTTTTTCATCTGGTTTAATTTCTTCACTTTCAAACACAGGTTTAACTACAGTCTCATAAATATCCTCTCTAAGTTGCTCTAAATCGGGGTATTTTGCTTTATTTTGACTGGCAATGACTGTAAGGCTGTGAATTCTATCAGGGCGGCGATTTCTATACTCAACTCCTACTTGAGTTTTTCCATCAGGAGTCAGATAAGAAAGTATATTTTCGCGTCTGACTTCACTAATTCGCTTTGCTAGTTTGTGTGCCAACCAGATTGGTAGAGGCATTAGAACATTAGTTTGATTGCAGGCAAAGCCAAAAACTGTAGCTTGATTTTTAACCGGAATTCTCTCGATTTCTTCATCAGATAATTTACTTTCATCAAAAGCAAGTTCTTTATCAGGTGTTAATTCAGAAAGACTCGTCAAAATACTACAAGTTCTACCATTAAATTCAGTATGTTCGTAGCCAACTTTGTCAATTACTTGTCTGGCTACATTAGTAAAATCTACGTTAGCGCTAGGTTCAAATCTTGCTGCTAAAAAGACAATTCCTGTAGCTACGGCACATTCTGTAATTACCCTTGCATAAGGATCTTGCTGAAGAAATCTGTCTACGATCGCATCGCTAATTTGATCACATAGTTTATCAGGATGCCCTTCTGTTACAGATTCAGATGTAAACATGAAATCTTTTTTCATATATTTTTACCTTTGGTTATAAGAAGGCAGATGGCAGGAGGCACAGAGAAGTTTGTAGGCGCGGAGCGACTTCCCGTAAGGGTGCGGAGGTTTCCTCCGAAAGCGTTGCTCCTCCACAAGGAGGCTCAAAGCTTCAAAGAGGCAGAAGGAATAATTAAGAAAGAATATTCTAGATATTAATTTTTCTCTCTCCACTCCCTTACTGTTCTTCAGGGGAGAGTGATTTTTGAGCGAAATTATTTTTTAAATTTATATTCTTCGTGCTTTCATTTACTAATAGAGGCAGCAAAGCACTACTACCAATAACTGCACCATCTAAAATATCTATTGGCGTAATTTTCAACAGACTTCGCAAGGGTGGAATAGCTACAGCCAATAGTTGAATGGCAAAGGAACCTAGAATGGCAGCATTTAAGTAAGAATTATTTGGCAATTTTTCTTTACTAAATATGGTGTGGTGTTCGGAACGGCAACTGAGTGTATGTAGCAGCTGTGCTGATGTCAGGCTCATAAAGGCGATAGTGCTTGCCTGAGGGCTGATGCCGTATTTGAGGATGCCATACCCGTAGGCTGCTAAAGTACTAACAGATATTGTTCCTGCCTCAAAAGTAATTCTGCCAAAGTCAGAATTTTTAACAATCGGTTCGTCTGGGTTACGGGGAGGCTGACTCAGTACATCTGGTTCTGGTGCTTCCAAAGCAAGGGAAAGACCTGGGAAAATGTCAGTAACCAAATTTAGCCACAGTAGTTGGATCGCGTTCAAGGGTTCACCTAAGCCAACTGCGGTGGATGCTGTCATCACCATGATTTCGCTCATGTTGGTGGCAAGTAGAAAATGGACGGATTTTCTGATGTTGTTGTATATTGTCCTACCCCGACTGACTGCTACAATCATAGTTTCTAGCCTGTCATCTTCGAGGACGATATCTGCTACCTCACGGGCTACATCTGTTCCCCCTTTGCCCATTGCTACACCAACTTGAGCAGCCTTGAGTGCTGGCGCATCATTAATACCATCGCCTGTCATCGCAACAACTTTTCCGGCAGTTTGCAAAGCTTGGACTATTTGCAGTTTATTACTAGGACTGATGCGAGCAAATACATCAACTTTATCGCTAAGGGCTGTTAGTGCTTCGGGCGTGAGATTGTTGAGGTTAGTAGAGTCAAGGATTTCTAATTGCTGTTTTCTACTTAGTTCTAATTCTTTGGCGATCGCATAGGCAGTTGGAGTTTGATCCCCAGTAATCATCACCGTATCAATGCCAGCTGTGTGAAATTCCGCCATCAACTGTTTGACTCCCTTACGAACAGGATCTGCCATACCTACAAGTCCAAGCCATGTTAGATCTTGTTCATAGTTGTTTCCACCTTTGGCATCATCAATGTGGGTATAAGCTACACCCAATACTCTCAATGCTTTCCCTGCCATGCGATCGTTTTCAATTTCTAGCGCTTCCCTGTCTTCTTCGGTTAGAGGCTCCACTTGCCCGTCTTTCATCCAGTATTTGCATATCTGCGCTACTTCAGCAGGGCTGCCTTTGATAGCAATAAACTTATAATTATCGTCAGTGGCATGAACCGTACTCATAATGTTACGATTCTCTGAACGCAAGTTAGTTTGCAACAAAGGATACTTTTGTCTAAGTTGGTTTACATCTACACCCGCACATAACCCCATGTGGATCAAGGCATTTTCTGTTGCTGAACCTTTAATGTTAAACTCGCCATTTTGCTCTTGATTAATTAGACTTTCGTTACAAAGAACCGATACGTAAATAAGCTTCAGCAGTTCATCGCAGGTGTAGGGATTGATATCCTTGCCCTTGGCGACAAATTTTCCGTCAGAAACTGCAATGTATTGACTGTCTGTATGAACTTCAACAACCGACATCCGGTTTTCTGTAATGGTTCCAGTCTTATCTAAGCAAATGGTTTGTACGGAACCCAAAGCTTCTACAGCGCTGAGACTGCGAACCAAGACATTATGTCGCCGCATATCTTGAATGCCCAATGCCAAGGTAGTAGTGGCAATTGTGGGTAACCCTTCCGGAACCGCAGCTACCGCCAGAGATATGGATGACTTGAGCATTTCTAGCAAACCGTATCCCCGCAGCACGCCCATGCCAAAAACCAGCCCGCAAAGCCCCATACCAATCGTCACTAGTTGACTGCCCACTTCGTCTAGTTGTCTGGATAAGGGCGTTTCGCTTGCAGTTGCTTCACCAACTAGTTGCTGAATCTTACCCATTTCGGTAAATTTACCTATAGCCACTACTACAGCCAAACCTTGCCCACCAGTGACAAAAGTTCCCTTGTAAGCCATATTTGTGCGATCGGCTAGAGGCACATCTTCCCCTGTTGGGCATACTATAGATTTAGTTACGGGTATGCTTTCCCCCGTCAAAGCAGACTCATCAATACTTAGGTTTTCTGCTTGAATAATCCGGGCATCTGCTGCTACATAGCCGCCAGTTTTAAGAACTAGAATATCTCCGAGTACAACATTTTCTGTCGTAATTTCTACTTGCTTACCATCTCTAATTACCCAAGTAGATGTTTCCTGATGGCTTTTGAGGGAATGAATGATTCTTTCAGATTGGCTTTCTGTGGTATAGCCGATCGCGGCATTTAAACCAACAACACCCAGAATTACTAAAGCGTCGATTAGTCCTCCCGTAAAGACGGAAACACCAGCAGCAACGCCCAGCAAAGCGACTGGGAGAGATTTAAACTGGTCAATTATAATACTTAAATCTGAGCGAGTCTCTGTTTCCGAAAGGACATTTAGACCATATTTATTGATATTTTCAGCAGCAGCCTGATTATTTAATCCTGTAGTATTTGAGGTATTGAATGTATCCAATACGACATCTACTTCCATCAAATGCCAATTTTCTACCTTTTGTGCTTGAGCATTAGCAATATTTTTTTTAGATTCTTTTCTCGATGCTTTTTTGCTGACAGACAAATTTTTTGCTGATTTTTGGGAAAGAGATATATCTCCTTTTTTTTGATATTCTGTAATACTTTTTTCAATTAGCAAGGCTATTTTATCAGCATTAAAGTCTTGCTCAAAGCTGACAAGAATATTACTAGTTAACGGATTAGCAGAAACATAATTTATTTCTGAGTAATTGGATAGCGATCGCTCAATGTATTGCTTAAGATATTCCGAGCGATAAAGTTCTTTAACTTTATATCTAACTCTGCCCTTGACGGTATTGTGAATTGCTTGAATCACAGAAATTCCCACTCCTGTAAGATGCTTGGAAAACAAATAAAAAAATTCAGAATTATAAAATACTCTGACAACTAACTACTTAGTTTTAATTACTGAGTACTATTCTCTAAATTATTTCTGGTTCAAAAACTTTGAAAAGATGGACTATTGACTGTAGAGTCTTCAGCACTTTCTAACTGCAATTCATCAGTTTTGTTTAATTTTACAAAAGAGTCGAAAGCGTACCATGCCAAGGTGTACCAGGGAATTTCATCTATTTGTAGCCCCTTTATAAACAATTGGCGAATAGCAAGTGCGCTTAATCCTAGAGGAAATAGCAATCGTAAATCAACCGCACCTTGGGTTAAGCGTTCAACATCTGTATTGAAATCAGACATCACATTGATAAAATCCCTAGCAATTATAGATCTCCCGTCCATAGAATAGGTTTGGGTAGTTCCATTCGATTGTGTCTGCTTATCTGCGATTAGTTCGGCATTTACCTCTGCCGCTAAATTTTCAATTACTTCAGTAGTTTCCGCAAGTGCTTCTTTACACCTTTCAGAAAGAGCTATTCCCCCTTTGATTGCTGCTTGAACAGTGGGCTGATGTACTGCTGAAGCGAGAGGAAGAATCACAGGTGCAAAAATTAGTCCTGTAATACCCTCGACAATTTCAGGTACATTTATTTGTTCCCAGTCAAATGTAGGTGACATCTAACAATTTCCTCCGCAAACAGGCAGACAATATAGAAGCTTAGTCAAAGCAATCACTAAATCCATCAATCTATGGTTTTAATTTCATTGCTGATTTAATACGCTGGCAATTTTTATCACCCAATCACTTGGATGATATTGAAATTACATGGTAATTATGAGAAATTTGTGAGGAAATAAAGAAATTCATCAAATATTTTTGAAATTTGTCTTTTATCTACTATTAATGTGCTTTGAATTAAATTTCAGCGCGAATCAAAGCACGAGCTAGTTAAGCAAGATAAAGATTAGGATGATAGCGATCGCCTGAGGAAAATTCATTGCCTATTCTCTCAGTTCTGTCCGAAACTCCACCCATTGAGCCTAACTTTTTCTAGATACAAAGTTTATTCACTGGATTCTATACTTTTGACACAAACTAGGTGTGGTGAAGGTGTTGGCTTCCAAGTTGAACCAGTGCAGTACTAATATCACGCTAGTTGTTCGCATTCCACAAAGCCGCTCAGGTATTGAAAACGCATAACAATAATATGTTCCAAACTTAAATACAAGCCATGGAAGAGAGGATATTGAGTCAAGCCAAAATTTGGGGATTTATATGCAAACTTGACAAGCAAGGAAAATATCAAATTCTCCCCCAAATACCTACAGAACGATGGAAATTGCAACTAGCTGAGGAGGAAAGGTGGTTACTTTTCGTTGGTGATATCCCTCAGGTTTTTTGTCGTCCTTCCGATGTTTTAGCGTTTTTAGAGCGTCACCGAAATACAAAAACTTTTACACCGCCAAACTCTTTGGGTAAATAATTCCAAAGAAAGATTATATCAATATTTTAGTTAAGTTAAGGTTAAGACGAATGAGAACTTCATATATTAATAGAGGTAATCTACTATGGCACCAAAAATTGTTGATTTTGTTGAAGATGCTGGTGCTCCTGGTGTAATTGCAGGTGTTGGAGCGGTTATTTTGGCACCTGTACTGTTACCAGTATTTGCTGGAATTGGAAGACCGATCGCCAAGTCGGTTGTTAAAGGAGGTATTGTGTTTTACGAAAAGAGTAGGGGTGCTTTGGCAGGAGTTGGCGAAACCTGGGAGGATTTGGTAGCGGAAGTCAAGGCAGAACTTGCTGAATCAAATTCCACGGTAACAATGGACTCTACAGAAGAAACTCGCAATCAATCTGTGTCGGCGTCTACTCCTAAAGAAGAAACTTGCAATCAATCTGCGCCGACGTGCTAGTAACAGCACTAGTTAGGATTTGTCGTGCAAGCAAACAGTAGTCGGATTTGTTGGGGTTAGTATCCGCGCCCTTGAGTAATATGTACCAAGGGCGCAGATGTAATATTTACTGCATTGCGAACACTGTTCCATCACACACCCCAATGCTCTCATCTACTATATGTACTGTTTCTTAACGTCAACGGATAAGTTAATTCAAAAATTAATTTAAAAATCAAAGAAATCAAAATACTTTAATACAGTAAATTTACGTAATTGCAAAGCAACAATTTGCGCTAATCTGGAGGAATGAAATACGAAACTGCTCGCAAATTTCTAATTGATCAAACACTCATTATTGAGGAAAATACAGATACCCTCCTGAGGCGAATGCAGCAGGGCAAACCGCCTGTTCCCGGACAGATCACCTCAACATTACTGGCGTTGAAAGTAGTATTTGAAGGTCTCAAAGAAGCCACTACTATTGATCGAGAATTGGCTTACGCTTTGTATCAACTCACAATCAAAACTCAAATGTTATTTGCAGGAGGACGCAAAGCAGGGGTTGACTGGCCGCCCCTGCTCAAAGAAGATTTATTAAGAATAGCGATCGCAACTGAAAGTATTTTTTCTGGTCACTGGCAAAATTTACATTAAGTTGGTTAGTAGATAGTCGATAGTAACTACTAACCACTATCCCTTACCTAGTTCGCAGTTCTGCTTCCAACTTTTTAAGATCGGACTTGAGCAAAACAGTCATTTGCCCAGTGAAAGCTTTACCAGTTCTAGGTTGGGCAACTTCCATCCAGTAGGCATAGCGATCGCCTAAACGCAATTCTCCCCGCAAAGCTTCGCGAATAGGAGTTTTAGCAAAACGGGCTGAGTTAACTACACCCTGGCTCGGATATTCGTACACTACCTGAGCGTTTTTAAAGTCTTCATAGATATCTAAGCCATAAATTACCCGTAAAGATTCCTGCAAGCGCTCAAAATTCATGCCGTTAATCGCATCATAAATGGCTAGACGCTCGTTGCGGATCTGGCTGCGATTTCTAATAAACCCGACTTTGCCAGGAGGTAATACTGAGGCTTGAAAAGTAAACCTTTGGGCAGCAGTGTCGCTCTTTTGTACAAAAAATTGCTCGTTATGATGGGGGCGTAACGTTGGATGTGCTTTAATCCAAGCACCGACTTGTTCTGTACCTTGCCCTGGTAATGCTTGAGCTTGATTTGCAAACAAAGTATCCAAATACATCCAAGGCAGGAGAGAAAAAGGCAAAATTAAAAGGTTCAGTAGAGGTTTTCTTAGCATTTTCGCTTGTTTTCAAAGGGTAATCTTAGTTTTCCCTCACAACCCCTACTGCCTTACTAGTAATATTACGGAATCATTGCTACTTTAATTACTTTGCGCGATCGCATTTCCAAGAACACTGTCTCCAAATCTTTCAAAGGACACTGCTTACTAATCAATAACTCAAACGGAATCTTTCGACTAGCGATTAGTGCCAGCGCTGCTCTGACAAATTCAGGAGTATTATGAAATACTCCCTTAAGCGTCAATTCGCTGTAGTGTAATTGTTCTGTATTCACGGTAATTGTCGTATCTCGCGGGCAACCGCCGAATAAGTTAACAGTAGCACCAGGACGAGCGCAAGCAATCGCTGTTTCCCAAACACTAGGTACACCTGTTGCTTCAATTACCACATCAGCCCCCCAACCATCTGTGAATTCTTTCACCACGGTGGGTATATCAGGCAGTTGACGGTAATTAAAAGTTTGTGCAGCACCGAGTTTTTGACCAATTTCTAACCTTTGGTCATTACCGCCAAATAAAAATACTTCTACTGAGCAATCATAAGCTAACTTAGCTACAAACATCAGCCCGATCGCTCCATCTCCCAAAACTACTACCCGATCGCCAGCTTTGACATGAGAACGCGCCACTCCATGCAACACGCAAGCCAAAGGTTCAGTCATTGCTGCCAATTCATCGGGTAAATCGTCGGGAATCGGCAATAAATTATGTTCTACTATTGGCGCGGGGATTTTCAAATATTCAGCAAAAGTGCCGTTATTCCAAGTTAAATCCGGACATAGAGAATATTCTTGATGTTGACAAAAAAAGCAATTCATGCATGGGGCAGAATTATTAGCAACCACGCGATCGCCCACTTGCCAACCTTTGACTCCCTTGCCTACAGCTACAATACGTCCAGCAGCCTCATGACCAAAAAGAGTGGGAGGTTTGAGCATTTTGGCATGACCGCCACGACGCCATACTTTTAAATCTGTACCACAAGTTGTAGCCGCTCCTACCTGAATCACTATTTCTCCCTTGTCAGGAGTAGGATCGGCGACATTTTCTAGACGTAAATCTTCTTGACCGTAAAGTAAGGCTGCTAACACAGCTTGTGACCTATTAATAAGCTCCACCTGATTTTATCAGGGGGCTATACCGTTAAGCGTTTAATTTTCTCATGTTGGCAGAGATCCCCCCAACCCCCCTTGCTAAGGGGAGCAAAACGCGGTTAATTTTCCCCCATTTTAAGGGGAGCCACTGCGTTGCGAAGAGAAGCGCCGTGCGGGGGTTTCCCCCGTTGTAGCAAGTGGCGTGGACTAAGGGGGATCTGACCTGAACTGAACAGTATTGAGATATAAGCGCGATCGCTTATTAAAAAAGAACCCAGAAGTCAGAAGATTTACTAACTCTGGATTCTTTACTTCAGTTCTTAAGAACCTTAAGCCTTGGCAGATGGCTGGAAAAGAACTCCTGTGTTTCTTCCTTCAATCGCAGTCGATAAGCTAGTGACGGTTAACAGTGGTACTTCTTGCCTACAATCCTGACAAAACCAGTAAACCTCACCATGACGGACATGACGCAAGAGGCAACCACCGCAACAAGGACAAGCGTTGCTTCTCATGCTCATATTTATGTCCTCCTTTCCAAAATTTGTGATTAGGATGCACTAAAAAATTGTTTAAAATTGGATTTTTGCAGAAAGAATTCGCCCATTTAAATCAACACGGTCTTTGATAATTTTTTCGTAAACCGCTTCGTACCCATTAACCATTTGGGTAACGCTAAACTTATTTTCTACATATTTTCGGCAACTATAACGACTTAATTCCAAAGCTTTAGGAATCATTGTCGCCATTTCATCATAGGACTGGCAGACAAAGCCTGTCACGCCTTGACTAACCACCTCCGGAACAGAACCTAAATTAATGGCGATGACTGGTGTACCAGTTGCCATCGATTCAATCATTACCAAACCAAAAGGCTCTTGCCAGGTTATGGGGAACAGGGTGATTGCAGCATTGCCGAGCAGTTCAGTTTTCTCAGCATGATTGATTTCTCCGAGATATTGAATTTGCTGACCATCTATTTGGGGGGCAATTTCTCGCTCAAAAAATTTATAATCAACTACATCCACCTTTCCAGCCATTTTCAAGCGCCAACCTGTTTGCTTTGCAATAGCGATCGCATATTGCGGGCCTTTTTCTGGTGAAAACCGTCCTAAAAATGCCAAATATGGTGGTTCTTGAGATTGAGCTACAAAAGGATAATCATCTGTATTAATCCCGTTATAGACTGTGCCAACGTAGTTAAGATTAATTTGTCTCTGCGCGTTACTGATGCTGACGTATGATTGTTGATTGTGGTGGCTGTATACGTTACGATTATCCTCTGTGAAACTACCATGCAGAGTATGCACTGTAGGTGTTGGCACTAAACTCGCCAGAGGTAAAGCCGAAATCCCTACATGAGAATGTATCAGATCGAATTCCGCCGCCCGATGATAAACTTGACTAAGTTCAAGCATTTCGTACGCCGTGTATTCTTTGACATTAGGGTCTAAACGCAGCGCACGTGGATAAACTGCTTCTAATCTAGCCAGAGTTTGAGAATCTCCAGACGCAAACAAAGTGACCTCATGACCGCGACGAACCAATTCATCAGTCAAGTGACTCACTACTAGTTCAATTCCTCCATAGGTTGGAGGTGGAACTCGTTCCCATAAGGGGGCTACTTGAGCGATTTTCATAAATTGTTTAGGTTCAGGAAGTAATACAGTCCTCAAGAAGCGGACTTACAATATAGTCTGGTCGAGTATTTGTACTCATCCATCTAAATTTTACATTAACCGAATTGACACTTGAAAGTGCAATTTTGGGTAACCGAACCTGGTAATAGCCCCGCAGCCATTCCATGACCATCAACATTGCCGTCAAGCAACTACGATCTAAGGTTACTATCTAAGGCATCCTACTTGCATCTATCTTGGGGATCATAGAAAATGATAGGTTTTGTAATGAAAAATACGAAACTATGCCACGGGATCAAAGGGGGCAAGGAGACATGGGGCAGGGGGACAAGGAGAGTAATAAACTAACTACTGTACGGGCGGGTTTTAATAACAATCTCTCTAGGATGACGAAATATCTAAATAAACCCGCCCCTACCAATGACTAATGACTAATGACTAATAACCAATGAAAATTGCTACTTGGAATGTCAACTCAATTCGCATTCGCTTGCAACAGGTTGTTGATTGGTTAATTCAAAATCCAGTTGATGTATTGTGTATGCAAGAAATCAAAGTTATAGACGAAAATTTTCCGCGATCGCCTTTTGAAGAACTAGGTTATCATCTTTATTTATCTGGTCAAAAATCATACAATGGTGTTGCCATTCTTAGTTTGCAACCTCTAGAAGATGTCAGTATTGGTTTTAGCTCAACGTTGACAGAATTACCGCCTGAATGGAACGAACAAAAACGGGTAATTACAGGCATCATTAATGGCATCAGAATTCTTAATCTTTATGTACCCAATGGTGCAGCTGTGGGAAGTGAGAAATATGAGTACAAGCTGCTTTGGTTAAAACTGCTGCGAGAGTACTTGCAATCTCTCCTATCATCCACACCTAATATTTGTATGTGTGGTGACTTTAACATTGCCCTAGAAGCTAAAGATATTCACGAAAAAGTAAATACTGAGAATCACATTATGGCATCCGAACCAGAGCGCCAAGCTTTACGCGATGTTCTCGCGCTGGGATTTGGTGATGCCTTTCGCAAATTTACAACTGAAGGTGGACACTATAGTTGGTGGGATTATCGCGCCGCATCATTTCGTCGTAACTTAGGATGGCGAATAGATCATCATTACCTTACACCAAACTTGTATGAGCGTGCAAAAAGTTGCACCATTGATATTACTCCCAGAAAATTAACTCAACCTAGCGATCATGTACCAGTAATTGTGGAACTTGAAACTGAGTAAAGTACTTCCAAGCTAAAAGTTGTAGCGATCGCCGTGCAACGGCACAATCTGTGGGTAGACACATAGACGGCTTCAAGGTAGAGTAGTGGCTTCTGTAGACAGGCTTTGCCCGGCTTCTCGTAGGGTAAGTAGCCGCTATGGCGTCAATGGAATTCTTTGTACTTCTTTCTACTGATACCAATTTAAAACATGATTAAGGGCAAATGGATTCACCCAACCCTGACACAGAAAGAGATTTCCAATTCCATTTTCCAAAATCCAAAATCCAAAATCGTATTAGCTACTTTGTGGTTAAACTACTTGCCAGATTTTGATTGTTTGATCGGAACTACCACTGACAAGAAACTTACCATCTGGGCTAACAGCAATAGTATTAACTGTGCCTGCATGCCCAGTAAGAGTTTGTAGCAATTCCCCTGACTGCAAACACCAAATCTTAATCGCATTATCTGCACTGCCACTAAAGAGAGTATGCCCATCTGGACTAATAGTAACCGATTTCACTTCATCTGAATGTCCAGTGAAAGTATGCAACATTCTTCCACTATCGAGATCCCAAATCTTGATTGTGTTATCAGCACTACCGCTAAAGAGGATACTGCCATGAGGATGAATCGCAACCGAGTGTACTTCACCTGTATGCCCGTTGAGGGTGCGTAGTGGTTCTCCAGTACGTGGGTTCCACAGTCGAATTTTACTATCACTACTGCCACTAGCTAGGATTGAGCCATCAGCATTGATCGCAGCAGCATGAACTGAGGAAGCATGCCAAAGGGTACAAATGCGATCGCCTTTGTGCAAATTCCAAATTTTGATTTTATTGCTGCCACTAGCAAGAATTAGTCCATCTGGGCTGATCGTTACGAAGTTTACTGGCTTTTGATGTCCCAATAAAGTGTGCAGTAATTTACCAGTGGCGAGGTGCCAGACTTTGACATTACTTTTTGGGTGTTGACAGCTACCTATGGCGAGAAAATTCCCATCTGGGCTGATTGCAACTGATGAAACTTCTCCTAAATTGTCATTTAAGGTACGAATCGATTTACCTGTGTTGAGATCCCATAGCTTAATTGTTTTGTCTGCACTACCACTGACTAAAATTAGCCCAGATGGGCTAATTGCTAAAGATGTTATTTTGCCTATATGTCCATTCAGAGTATGGCTAAGATAAGCATAGTTTTCTTGGCGTTTACTTTTGAGGTTGGCGATCGTATACAAGATTTCCTCAACTTGGGTAATACTCTGACTATCGCCAATTACCGCAAAATATTCTCTCAATTTTTGGAAATATTCCGTGTCTTCTATCCTGGCTGCTGATCGCATACTCTGGAGCGGGTTATTTACTTGCATTGCTCCTATTTGTCGCAGTTGCAGCCATGCTTTGATTGAATATTCTATTTGTTGATGAGCCAAAGAGCGATCGCTGAGGTGAGAGAAACTGTGAGCTAACTGCAATGCCAGATCCGGAATCCAATCACGACGTTCTCTTTCTAGAGCTTGATAGACTTGTTGATATCCTTGGGCGATCGCTTGTAGTGATTGCAAATCAACTGGACTATTAATTAAACTCGGTAATAACTCAGGTAAAAGTGGAGGCACATCATGATGAACCAAGTGATAAACATCTGCTACCCAGCCAGCAACTAAACAGTGACAAGTAATTAAAACTTGGCAAAGCTGTTCAAAGTCCTGATGATTAACTTGGTATTGCAAAGATAACTTACTAATGTCAATTCCCTTAGCTTGCCATTTTTCCTCCTTTTCCAATAATGCTAAATTAACAGCATTATCTCTACCGAGATAGTTAATTTCCTCTAAATTTTCTCCCAACGCAATCAATTCATCTCTGATTTTTCTCCATTCTAAGGCACGGTTTTTTGCTGACTGCTTAATTATTTCTTTATAAGGTATACGAGAAATCGTTTTGTAGTAATAATGTTCTTGTTCAATTCCCCAGTAACCAATCCGGAAATTTAAATAATCTCCATCTGCTTCTGACTCTAAAATCAAAACAGGCTCTGTTTTCAAAATACCAAACAGAGCCTTAATACTTGATTCGCTGTGAAAACGCTTACTCTCCCAGGCTCCTGCCAAAAACTCTGTCGGTCTAACTATATCTTGTAAAGAGTAATGCTTGCCAAGAAAATCTCTTAATCCCTCAGCTAACTTTAGCTCAAGATTGGTAGAAATTTCTTCTGGGCGAGTATCAAAATTGTCAAATTTTACTTTAGGAGGAGCAAGAAAAATTTTTAGCGGTTTGCGTTCCTGTTTGCTAACAGAATTTAGAATTTGTGAAGGGTATAAACGCAAAGGCCAGCTCTCAAAAATCTTCTGAATTTCTGGTAGTTTGAGGGCTGTTTCTTGTTCTTGAGTTGCTATCTGTAATTGTGTTTGGCGGTAGAAAACTGCTAACTGTTGTTGCTCTTTGTGCTGATTTTTTTCTGCTTCAAATCCCTCTAGTAGACTCAGTCTTTGACTAGCACTGTTTACGGTATGAATGATTTCTTGAATGTGTCTCGGATACTCATCTTTATTTGTTTCTTGACGTACTTCATTACTTTTTTGTACTAAACTTGCAATCACAGGTGCAAATTCTAGTACTAATTGAAGTAGTAACCTTAAGCCTTGCTCCATACAGAGTTGCCTGTTAAATAAATAACCTGACTATCGTTCAGTGTTTTTAATGTCATAGCTCAACTCAATTAGGCATTAATGCCATTCAATAAAACTCCTACATATGCCGATCCTACTACTTGATCGGAACTGATGGCTCGTTTGCTCACAAAAATAGGAATAAATAACCAGAAAAAGCGTAATTTATTACTGTGAAAAATAGCTAGAATTTTGTCAAAACCCTATTAAAATTCAAAAAATTTTCAAATAAGCAAAATCGGTATTTAGCAGTTTATTTTCTCCTCAAACAAAGAAATTATTGACAGCAAGTAAGCGATCGCCTGGCTATAGGATGACGGGATATAGCTTCCTGTATCACTTAAACATAGTCAATATCCTACACCTAATCAAATCAGATTACTCTTCAAACCTTGTATAATATTTGATGCCTTTGAATGAGCTGAGATGATTCTATATTTAGCCCAATATATACTATTTTAGCTAGAAAGCAGGAGGGGGAGATACACCCCATTTAATTTCTTTAAATGGTTTTTTTTGAGCTTTTTTGCTATTTATCCCAATATTTCGCCTGTTTAATTGTTGCCAATATTTCCCTAATCCCTCGCCCCTAATCTCTACTAAATAATTTAGAATCTGATTCCTAATTGTCCGTTGACACCGCGAACAGAGTTATAACCAACACCTAAGAAAAGGTTATCACTAGCGCCTACTTGAACCCCACCAGATAGGGCAACACCTTTATCTTGGGAATAGTAACCTAATCCTACATAAGGTGAAAATACTGGCAAGCTCAAGAATTTTAGCACATCTACACCAGTAGCGCTATCAGGGCCTACTCCGAACTCAGCACCCCAATCAAAAGCCCTTGCACCAACAGAATAGGTAACATCACCATCTTTGCCACCGACCGAAACCCAAGGTTGTGGTACTAATTGAGCATGAGTGCGCTGCGGAGTAAATAAAACTAACAAACCCAGTGATGTCAGTAGTGTTTTAGTAATAAATCTTGTTTTCATGTTCTTCTCCTATGAGTCCATTGCCAATGGTGACGGATTTGACTGTATCTGGGTGCCAGGTATAGGCGATCGCCTTAGGAATATCAATATTCACAAAAACGGATACGAAATTGTGTTTTTTCTAATATCTTTTGAACATTCACCAAATTGATGACAGCAAAGTTCTAGCAGAAATTATGGATTACTTAGCAGAACTCAAAAGTTACCTAGATGAGCAAGGACGGGTGAAAGAATGGCCCTCTAAACGAAATCGGGGCAAGTTCCAAAAGCTAGTTTTGGAGTACCTGGCAACAAAATTTGAGCCTGGAGCAACCTATACAGAAAAACAAGTCAATGCACTACTGAATCGATATCACACCTTTAATGATCCTGCCCTGTTGCGACGAGAATTATTTGAGAGTAAACTAATTAATAGAATGCGGGATGGTTCTGCTTACTGGTGCAATCCTCTTCAAAATTGACGCGACCAAGCACCAGGCCAACGTTCTACTACTACTTTAGTTTGAGTAAAAAATTCTACTGCATGGTTACCTTGTCCGTGCAAGTCACCAAAAAAGCTCTCTTTCCAACCGCTAAAAGGAAAAAACGCCATTGGCGCGGCAACACCAATGTTGATACCAATATTACCAGCCTCAGCTTCATAGCGAAATTTACGCGCAGCCGCACCACTGCTGGTAAATAAACAAGCCATATTACCGTATTGACCGCTATTCACTAATGAAATTGCCTGATCTATGGTATCTACATGCAGCAAACTTAAGACAGGCCCAAAAATTTCTATGCGAGCAAGTTCACTACCGGGATCAACATCTTGCAAAATTGTTGGTTTAATAAAATTCCCTGCTTCATAACCGAGAATATTTGGATATCGTCCGTCTACTAACAAGATTGCCCCTTCATTTGCTCCTTTTCTAATTAATCCTTCAATTCTCACCTTGCTTTGAGCATTAATAACTGGCCCCATTTCTACATTAGGATCTAAGCCATTACCAACTACCCGTTTTTTAGCGGTTTCGGCGATCGCCTCTGTAAATGTGCGCTGTGCTTCCCCAACTGTGACAGCAACGGAAGCAGCCAAACAACGCTGCCCAGCACAACCAAAAGCACTATCAGCAGCAATCCGGGTAGTCATTTCCATGTCTGCATCTGGTAAGACAATAATTGGATTTTTCGCCCCGCCTTGGCATTGCACGCGCTTTCCATTTGCAGCTGCCCGACTGTAAATATATTTAGCGACGGGTGTAGAACCAACAAAACTGATTGCCCGAATTTGAGGATGATCTAAAATTGCATCAACAGCTGCTTTTGCCCCATTCACTAAATTCACTACACCTTTTGGTAATCCAGTTTTTTCTAATAACTGAAAGATTTTCTGCATCGTTAACGGCACTTTTTCCGATGGTTTAACGATGTATGTGTTGCCACAGGCAAGAGCATAGGGCATAAACCAAAACGGAATCATCCCTGGAAAGTTGAAAGGAGCAATAACTGCACATACTCCCAACGGTTGCCGAATCATGATTTCATCAATCCCCCTAGCAATATCTTCTAAATTCGTTCCCTGCATCATCATCGGGATACTACAGGCGATTTCCACATTTTCAATCGCCCGGCGCATCTCACCTTTCGACTCTGCTAAAGTCTTACCGCATTCTTGAGTAATGATCCGGGACAAGTCCTCAAAATATTCTTCTAATAGATTTTTAAGTTTGAATAAATACTGCACACGTTCTGTAGGTGGCGTGCGACGCCATGTCAAAAAAGCTTCTGCTGCGGCTTCTACTGCTTGATTTACCTCAGATGCAGGCGAGAGGGGAACTTTAGCTAATAATTCTGTCGTTGCTGGGTTAGTTATGTCTAGAAATTCTGTAGCTATAGATGCACACCACTGACCGTTGATGTAATTGGGTAATGTAATAATTGGTTCCATTAGCTGAAATATTAAATTCGCAGAACAAAAATTCGGGAATATGAATATCTTAGTCGTTCACAATTTTCCATGCGTGTTGGGGATAGTCAGGCTTGCTTTATTCTTAAAATAATTAATTAACAACTTGCCTGAAACCAGCGATGCCAAAGAAAATCCGAGAACTAAAACAAATGTTGCGTCAAGCTGGTTGTACAGAACTTCCAGACAAAGGAAGTCATACTAACTGGATACATTCTTTATATACTGAAAAACTCACAATTTCTGGTAAGGATAGTGCAAACGCTAAACGTTATCAGGAAAAAGAAGTCCAGCAAGCTATTCTAGAAGTAGAGGAGAAACACCGAAGATGAATAAATTTAAATATCAGATGGTGATTCAATGGTCTGATCAAGATAACTGCTTCTTAGTGGGATTCCCTGATTTTCCTGGACAACGTTGGCGTACTCATGGCGATACCTACAAGTCAGCAGTACTACAAAATGGTATTGAAGCATTAGAGTCCTTGATTATGGCATACGAAGTGACAGGTGAATCGCTTCCAGAACCAAGTATTTACAAAGCCGCATAGTTTGGTGGCAGACATAAGAAGGTGGGTATAGAAAATCCGTTTATAGAAGAGGATATTACCGTTGATCCACAGCAAGTTTCTAAACAGCATATAATATTACTACTTTGTTTTTATCGTTATCTCATCATCAGAACCGTATGGAATATTTGTGCATTGTGTTTTTATTATTAATTCGTACAAAACATCTGCACCTTTACTAATACTTTCTTTTAACACTCCAATACCAGCCGTTGATTTCCTCCTTGTGTTTTTGCTGGGGAATAGAGTACTTGCCAATTCGACGACAAACCATCCAAAGCTGCACAAGCTACTACGTAAGCCTCAGTATAAAAAGTATTAAAGGGATTATAATCCTTGGGTGGCATCTGTATGTTATCTGCTTCAATGCCTATTCTTCCACTAATCAAATTCTCACACAGTAAAGCTCTAGAGTAATAAAATTTTTTAAAACGTTCAGCAAAATCTCTAGTATCATCTGTTTCCATAAATACTTTTGGTAACATGATTAATACATAATGTAGCACATAAAGGGAGTAAATCTTTTGCCTGATTACCTTGTCATGTAAGAGAGGAAAATATTAATTTAGCAGTTTAATCTAAAGTATCTCGTAGGAGGCGATCGCTCATGTTCAAGTTAAAAATTCTCCGCGAAGATGCTAACTACTCGTTTCGTTCATTCTTTGAGTTACCCAATGACACAGATGAAGTATTAGCAGAATTCGGTTATGCTTTTGCTCGCACTCGCCTGCAACTCCCTAGAACCAGTCGTCAACTAGAACGCCTAACGGAACTACGACAGCAACTTGAAGAAACTATCCCTTATGTCAGTCTAAGCAGTGAAGCCGCAAAACGAGAAATTCTGATTGCGCCAGTTTTAAGTAGGGTAGCTGTTATCTGCAAGCGGGTACTACGAATTGAGTATCCCTTGAAGATAAATAACTTACTCCAAGGCAACCTGGATTATCTTATTCAATCCGAACACAGCCTAATTGTCGTAGAAGCAAAACGAGATGACTTAACGCGGGGGTTTACGCAGTTGGCAGTGGAAATGATTGCGCTGTCTATGTTGGAGAACGCACCCAATACAATATATGGAACAGTGACGATGGGAGATGTATGGGTTTTTGGCACGCTAGAAACAGCTTCTCGTACAGTGACGCGGGATATTACTTCTTATACTTTGCCAGATGATTTAGAAGAAATAGTCAAAATTTTTGTTGGGATTTTGGAGTAGAAGTGTGTAACTAGTAAGTTTTGGTAATTGGTAACCAGAGTTAATACAATTAAAGAAAACCTTTTAAAATTATTAGAGCTTAAGTATAATCGCCCATGATAACTGCCAGACGCCATTACCATATCACCACCTTCGGTTGCCAAATGAACAAAGCTGACTCAGAGCGCATGGCTGGCGTTTTAGAAGATATGGGCTTTGAATGGTCAGAAGATCCAAATAACGCAGATATAATTCTTTACAATACTTGTACCATCCGAGATAATGCAGAGCAAAAAGTATATTCTTATCTCGGTAGACAAGCAAAGCGCAAGCACGAAAAACCTGATTTAACGCTGATTATTGCTGGCTGTGTTGCCCAACAGGAAGGGGAAGCTCTGTTGCGACGAGTGCCGGAGTTAGACTTAGTTATGGGGCCACAACACGCCAACCGTCTGAAAGATTTATTACAACAAGTTTTTGACGGCAACCAAGTTGTAGCAACTGAGCCAATTCATATTATGGAAGATATCACCAAGCCGCGACGGGATACGACCGTTACTGCTTGGGTAAATGTGATTTACGGCTGTAACGAACGCTGCACTTATTGTGTCGTTCCGAATGTGCGTGGTGTTGAACAATCCCGAACACCGGAGGCAATTCGTGCTGAAATTGAAGAACTGGGGCGGCAAGGTTACAAAGAAGTTACGCTCTTGGGACAAAATATAGATGCTTACGGACGAGATTTACCGGGTGTAACCCCAGAAGGACGACACAAGAATACTTTTACCGATTTACTTTACTATGTTCATGATGTGCCAGGAATTGAGCGCCTCAGATTTGCGACTAGTCATCCTCGTTATTTTACAGAGCGTCTGATTCGGGCTTGTGCGGAATTACCTAAAGTATGCGAGCACTTCCACATTCCTTTTCAATCTGGGGATAACGAAGTGTTGAAACGGATGGCAAGAGGTTATACTCACGAGAAATATCGCCGGATTATTGACACAATTCGTGAGTATATGCCAGATGCGGCAATTAGTGCTGATGCGATTGTGGGTTTTCCCACAGAGACAGAAGCACAGTTTGAAAATACGCTCAAACTCGTAGAAGATATTGGTTTCGATCAATTGAATACCGCAGCCTATTCCCCACGTCCGGGAACACCCGCCGCCCTATGGGATGAGCAAATTAGTGAAGAAGTCAAAAGCGATCGCCTGCAAAGATTGAATCATCTGGTAGCCATCAAAGCTGCCGAGCGATCGCAGCGTTATCTAGGACGTATCGAAGAAGTTCTTGTAGAAGATCAAAATCCTAAAGATAAAACTCAGGTAATGGGACGCACGCGCACCAATCGCCTCACTTTCTTTACGGGTGACATCACAAAGCTTAAAGGTAAGTTAGTAAAAGTTCAAGTTACTGAAGTTCGTGCCTTTAGCTTGACAGGTGAACCACTAGAAATAAAAACACCGATGCCAGTGTAGTTTTTTTAATTACTTAATTAAAGCAGGATAATGATGGGATTCTGTAGTAAAATCTACAGAAGCCTATATGCTACTTCTAGCATCTTCTAATTCGTTTAATACTATTTATAGAAAAGTTATTTAGAGTCTTTGCTAAGATATCTAGGTTCTAAGTAAAGAACTAGTCTAACAAATAAAAATGCAAAGATTTCTTATTTTGTCCTGCCTAAAGTAATCAAAAAGCAACAATATTAAGCGTAGTAAATCTTGTGGCGATCGCTTACTATCAGTGCAGGATTTACTTCACTTGCCCTACTTATACTGCTGTCTCGAAAATTGAGTGAAATCTTTCTTAAAATTGCTTGAACAAAGACGCATAAACACAAGCACATTAAAGCACTGAAGTAAGTTTTACAGAAGTTTTACAATCTTTTATAAAAGGATTCTACATAACAAACTAGCAAATGACAAGCATTTTGTTGCAGTAGAAATGTAAAATTTACTTCAACTCATATAAATTTATTATGAAATTTATTATTCATTGCTCAAGAAGTATATATGACTCATGATAATATAATTTCCAGATAAAAATCTTATCTTTGTAATAAAGGAGTTAAGATTCTTATCTTTACATACATAGAAACCTGCTTATTTGCTCAACACTATAGAACCTAAATTATGCCAACTATTTCTGTTGTAATGACTGTCTATAATGGTGAGAAAACTATTGTAGAAACAATATCATCAGTTATCAAGCAAACTTTTAGCGATTTTGAAATTATTGTTATTAACAACGGCTCTACCGATAGAACATTAGAAGCACTACATAGTATTGAAGACGAGCGCATTAAAGTTTTCTCCTATGACCATGTAGACTTACCTACATCTCTCAATCGTTGTTTCTTTCATGCAACAGGAGAATTTATTGCTTTTCTAGACGCAGACGATTTATGGACAAGCGATAAACTAGAGCTACAATTGCAAGCCTTACAAAAAAATTCAAAAGCAGGCATTGCTTATAGTTGGACTAGTTTTATAGATGAACAAGGAAAATTGTTAGGTAAAGGTGAGCCTGTATATTTTAAAGGCAATGTATTGACTAATTTATTAGTAGGTAATTTTATAGCTAGTGGCTCTAATGCTTTGATTCGCAGACAAGCTATTGAATCGGGGGAATATTTCGACCCTGCATGTGGAAGTTGTACTGATTGGGATTATTGGCTTAGGATTGCATCTAAATGGGAATTTGTAGTAGTTCCTAAATACCAAGTTTTTTATCGTCAATCTTCACATTCCACATCGTCAAAAATTGAGCAGATGGAAAAGGCTTGTTTTTTTGTCGTTGACAAAACCTTTAAGACTCTTCCATCAGAATTTCAACACCTCAAGAATCGAAGTTTAGCTACAGTATATCAATATTGCACACGCAAATATTTGCAGAACTATAGCTATAATGTTGATAATTTGATTCAAGCTCGTAAAAAGTTGTGGTTAGCAATCAAATTGCATCCACCAATTTTACTACAAGAAAATGCTCAACGTCTGATTGTGGGCATTATTAAAAGGTGGTTAGTCATAGAACTATTAAAAACAAAGTTTTTAGCTAGCCGAGCATCTTGAAATTGAGGTAGATTAAATAGCTTTAGATGCATTAATTAGACCCTCGACTTTAATGGTCAAAAAATAAGTTGATTTGATTCACTTGTTTAAAAATTTGTAGTTGTTATGGATACAGCAGATTTCAACTTCGTGAGGTACAGAAATACCCCACCCGCGAAGACAGCGCACCCTCACGACAGGTGACGCCAGGTGCTACCCTGCGGGAAGCCGCCCGCAGGGCGTCTACAACGCGCTTAACCCGCAAGGGCGCACTGGCTCCTTTATGCCGGGGAACCCGTCCACCCTCCGGGTACCCGGAGGGAACGCCAAGGGCGTACAGCAATCCCCCAATCCTTACGGGAAGCCCTACCCTTCGGGAACGTCCTCGACGAACAGGTTCGGGGGTTCGCAATCGTGACGGGAACCGCCAAGACTGCGCCCGCTCACCGCTTTGCGTCTACGCCGGGAACCGCCTTTGGTGGTGGGCTGCTTCACCGCACTGGCTCCCCTTGCCAAGGGGAGGGTTAGGGAGGGGTGTACCTCATGTACTTGCAAAACGCTGTATTTACTTGTATTTTGCTTATTTACCAAAATTGCGAAATACAAGTAAAATTACTAAATTTTTTCATATTATATTTAATACTTAATTTAGTAGTTACTTCAAAACTCTCTAAATTAATAATTAAGTAGTTATTATTTTAAAAGTAAAGCTACTATCATAAATACTAATGATTTATAAGTTTATTATTAAAAACGCTTTAGTATACTTACAGCAAATGTTTTACGGATAAAAACTATCTAAAAGCTTAAAATCTATAAACAGCCCTCAAAAGTCACAAATAATAATTGAGAAACCAAAATTATTCACAATTGTGACTATTAATTAATAGATAGTAGATAGTGGAGGTAGTGACAATTCTTCATCAATCTACTACCTATTACTCCACAAAATTGATTTTAATAATTCGCGGTTGTTCAAATCCCCAACTTTTTTAAAAAGTTGGGGAGCTATAATCTCGCATAAATTGCGTGGCGAACTACTAATCTTTGTACAGGTGGGTTTATAAGATTAGAAGTAAAGATATCAGCAAAACCCAAATGCCAGTTGCAATCCATTAGAAAATCTGCAAAGACGCACTGGCTCTCCTAGTAACACTAACTAGACACCGCTAGTTGTTGTTTCTCTAGAAGCTAATTGTTGTTTTTCTGGCAGTTGAGTATATTCAGAAACAATTTGGCGGAATTTCTCCCCTTCAATTGTCTCTTGTTCTACCAACAAGTCAACAAGCCGATCTACCAGCGATCTATTTTCACGGATGATGCGACGAGCTTCCTGGTAGCATTCAACAGCAAGCTCCCGCACCTGTCTGTCAATTTTAGTTGCCATTTCTTCGGAATACTCATTGCGACTCACCCAGTCTCTGCCTAGAAACACATCATTATTTTGAGTTTCTAAAGCCACTAAACCTAACTCAGACATTCCATACATTGTTACCATCTTTCGGGCTAGGTTAGTTACCATTTTTAAATCGTTACTAGCTCCACCTGTAACTTCAGCTTCTCCAAATACCTCAGTTTCTGAGGCTTTTCCTCCTAAAGTCATGGTGATATTGTCTTTGAGCCAAGCACGAGTGTAAAGACCGCTATCAATCATTTCTTCATTTAGAATTTGTTGGGAGAAACCACCAACACCACCAGAACGAGGAATAATTGTCACCTTATTTAACGGATCTGCCTGTGGTAAAAGTGTAGCCAACAGAGCATGCCCTACCTCATGATAAGCAATCAAACGCTTTTTCTTACTATCTAACAGTGGATTGAGAGTAAACCCAATTGTGAGGCGATCAATCGCATCATCAATTTCTATCTGGGTAATGGCTTCTTTACGTCTGCGTGCTGTCAGAATTGCCGCTTCGTTAAGCAGGTTAGCTAAATCTGCTCCTGTAAAGCCTGGTGTACGACGAGCAACAACTTCTAGAGAAACTGCTGGATCAATTCTTTTGTTTCGGGAATGGACTTTTAAAATTTCCAAACGTCCTTTGCGATCGGGTGCATCAACAATCACTTGCCGATCAAATCGCCCAGGGCGCAATAAAGCTGTATCTAAGACATCCGGGCGGTTGGTGGCAGCAATAATGATGATGCCTGTGTTGCCTTCAAAACCATCCATCTCAGTCAGCAGTTGATTGAGGGTTTGCTCCCTCTCATCGTTACCACCACCAATTCCCGCACCCCTTTGTCTTCCTACGGCATCAATTTCATCTATAAATATTAAACAAGGAGCATTTTCTTTTGCTTTCTTAAATAGATCGCGCACACGAGAAGCACCCACACCTACAAACATTTCCACAAATTCTGAACCGGAAATGCTGAAGAAAGGTACACCAGCTTCACCAGCAATGGCTTTTGCTAAAAGAGTCTTACCTGTTCCGGGAGGACCTACTAATAGTACTCCTTTAGGAATACGTGCGCCGACAGCAGTAAATTTTTCTGGTTGTTTGAGGAAGGTAACAACTTCTTGTAGTTCTTCTTTGGCTTCTTCAATACCCGCTACATCGCTAAATGTGATTCCGGTTTTTGCCTCCATTTGAAAGCGAGCTTTGGATTTACCAAAATTCATTGCTTGACTGGAAGCATTGGTAGAACGCCGTAGAAATAACAACATCAAAGCAATCAGTGGCAAAATCCACATGAGGTTGATCAAAAGACCAACCGCAGCCCTACTATTAGCAGTAGAAACTTCCTCAAACTGAACCTCTCTATTTGCTTTCAGTGTGGAAATTAATTCTGGGTTTTGCTCTAGAAGCTTTACCTGTAGAGGTTGTGCATCGGGTTGTTGTCCTTTGAGGTACACTCTTGCGATCTGTTCGCTTTCGTCTAGTTCTACTCTTTTAACTTCTCCCCGATCAATTTTCTGAAACAACTCGCCATAAGTAAGGGAGTCACGCTCTGCTTTTTGTGCCAAGGCAGGAGTACCGCCAACAAATCCTGGCAACATCATCAAACCGGCTGCCAGCGCCCCTGTCAAAGCTATGCGCTTCGTTGGTTGCTGTTTCATAGGTGTCTTTTTCTCAAAACTTTTCATAAACAATTACCTTTTGTCGGCTGCCATAAGTTGAGCGCTGGTTTTTATGGCTTTTATCTAGAAAGAGCTGAAATTACTTTTTCTCACTCTAGTGTAACTTCCACAAAATCTCATTCCCAATTTTGCATCACCGCACTCCTGGATCTTCTTAGCGATACCTTGAAGAGTGACAAAAAATTAATATAATATAAATATACATAGTCATAATGAATTCGACTTGCAAAAATCCTCCTTAAGAGAGTGCAAACACCTATAAAAGCTAACTACTAGTTTGTTGATGTTAATTTAGTTATGGTCAAAATTGTTGGTATTGGTGGTAGTTTAAGAGCCGGCTCCCATAGCCAGATGGCTTTACGTCTAGCAGCGCAACGCACAGAAGCCTTAGGCGCAGAAGTAGAAATTCTCGATTTGCGAGAAATGCAGTTACCGTTTTGTACTGGAGGAGGAGAGTATCCAGATTACCCAGATGTGCAACGGTTACAAGATGCTGTTAGCAGCGCTGATGGGTTAATTTTGGCGACACCAGAGTATCACGGTAGCGTGAGTGGCGTCCTCAAAAACGCCTTAGATTTAATGAGTTTCGATCAGTTGTCTGACAAGGTTGTTGGGTTGATTAGCGTCTTGGGTGGACAATCTAACAGCAACGCCTTAAATGACTTGCGAGTCATTATGCGCTGGGTACACGCTTGGGTAATTCCCGAACAAATAGCTGTTGGGCAGGCATGGAACGCTTTTAACTCAGAAGGTAAGCTCTTAGATGAGAAGCTTTCTCAAAGATTTGACCAATTTGCCCAGAGTTTAGTTGATAATACCCGCAAGTTGCGAGGCGTGAATTAGGGGATAGGGAAGAGGACAAGGGGACAAGGAGTTGAGGGAGGTGAGGAAGTAATAAGAGTAAATTCTTCCCCATCTTCCCTATCTCCCTCATATGTTCCTCTCCATCTGCCCTTGTCTCACACTCTCCCACTCTTCTTAATGATGGTGATGATGATGGTTGTTCGCTAACTGCGATTTAACAACTGTGCCTTGTTCTGTAAATAACTCTTCAATGTGAGAATTTGCCCATTGGGCTGCCATAGCTAAAAACTCAGGGCGATCATTAACACAAGGCATTTGTACGTAGTTAACGCTCTTATGCTTTTTCTCTAATGCATGAATAATATGGTGTACATCCAATAGAGTTTCGTGGTTTTCTGTCGCAAAACCGATGGGCATAAACACCACAACTTTTGCACCCAGTTGAATAAGGTTTTTCGCCGCTTGTTCGGCACTTGGTTGCGTCCATTCAATTAGGGGTGTGTCGTGGTTCAACCAACCCACAGAAATTAAAGGATAACGGTTGATTAATTTATCGCGTACCAAGTCGTATAGCGCCTGACTCTCAGTAATCCCAGAGGTGAATCCTTTGGCTTTATGGGGACAACCGTGATTCATCAAAACAATACCTATTTCTGCTGGTAGGTAAGCTGTGGCTAAGTCCCTGGTTATTTTCTCTTCAACAAGATGAACCATCAAATCGATGTAGGCTGGTTCATTGTAAAAAGAAGGAATATAACGTAGCCCTTTTACCCAGTGTTCGTTACCATCAGCCAATTCTGATAAAGCTTTGTTAACTTGCTCGATCGCGATACCACTAGTGAAAATAGAATCAACTACTAGTAATGGGTAAATCAGAAGTTTATCAAAACCTTGGTTTTTAATTTCTGCTAGGACTTGTGCAGGAAGGAAAGGGGCGCAGAAGTTAAATGCTTTGAATACCTGAACGCAATCGCCCCATCTTTGTTGCAAATTCTTTTCAATACCTTCTCGTTGCTTTTCAAATATAGCGTTATGGGGAGAAATAAAATCATTGTGTTGGTGTCCCCATTCATGGCGATCAAATAAAGCCAAAATTCTTGCCAAGGGGGGATAAATCCAAGTAGGTACTGGTGCGAATTTAGCTGTTAGTAGATTTAAAGCCTGTTCGTTATAATTAGCGAAATCTTCATAGCTTTCGACTTCGCCATAGCCCATCAACAGTACGGCTACCCGTTGTTGACTTGGTAAATGCTCGTGGGTATGTTCTAGTTTTTCCGGCGTGGCAACCACAATCTATTCCTCAATGTAATTAGAAGAGGTTGTTTTTCTTACTACTTAATTACTATCCTATCCCCCCGGAGAGGATAATTACACTTAAAAGAACAAAGCTTAAAATTCATACCTGGAATGGGGGATGAGGACGCGGGAAGGTGGGGACAGAAAGAAGCAAGGGTACAGGGTGCAAGGGGGAGAAACACTAACTACTGTACGGGAGGCAGCGCGTTGCGGAGCCAGTGCGGTGGTGAGCCAGCGCGCCCTAGCGGCTACCCGGAGGGTAGCCGCTAGCTAACGCAACGCCTGACGGCGAACGCGTCTAGTGCCGACTTGTAGCGACTGGCGTAGACACGTAGACGGACGTAGTCCGGCTTCTCGCAGAGTAGTGGATAAGCGAAAGTAAGGGTTCCCCGGCATAAAGGAGCCAGTGCGCCCTTGCGGGTTAAGCGCGTCGAGTGCGACTGGCGTCACCTGGCGTGGGTTAAGCGCGTTGTAGTGACTGCCGTGCGGGTTTTAATAACAATCTCTCTAGGATGACGAAATATCTAAATAAACCCGCTCCTAGCAATGACCAATGACAAATGACTAACTAACCATTTTGTGTCAAATTTAATAGATCAAAATCAAATCTTTAAGCTATTAATAGTATTTGGTGTTAACAAATACCTTTTTGCTGCTTGGCAATACTAAATTGTTCTGAGTTTTTCTGAAGCAAAGTGATTGTGGACACTGCTAGCATCAAAAATGGATGAACATAATAATTTGCCCTGGAATCCACGAATCAAGCTTAACCGAGAATTTTGTTGCCAGCTTGAGAGAGAGAAATTTTGATACCTCAACTAGTAAAAGTTTAGTAAATATACTAGTTTTCCCAACGGATGGCTATTCGTCTTTATCGGCATTTCATATTTTGCAGTTTTTATTTGATCGCTTGAAGAATCAGCAAAAATCGCCTGTAATTTTCATAAGTTTTAGTGCTGGCGTAGTTGGGGCGATCGCATCTGCATACTTGTGGCAAAATTCCGGAGGTCATGTTAAGGCTTTTATTGCTATAGATGGATGGGGAGTTCCATTACTGGGAAATTTCCCTATCCATCGAATGAGTCATGATTATTTCACCCACTGGAGTTCCAAAATACTTGGTTGTGGGCAAAATAACTTTTATGCAGATCCACCTGTCGAGCATTTGGATATGTGGCGATCGCCCCAGACTGTGCAAGGTTGGTGGGTAGACTTGTCTATTGGAGAATCGCAGCTACAAAAACGTCTAAGCGCGGTTGAATTTTTGTATATGCTTTTTATGCGTTATGAAGAAAATTAATCCGGAAAGCATAGGGATGAAGCAGGAGTGACAATGTGATGGGGTGATAGGTTAAAAATTAACCTTAAACCTCCCCAAATCTCCCCGCTTTCCGCTGTTTTCCCTATTCCCCCAACCCTGATTCTGATGTTTCCAACTGAACCTGCTGCCGTAAATAATGGATTTGGTGTTCTGCTTAAAAACCGTGGCTTTATGCTGCTGTGGATAGGACAGTTATTATCCCAGATGGCCGATAAAGTCTTCTTTGTTTTGATGGTAGCCCTACTAGAAAACTACCCACCTCCTGTCGGTTTAGCACAAAACTCCATGTACTCAACTTTGATGATGGCGTTTACAATACCAGCCATTCTGTTTGGTTCTGCTGGGGGTGTCTTTGTTGACCGCTTTCCGAAAAAGATTATCATGGTTGGCTCTGATTTGGTACGCGGTCTATTAACGTTGCTAATTCCCTTTTTGCCACGGGAGTTCCTGGTTCTGTTACTGATGACTTTTGCGATCTCCACAATCACGCAGTTTTTTGCCCCCGCAGAGCAAGCAGCCATTCCGTTGATAGTACGAAAAGAAAATTTAATGGCAGCTAATGCGCTATTTAGCAGCACGATGATGGGCGCTCTCATTGTTGGGTTTGCGATCGGTGAACCAATATTGAGTTGGTCGAAAGATGTGCTAGGGCCAAATTACGGTCAAGAGCTTGTTGTCACCATCTTATACCTATCTTCTGCGGGCATGATGCAGTTTATCAACTTTAAAGACAACAGAACTCTTGATAATAGTGAACCTGTCATCCATCCTTGGACAGACTTTAAACAGGGCTTGCGCTATCTCAAAAGTAATCGTTTAGTACTAAACGCCATGCTGCAACTAATCACTCTATATTGTGTATTTGCAGCTTTAACGGTGTTGGCAATTCGATTGGCAGAGGAATTTGGCTTAAAAGAGAAACAATTCGGCTTTTTCTTAGCAGCAGCAGGGGTAGGAATGGTCTTGGGAGCAGCAATTTTGGGGCATTGGGCTGATAAAGTACATCACAAGCCTTTACCCTTGTTTGGATTTTTAATGATGGCAGTAGTTTTGGGAGTATTTACCTTTACCCATAATTTATTGTTAGCGTTGGGGCTTTGTGCCGTCTTGGGAATTGGTGCAGCTTTAGTTGGTGTACCAATGCAAACTTTAATTCAACAGCAAACACCACCTTCAATGCATGGTAAAGTATTTGGATTTCAAAATCATGCCGTTAACATTGCTCTGTCGGCTCCACTGGTAATTACTGGCCCTGTCACTGATGCTTTGGGCTTGCGAAGCGTGCTTGTGGGAATGAGCGTAATTGTTGCTGTAGTTGGTGTGTGGGCTTGGCAAAATACCCGTAAAGTTTTGCAAGATGTGATTTAGAACGAAGGCAGACGGCAGACGGCGGAAGGTTTTTTCTACTACACCCCTGTACCCTTACACACGCCAGATGGCGCCAGTCGCACTCGACGCGCTTAACCCGACGCCACTTAAGCTCATCCCCCGACTGAAGTCTGGGGGATGAAAGCGGGCCGAAGTGAATTGGGAATTGGGCATTGGCCAATGCATGAATGCCCCTTGCCCCAAGACGACGGACGACGATTCTGAGCGCCCCTTAAAGGAACGGGCTTCCCCGTCGTCTTTTGGTGACGCCAGGTGCTACCCTGCGGGAAGCCGCCCTCTGGGCGTCTACAACGCGCTTAACCCGACGCCAGGTGCTACAACGCGCTTAACCCGCAAGGGCGCACTGGCTCCTTTATGCCGGGGAACCTTACTTTCGCTTATCCGCCTTCGGCGTCTACGGCAGTCGCTCATGGGGGAGACCCCCTGTTCTGCGCGCTGCCTCACCACCACACTGGCTCCCCTACACCCTCTTTCAATTCATAAATCAGTCTCTTATGTCAAGGATAGGGAACAATCTCAATTAATTATGAGAGTTTTAAATTAAAATGAAATTTTAAATACAGAATTTCAGCTTTATCTTAGCTATCACGTGAGGTTTGACTGTGCGATCGCGTTCCCAAATAGGTGCCACACAAATTGAGAATCACACCCAGTCTAATGTCTCCTTGTCGCCAGTCGCAATGCCCAGACGTGCTTCTGGTGGTTTTGCATTGCTTGACAGTCTCAAACGCCACGGCGTTGAATATATTTTTGGTTATCCTGGCGGCGCGATTCTGCCAATTTATGATGAACTTTATTTTGAACAAGCCTCTGGCGGTATTAAGCACATCCTAGTCAGACACGAACAAGGCGCAGCCCATGCCGCAGATGGCTACGCTCGCGCTACGGGCAAGGTAGGAGTGTGCTTTGGTACTTCTGGCCCAGGGGCGACTAATTTAGTCACAGGCATTGCTACTGCCTACATGGATTCGATTCCGATGGTAGTTGTCACAGGACAAGTGCCACGGAAAATGATTGGTACGGATGCGTTTCAAGAAACTGATATTTACGGAATTACGCTACCAATCGTCAAGCACTCTTACGTAGTGCGTGATCCCAAAGATATGGGACGAATTGTGGCTGAGGCATTCCATATTGCCAGTACGGGAAGACCTGGCCCTGTTTTGGTTGATGTCCCCAAAGACGTGGCATTTGAAGAATTTGACTATGTGCCAGTAGAACCGGGTTCAGTAAAATTACCTGGATATCGCCCGACTGTAAAAGGAAATCCACGCCAGATTAACGCCGCAATTCAACTGATTCGCGAAAGCCGTCGTCCTTTACTGTACGTGGGTGGAGGTGCGATCGCCTCTGGTGCTTACGAAGAACTTCAAGAACTAGCTGAACTCTTCAATATTCCCGTCACTACTACATTGATGGGTTTGGGTGCCTTTGACGAACATCATCCCTTGTCTTTAAATATGTTGGGAATGCACGGCACTGCTTATGCCAACTTTGCTGTCACTGACTGCGACTTGCTGATTTGTGTTGGTGCAAGATTTGACGATCGCGTCACTGGCAAGCTGGATGAATTCGCTTCCCGCGCTAAAGTTATTCACATTGACATTGATCCCGCAGAAGTCGGCAAAAACCGCGTTCCCGATGTACCCATCGTTGGAGACGTGAAAAACGTCCTCACTGATATTTTGCGGCGATGTCGAGAATTGGATATCAAGAGTACGCCCAACCAAACCCAAGAATGGTTGAGATTAATCAATCGCTGGAAGGAAGAATATCCCCTGGTAGTTCCCCAGCATCCAGATAGTATGTCACCGCAAGAGGTGATTGTAGAAGTAGCTCGGCAAGCGCCCAATGCCATCTACACCACTGATGTCGGACAACATCAAATGTGGTCAGCGCAATTTCTCAAAACAGGGCCGCGACGCTGGATTTCTAGTGGTGGATTGGGAACGATGGGCTTTGGCTTGCCTGCCGCAATGGGTGCCAAAGTTGCTTTCCCCGAACAAGAAGTTATCTGTATTAGCGGTGATGCCAGCTTCCAGATGTGCTTGCAAGAACTTGGTACTCTAGCACAGTATGGCATTAATGTCAAGACTGTAATTGTCAATAATGGCTGGCAAGGCATGGTGCGTCAATGGCAGCAAGCTTTCCACGGCGAGCGTTACTCATGCTCGAATATGGAAGTAGGAATGCCAGATGTTGAGTTACTGTGCAAAGCTTATGGGATCAAGGGCATAGTCATCAATAGCCGGGAGGAATTGCCAAATGCGATCGCCGAAATGTTAGCTCACAATGGCCCGGTAATTATCGATGCCCATGTCACCAAAGATGAAAACTGCTACCCAATGGTAGCCCCCGGTAAGAGCAACGCTCAAATGGTTGGCTTACCCAAGCAGGCTCCAAAAACCGACGTAGAACCTGTGTATTGTGGCAATTGTGGTGCGAAAAATGCTCCTAATAATAACTTCTGTCCTGAGTGTGGGACTAAGTTGTAAGAGCAAAACACAGCAATACTAAATTAAATTAAATGGGGTGGGTAATGCCCACCCTATTTTTTAGTTTGTGTCTTGAGGTGCGATCGCACCTCAAGCAGGTGAAAATTTCTATAAGTCCAAACTATGTATTTCCCGCCATACAATCCGCCACTATTTTTGCAAAATGGAGTGGCAATGACTGTCTATGCTTCTTTGTGGGGATCTCTTAACTGGGAAAAATCTACAAAATTTCCAGAGCCTCCTTACAAGGAACAAATTTTTAGAGGTGGGCAAGGCGTACCAATTTTTGGCTGGGTGGCTATACCTAAAAATGCTCACAGCACAATTATCGGCACCTATGGTATTACAGGGGACTTAGAAAACCAATGGTTTCTTAGGCTTCTTGGACGTAAGGCATACACACAAGGATATGCTGTAGTTTTATTTGATTGGCGCGCTCATGGTAAAACAGCCAATTTGTCACCGACGCTAACTAGTGATGGTTTGTATGAGGGGGAAGATTTTGTCCGCATTGCCGCAACTGCTGCAAAAATGGGATGTCCAAGCAAATTTTGGTTTACAGGTTATTCTTTAGGGGGGCAATTAGCACTGTGGGCAGTTAAAGCAGCAATGGAACTGACTCAGAGCACAGAAAATTTAGGCATTACAGTAAGTGATATTGGTGGTGCAGCAGTCATTTGTCCTAACTTAGATTCGCGACGCTCTCTTACTTATTTAGTCAGCTACCCAGCAGGTAAATATTTTGAAGCCAGGATTGCCCAGAGTCTGAAAAATTTAGCATGGCAACTTCACCAAGCCCATCCTGGAAGTTTCGAGAAAGAGGCGATTGAAAGAGCGAATAGCATCTGGGGTTTTGACCGGGAACTAGTGATTGGAAGATTGGGTTTTTCTTCGCCTGAGGCTTACTATGACGCTAGCAGTGCTTTGCCATTACTAAAAAGTCTTTCCAAACCAACTTTAATTCTCTACGCACAAGACGATCCCTTCTTTGATCCAGCAATCGTCCCTGATTTACAAGCAATCTGCGCTAAGAATCCAGCTATAGATTTATTACTCACTCATCATGGTGGTCATGTTGGCTATTTAAGTAGCAACCGGTGCCAGCGTCAAGCACAAGACTCGGATTTATGGTGGGCGTGGAACCGGATTTTACAGTGGCTTGAGCAACAATCAAAATAAATATCTTGATATTTCGGAAATTTCCTTAGTGGCAATTAGTTGACTGCTATAACTTCTTTGTTAATATTTTCGGCGATCGCTTGCGCACTTGCCTTGCACTAGACAGTTGAGTGTGCTGTTTATCTTGTATCTATCAAAATAGGAAAGTCAGTAACAAATAACTGGAGTGAGAAAGATTTACATTAACATTTCTAGAGTAAAGCAAGTAGCGTGATAATACTTATTTTTTTCATTTCAAGGAAGTTTTTACACAATAGCGTGCAATAATGTACAAGTAGAATAAAACAAGCGTTAACACTCAATTATGAGTACAAAATGCTTCCCATCAAAAACCATGTAAGACTTATAAAGCACTTTTTAAAAGAATGCCGCAAGTCTGAAACTATGCTTTAAGTATAAGTAAGTATTGGTTGAGATATTGGAACTATACAGTTAACTCTTGCTTTATAACCTGTAAGTACATCATCTCTGCGGACGAACCATACCCTAATTATAGTAGGCAGGCTAGGTCAGTAACTGAGGCAAGAAAACTTATTTCTGGGTTGATTGTCATCAACATTCAACTCCTGCAACAGTTATTCACAAAATTTGAGTTGTATGCATTAAGATACAACATTCAGATTTACAATTTGCCAAATTTCAAAAATTTGGTGAAACAGAAGATATTTCGTGTTTCCTCAGTTTAAAAAAAACCAATCCAAACTGTTTGGATGGTACAGATTATTGCTTGTCATCCTATTCCAAAAGGGTTTGACTCAAAGCAAATGTGACTATTAAAAAAGATAGCCATCTGCTTTGCCATGCCGTCTTTGCAGCGCGATGTACAAATACCAAATGGAAGTTAAGTCTAAGTTATTTGTCATTACCGCAGGAGGTCATGGTGATCAAGTTTTCGCCACTAAAACCTTTATTTTTCATTAGTCTTTGTTTGGCACTAGTCTGGGGATTTCTATTCGGGCAACCGAGTATGTCGCAGACTCTGCCACAAGCACAAGTTCAGATTACGGGTGATGAAATTAGTGGTACTCTAAACCTCACTCAGCGTCAAGATGGTGTGGTAGAAATTCAAGGACAAGTTCGAGGCAGTACAGCAAAGCTGGCTCCTGGTTTACACGGTTTCCATATTCATTCTGTAGGAGTGTGCGACCCCAATGCTAGTCCTGCTTATAGCAGTGCCGGCGGACACTTTGATCCTGGGCCTTTTGGTAATGAACTTCCTGTACAGGATAACCATCCCTATCATATGGGTGACTTGCCCAACTTAGAAGTGAATGCGCTGGGCATTGCAACTTACAGTACCCAGACTAGTCGAGTCACAATAACAGAAAGCCCCCTCACCCTGTTTGATGGAGATGGTAGTGCAGTCATCGTTCACCTGTTACCAGATCAACAAAAAGCAGGTGGAACAGCAGCAGAAGCTGGTGGGGGAAGAATAGCCTGTGGAGTAGTGACTCGTAGTCTATAGAACCCAGATCTAAAACACTCTGAGGCGATCGCACAATTGCTCACTAGCACTTAGGGTTTTGAACCGGGCGATCACTATAATTAAGCAAACCGGATACAGAGAAGCTTTGCAACTCCACAGTCAAACTATCCTCTGTTCCGGTTTAGTAGTTTGTTAACTCAAAAATGCGATCGGCAATTCAGAATTTCTTCCACGATACTGGTTCCAAGGTGGTTGTGAGTTGGCTCGATGGAGATCCCCCAACCCCCTTAAAAAGGGGCTATAGTCTGTTTTCAAACTAGCCGACACCCGCGCATGGTGTTGCTATACATAGACGGGTACGAAGTCCGCATCGGTGGACTACTCAGTGCGTAAGTTCTAATCTAGTGAATTCTCGGCACCAGAAAATTATTAATTTGCTTAGGCTATCTACTGATATTTACAGCAACTTGATGGATAATTCCTCTTAGTCAAATTCTATTTACGCACACAGTAACTTTAAATAATGCCTAAGACAATTTCTAGTAGCTTGTTAATACTATTTTTAGGTTTACAAGTAGGCATCAATCACCAAATAGCAAAAGCACAAACTCCAACACCTGTAGCACCGACAACTAACCCAAAAACAATTTGCCCAGCTCAACTAGGAACGGCGGTAGATGCGATTATTAGCCGTTCTGAATTCAGTCGGGCGCGTTGGGGAATATTAGTACAAAATCTGGGTTCTACCGAAACCCTTTACAACCGGGATGCTCAGAAATATTTCATTCCAGCTTCTAACACAAAAGTGCTAACTACAGCTGCCGCACTCATACAACTCGGTGCAAATTACCGCATTCGTACTTCAGTGTATCGCGATCGCGATGGGTTGCGTGTAGTGGGTAGGGGAGATCCCAGTTTAACCGATGCCCAACTGATAACATTAGCCAAGCAGTTGAAACAAAAGGGTATCAAAGAAATTAGGCAGTTGATTGTTGACGATAGTTATTTTCAAGGAGATATTGTTAATCCTAGTTGGCAATGGGAAGATTTACAATCAGGCGATGGGATACCAATAAATAGTCTAATTGTGAATCAAAATTCTTTTAGTTTTATTGTGTCACCCCAAACTTCAGGTAAACCTCTAAAACTAATTTGGTTAAATTCCGATCAGAAAAAACAGTGGCAGATAATTAATCAATCTGTGACAGTTGAGAAAAACCAACCAAGTTTTATTAAGGTTACTCGCGATTTACAAGGTTCAACACTGCGAATTCAAGGTCAGTTACCAGAAGGTTCTCAATCACAATTTGTCAATTTACCTGTGTTTACGCCAGCAGAGTATTTTTTACAGCGTTTTCGTCGTGCCTTAGCAGCAGAAAAAATTACTGTTAGACAAGCATCTATTTTAGATAGCAGTAGCGAAAATGAAATAGCAGAATTAGCCGTTGTTCAATCTCCTCTATTATCAGAATTGGTAATGACGGCAAATCAAAATAGTAATAATTTCTATACTGAGGCATTACTAAGAGCATTAGCTATTAAAAAACCAGCAACAAAAAATCAAAGTACAGCTGATGCAGGTATAGAAGTTTTAAAAGCAACTTTAACTCAATTGGGAGTTGAACCAACTAGTTATATTTTGGCAGATGGTTCGGGTTTATCGCGCAAAAATTTAATTACTCCACAAGCTTTAGTACAAACATTACAAGGGATGGCAAACTCACCACAAGCAAAAGTTTTTCGTGCTTCTTTACCTGTGGCGGGTGTTAGTGGTACTTTAAAAAATCGTTTGATTGATACGTCGGCAGCAGGAATTGTACAAGCAAAAACAGGAACTCTGGGTGGTGTTGTTACTCTCTCAGGATATGTTAATGCACCTAACTATAACCCAGTTGTGTTTAGTATGATGGTCAATCAAACTGAACAACCTGCAAGGGTTGTACGGCAAGCGATGGATGAAATTTTAGTGATGTTAGCGCAATTACAGCGTTGTTAGATTAATTTCACGACTTACCAAAGCCAATAGCTAATTTGATGTATTAAGAATAGGTTAATTTCCACTCTGTGCAACCCGATTTATCGTGATTGTGTTGGGTTTTGTAAACTCAACTCAGTCTCCAAATTCTATTACATTACTGAGGGTGCGCTACTCCAGTAGACGCTTTTTTAAACTATCAAATCTTTTGTGATAGTAAACCATGCATATGAGTCTTCGATTAAGCAAGATAATAGCGATCGCCTAGATATATAGTTAAGTTTATTTAAAAGTTTTTATTTGTTTACAAAATACTTCTCAATTACTAAAAAAAATGATATCGTACAGCCATCATTATCAGAACTAAGCAGCACTTAGTTTAGAAATATGAACTATATTATTCTTCATCTAAACAGCTTTACAAGCTGAACTTATTTTTATGTTTAGCACTAGCTAAATAAATTTTTCTGTATATTTTACCTAGTTCAACAAAAATTATGTTTGATTTTTTTAACTTTAATCTGAGAAAGAAAAAAAGGAAATTTTTTCAAAAATTCTCTGATTTTTTATCACCTTTAGATGTAATAAATCCTACAGATACATCTAGAAAACTTAGAAAATGGTTACAGGAAGAATTTGAAAAAGGTAGTAAACCCGAAGATTACAAACATATTATTGATGGATTAACTCAAGGAATTGAGGAATTTATTGAAAATCATGTTGATTTATATATATATAAACAGCAAACAGAAGCAAAAAGAAAAAGATTTAGAAGATTTTGGTCTTTTATTATTCTATTTTTTTCAGTTGTATCTATAATTATAATTAGTAGTATAAGCATTGAAAATCCGAAGGAACAAATACTTTTTACTTTGGTAGTTGGAGCATTACTAGGAATTTTTCCCATTTCCTATATTGCATATAGTTATTATAAATCTGAAGTACAAAAAGACCGATTAGAAAATGATTTAAGATTATTGGGATTAGTTTCTGAAGAAAATATTAACGAAATTAGTGAACTTTATAACACTGTATACAATCCCTTTCAATTTGGTGTATATATTATTTTATTTGTTACTTTAGCATCTATTATATTTGCAGCATACTACAAAAAAGACGAGCTAACTGTTATAAAAAGTATTACAGTTGAAATAATTTTTTATGCATTTCTTGGCTCTTACTTCTTTGGTATACAATTACTAATTAGAAGATATAATACTTTCGATTTACAACCACAAGTTTACAGTGCTGTTATTCTTAGGACTTTACTTTCAGCAGTTATTACTTTTAGCATCGCTTCACTGATTGGAGGAATTGAGAAGAATAATACAAATTTATCACTGCCTAACACAGTGGTAATAGTTCAACAAGAAAACCCCAATCAACCTTCTGAAACAGATTCTTTGCCTTGGCAAATACTAGCTTTTTTAATTGGAATTTTTCCTACTCGTGGTATTCGCTGGATAACCTTTGTTGCTAATCGCGCTTTGAGCGCACCTATTGAACAATACAATGAATATCCGCTCAAAAATATTTTAGGTATCAATACTTGGCATGAGGCTCGACTTTCAGAGTTAGGTATTGATAATGTTCAGAGTTTAGCTACTACAGATATATGTAAGTTACTTTTATCTACTCAGTTTGATACTCAACAAATAGTTAATTGGGTAGATCAAGCAATTTTATGTATGAAATTAGGTTCTAAAGTAGAGCGTTTACGTGAATTAAATATCAACACATTTCATGAATTACAAATTGCTATTTTAGAAGTGAAATCAGATGAAGATTCATATTTTAGCTCAAGCAAATCTAATAGTTATGAAGTAAATCAAAAAAATAATGGCTATGACCAGCAAGATACATTTAAGCGTTTATCATCAGCACTTGCTTTAACATCAGATGATATCAAGCTTTTGAGCGATTATTCTAATTATCCAAATTATACTCATATCAAATCTTATTATAGAGGTGCTCCTGAGATAGCCAGTAAACAAGCTGCTACTGGTAAACAGTTTCTGATGAAATCCTTGAGCAGGCAGATTACTATTAGTGGTATTCTTTTAGCCTCTTATAAAGATGAGGAGACCGGAGGTAATGTATCTATAAGTATTCATGAGCAGAAAGCAATAGAGCAAGAAATTAAAGAATTAAAAATGTTCTTGAAAGAAAATCCTAATAACGCTAAGGAATATATAAATTTAGGAACTCGTTATTATCTGCTTAATCAAGTATCTGAGGCGAAGAGAGTATATCAGCAAGCTATTCTTCTGGATTCTAACTTGGCTGAAGCATATAACAATAGAAGTGTTATCTTTATTGATGAAGGTAATTATGAAGAAGCAATTCGAGATACTAGACAAGCTATTAGAATAAATTCACATTTTGATGTAGCTTATAGCAATCTCGGATTAGCTCAATTACGTCAGAACGACGCTTTTTCAGCTATCGATACTTTGACAAAAGCAATAAATTGTAATTGTCGTCTTGCGGCAGCTTACTATTATCGTGGAGTAGCTTACAACACTGTTTCAATGGGAGAAGAGCATTTTAGATTAGCTGTGGCAGACTTTGAGAGAGCATACTTACTTGGCTATGAAGGTGATGTTTTATGGTCTGCTTGGGGATTGGCCTTAAGTAGTTTGGGAGAATACGAAGAGGCTATGGAAAAGTACGATGAGGCTATTGCTAGATGTGGAATTATTTCTGCTCGGCTTTATGCTCGACGAGCTTATGCTTATCTACAATTTGGAACATCTTTGTATAACGACGAAAAAAATCCCCAGCCTCAAAAAGGAGCTGTTTACTATCAAAAAGCATATTTTGATTTTGAGAAAGCCACTGCTAAAGAGGATAATGCTCCGGCATCTGCATTTGCTAATTTTGGATTACTCAAAGCCTTAGAAGGAGATATGAAAGCGAAGGAAGGTAAAAAAGAAGAAGCTAAGAAATATTATGATGAAGCAATTCACAAATATACTAAGGCTATTGAAATATATCACAATACACTTCCTAAACCCAACAATAAGGATGCTGCTCGCGAAAACGGCGAATTATATGAATTCCATAGAAATTTAGCAATGTTTTATCAGAAAGTAGGTGACTATGAAAACGCTAAACTTAATTATTCAGAAGCTATTCGACTTGGTGACGAAACAGTAGAAACCCACTTCAACTATGGGATATGTTTATTTAAATTCGGAAATTCTCTATTGGACGGTGCTATTCATGACTATAATGAAGATTATAGCTAATCAGAAGTTAGATAAAGATAAATTAATAACTGCTCTGCAAGCATTTAGAAATGCTAAAGAGGAATTTTTAAAAGTAAAAAGATTAGCAAATAATGAACATTTAGCTTTAGTGAAAAAAGCAGATAAATATATACAATATATTGACCAGTATATAAATTTGATAGACACAGCCTTAAAAAAAGAATAGTTAAAAAATAATAATTAATTAGGTTCGTATCTGTATTTATAATTTATTACCTACAAACTATCTTGCACAAATTTAACTTACAGTTGTTCAAGCAAAGTTTATATTTAATAGTTATAAAAGTTATTAAATTGAGCTATAGAAATAAAAACTCAGTATATCGGAACTGTTAGTTTTTGATTTGTAAGTTTTTAATGAAGTTGTATCTTTATATCCAAGTAGTTTATCTGAATCAAGTAACTAATTCTACGTATATTGACTAAACTGCCTCATTAGAGCGAAAATGTATATGGAAAAGTGTATTTTCCTCAGGCAAGTGTTGCTATTGGGGGAGATACCAAGCAAAAAAAATGGAGAATTATGAGAAAAAATAAAGAGCAGTTAAACTATTCAACTATCAAGCAGAATGATCAATGGAGTGCATCAACTGTTATAGGCGCTTTAAACCTCTCAGACAAACGCTGTGAAAAAAATCACACCATAACTAAGGTTCCCATTACTCGCGGTGTTTACATTGGCGGTGATGTGAGTATTGGTGGAGGTGAGTCCGTAGGTCTTTACTCTTGGGTTGATGAGATTCCGGATTTTGACTAAGGAATAAGCTATATCTTAGCGCTTAATTCTTACTCAACAGAGCGTGTTGAGCTTTGAGATTTGCAACATTAACACAGATAAACTAACGTCCAACGAGCATAGTGGCGATCGCTAGCAAAAGAAAGGGTAATTAAATTTCTCCTTTACAAAAGGATTAAAAGCTTCTTCCTCTGTTCTGCTTTGGTAGAAACAAGAGGATTTTTCTCAAAAATGACAAAAGATAATCTCGAATAGCCTTGAATAGCGATCACATTGGTAACTTAGCAAAGTCTCTAGTCAGGTACTAGGACTAATATTAAAACTTATAAACCACAAACCCCTTGATTTTTCATGATTTCAAGGGGTTTACTATAAGTGCCAGGAACCGAATTTGAATCGGTGACACGAGGATTTTTAGTCCTGTTACTAAGCCTTACAAATCAAGACTTTGAAAGCATTTTAATTGATTTAAAAAGAATTTACACCATTTTTACACCATTTAGGAGGTATTGTTCCAATTTAAAGACGGATAAGTTAAAAATTATCAAAAGTTACAGTCTGTACGAAATGACAAGTCTCTTAACAATAAAATAAATTTTCGATCAAGACATTTATTTACAAGCTGTGCTGTTCTATTGATTAGCTTTCACATTGTTAGTGGAGACTTCTGGGTTTGAAAGCCTTGAAATAAAGGGCTGACAAAGACTGTTTCCGCACGTTCAACCCAAAAAGTACCGTTTGAGCGATCGCTGCTAAGTCATTCATGAGAAGTTAAAGTTATGTACTATTTTTCAATAAGCAATTGAGCTTAAAATATTGTTAAAATCGGGGTCGAAAACAGAATTTTTAGGTAGCGATCACTTTTTGCCACGAAAAAGTAATGAGTGGTGATGGCGATGTTGAAATGAGTAAGTGGACGCGCTCACAAACTCTTCAACTAATTTTCTGTAAATTCCCTGTACCAGTATCTTTCTGCAAAATTCTAAAAATGTAGATAACAACTTTGAACGGATTAGGTGATTAAGATGCTAGGTAAACTAATTAAGTTAGGTGTTCAAGTCGTAACTGACGAACTTGAAGCAGCAAAGAAAACTAATACCAAACCATTTGATTGGAATATTATGATAACACAAGGTTCTAGGGTGGCGATCGCTCAAGTGGTAGTTTTCATTATTTTGAGCAGTTGCGTCTGGTTTTCCAAACCCCTAACTTTGCCATATTTATAGATAGTGGCTGATTAGTTATAGGTTTTAAAGGCTTTAGCACTACTACGAACGCGGGTAAAAAAGCTGCTACGTATTTACGCCTCACTTCTCTTTTTCCTGAGTCAGCGGAATTATTGTTTTGTAGCGATTATTAAATTAAGTTGCCCGATCCACCTCACTTTATTGAGGCTGCAACTATTAAAAACGAGAAACTACCTGATAGCTAAAGGGCTAAGTTCTTTGTTAGCGATCGCTTGCAAAACTTGGTTATGTAGTTTATTAAAAATGCTGGCTTGAGCTAAATCTCTAAAAAACTGCCCTGTAACTAAATTCAGGCAATTTAATATTCGTGTCTGCCATTGTTCTGAATTAGTCACATCTTTACCCCAAGCAGTGAATAGTTCTCTTTCTGATAAACCCTCTAAGCGATGAGAAAGATTATTTCGCATCTCCCGTGCTGGATGCCAAAATGCATAAAAATCATTACTATTTATAGTCGCTGGGATAGCAGCGACTACTAGATCCCGGAGAACTCTACCATAAAGAGAAATCTCTGAGATTTGCTTTTGTGATTGATTAAAATGAGTGCTTAAAGTAGGATATTTCTGTAAAATTGAGTCTTTAATCAATGGGTATTGATTAGATTCCTCTATCAAGTCATCGGGAAAATATTGGCTTGCCCACAAATATAAAACACCCTCAATAGCCCGATGGCTATGTAACATTGCCTCTGTGGTGTTCTGCTGTTGCAAGCGAACTACACCCAAATAAGCTTGTTCGTAAGCAATCCAAAATTTCTCGTGAATTGCTGGTATTGCCATAGAACTTCTAGCTAATGACAAAAACTTTTCAAACTGTCTTTGATTCCAAAGTATTCCTGCCTTCAATAAATTTGGTACAGCACCAAAACTTGAAGATGACTGCTGAAAATAAGGTAGTAATAGGTCGTAAACTTCAGCATAGTCATATCTGGCTAACAACTTCAAAGCCTGCTGCTGAGTTCTATCCCAAAGATAATTGTTTCCCAGAAATGGGCCACTGTAATCTGAGGGAATTCCAGCTTGATTTGCTTGAGTATTTTGCTTAAACTCAAAAAATTGAATGCGATCGCCATATAAGCTCAAACCAGAAATCCTTGACGCTTCCGAAGCTTGACCTACTCCTCCCTTGAGACAAAGCCAGATAGATTGATCTGCTTTAGTGGTAATTTTCTCTCTCCAAGTTCGCCGCCACCAATAGAACATCTGCTCAAAATTAGAAGGATTAGTTCCATCCTGGCCCAAGGAGATGATTTCAACACTAATATGATTAAATTGATTTACAATCCATGCTTTAATCAACTCTGCTGCATATAGTGTGTCCTTCTCTCGTTCTCGCACTTCTAATTTTTGGTCAGTGGCAATTAAATAGATTCTCTCTATATCTGTGGCTTTTTCACTGAGTAGTTTACCAATTATGACTGGCTTAATTCGCTCTTGATAAATAGTGATTTTATCTAGTAAATATTGAGTTAAATCTCTAAAATTGATATTATGCAGACCTAGATCAGAAATTACCTCTGCTTGTTCGCCAATAATCTCTCCATTTTGCATCCGGTCATCACCGATGTTATACCAAGTACCAGAGGAAATTTGAAATATTAAATCTCTAGTACCAATTGTGGCAATTAGAACAGCTTTCATAAAGATATTAAGTTAATGGATAAAGTTGAAAGTAGTTTTGGGAAGAGGTGCGTAGGCGTAGCCCGTCGTAGACATCACAGTTTTAAGGATTAGTAGGAGGCTGAACACCAAATAAATGTACAGCACCACTCATTTTGCCTAGATCGCGAAGAAAACGCGATCGCACATGGTTAGAATTTGGTGTTTGTCCGCCCATAAAAAGACAGACAATTTCTTGACAGTCTGTTTCTTCTTCTTTGTTGTGAATATTTACTCGTTTGATACTTGCCCAAGAACAGGAAGCATTACCCCCACCTGCATTTCCGCCAATCTCTGGATTGCGCTTGTAATTTTGTGGTGCATCTTTTTGATAAATTAAGTACATCCCGTCACCACGAGTTGCTTCTGCGTCGTTGGCATAGTTCCACAACATTTCACGGCGTTCTATGGGTTCACTGTCTGGACCGGGAACAGCGTAGATTGCACAAGTATTAGGTGAAAAAACCTCGGCGTTAATATTATGGTTGTCTGCTGTAACTCTATCAGACCATTGGCTTTGTACTGCTGCTAGCCAATCTTGATAAGCTTTTGTCCATGTTGCTGCATCCAAAGGCAAAGCATAGGGTTTGGTTTCCCATTCCTGTGTATTTTTATTTCTCAATTTGTGAGTTAAAGTCAAAAGCGTTCCCCGTGCAGCAGCATGACCATTGTTCATATGGAATATGTGCAACGGTCTGCGCCAACCACGTCCTACACCACCTACCATGACTGCAAATCGAATAATCGGCAGAATAATTGTATTTAAGATGTCTTTGGGGGCGCTAATTTGTAATTTGCCTTTCCAGGCGTAAAACCTTGGTTGATCAGTGGAGTAATCGCCCCATATTTTACCCTTCAACATCTGCAAACGCAGACAACCTTTGCGGGTTTGTGGTTCTAAGGTTCCTAACAGTTCATCAACGGTTTTTTTAGCATCTTGCTGAGACATTACTCCCAGCAAAAACCGCAAAATCCAAGACCTCAGCCAGCCACGCCAATGGGAAGGGCGCAATTCCATTGTTTGCATATTTGGCCCTGCACTACCTTGGCTGTAGAGACTAAAGTCAAATTGCTTGACTGTACAATCAGGATCGGGAGTGGGTTTGAGAGGATCGGAAAACTTCAGTGTTCCATATCCAGAAGCCGTCCGACTACCAACACCGTATAAACTCAGTGCTTGCTGTACCCATCCCCAAACTTCACTGACTTCTGCATCGGTAGCACGACCAGGAATGCCGCGAATAGCTACTGTAACAGGAATATAATCTTTACCATCGCCTAGAGTGTAGAGAGATAAAGGCGTACCTTGTCCTTGATGATAAACTTGAAATTCTTGCTGAGGATTAACAATATCTAAAGTCAGTTTGGTTGGTTCATCAGGCCAAGCATCTAGGAATTCAATCTTACCAGCCCTGATTGTATCGTTGTTTTGATACCCCAAAAGTTCATACATTCTAGGTAAAATATCAGGGCGTTGTTTTGCCCAAGCTCTTACTATTCCTCTAATGGAAGCACCAGGAATATAACCATTTAGAGGTAATACTCGGAACAGTTGCCAATTTTCATTAACATTACGTTTATCTTCCGGTCGTCCTTGAGTAGGTCGCCATGCACCACAAGGTTCGCCTGCTGAGACAATAGTTTCTACATCTGGGTGAGGAAAAGAACCAACTTTAGCACGCCACTGAATAGTAAAAGTATCTTTTTTAAATAAGCCAGATTGCGATCGCCTTTGATGTTGTAACTCTAACAATTCAATTAATCGAGAACCAGTGTACATTAATCCTCCTGATAAGCTCTAGCCCAGAAATTCCAATGATTAGCTAACATCAAAGACCTACGCCAAGTAGCCATATATTGTTGTGGCTGCTGTCTGGTCATTTTTACTATTTCTTCCATCAGCTGTTCCCGTTGTGGAGGGTTGGCTTGATTAATCATCTGACCTAGCAGCGATTCCCAAACAGGAACAGTACGTTCTCGCACTTCACCGCCTTGAGCATTAGATTGGTTCACATAACCAACCGCAGACAACAAACCAAATACTCGTAAATGCTGCAACAAACGCAAGACAGCCGTTAGATCATTTTTATCTATGTTTGATTTACGCTGATTTTTTAAATAAGTTTGGATATGTTCGTGTGCAACCAAACTCATCTGTTCTGGTAATACTTGAGTAGGACTAAAACCACTATCAACATTCACAGGCTTAGTAGGCGGCGTGATTGAATTAGCTTTTGCTGTTTGTGGTGGTTGTGGTTTCTTTAATTGATCAGCCATAATTTTTTCCTCTATACTCCAACTTTTACTGGACAAGGTGATGCAGCATTATTTGTCCAACCTTGAACCCAACCACGCCCCACATTGGCTTGACCACCAACTTGAAAAAGTCCCTGCAAAACGCTCATTAACACGTCATGTTGTTCTGGCTTCACAGGTTTATCTTTGAGGAGGCTGTAACCCCAAGAGAAATAGAAAATAGTGTCTCTAGGAATGCAAACATCCGTCCAAAATACCTCAGCTGAACCTGCTTGATTAGCACCTGTTGTTTCATCTTGAATTTTGTTACGGACTTGAGTCCATAAAGAGTGTTCCATTAATACTTGAAAATCAGCATCAGGTAAAACGATCCGATTATTTTCCCAAGTCGGTTGAACAGCACTTTTAAGAGAATTTGGCCAAGTTCCAGCTAAGGTTGTTGCTTGTTTTTGCTCATTAGACATCTGAGTGACTTGAATTTGAGCATCAGCAACCAGATATGTACCCGCCGAAATACCTACAGCTTGGTTAGGAAAAATGACAGAACTTTGCTGTGTAATGATTGCATGATCGCGAATCAAAGAATGACAGCTAACCCAGCTAAATACATCTCTACCACCATTCATTGACATAGTTCGCATAGGAACCCACAGCAAGCGTGCATCTCCAAACCATACCTGATGCACTCCCATTTGACCTTGCTTATCTAACTCTTTACCAAATAAAATATCGACTGCTGTTTCATCTTGCAACTTGACTTCATCTCTGAGAGTTCCTCTAAGAGATGAACCAGGAACATAAGGAAAATTGGTATGCACTTCACGGGCAATTTCTAAAATATTGCCTAAGTCACCTTCACCACCACAATGAATAGGTGCAAGGCTGTATATATAACCAACTCTAAAATCAGACATAATTCTTCTCACTTAATTTAAATAATTTAGGCTCTTCCGTAGGTGTTATACTAAATTTCAAACTACAATTAGGGATTTGCCTTTAAAATCAAGGGTTTCAGGCAGTTAAAAACTAGATTTTATTCTAAAAGCTCAAAGGTCAAAATTAAAAGCTGTCTTTCTTACCCAGCAAGGGATATGAGCTAATTTATAGACGTTTTTAGCATAACAAGTAATAAAGAACCATAATTTAATTCCAAAATTCCCAAATAAAATTTATTAAGCTCTTTCTAATTCATAATTTATAATTTATCCACAGTAATTCGGAGTAGCCGAGTTTTCGCCATTTATTCACCTGGGTTTGTCCGTCATCTTGGAACAGCGATCGCGGCTGATTCAAGTAATACAAACTCCCAGGAGGCGCGGCAAAAACTTGAGGTGCAGGGATGCTTTTAGTTATTTCATCTTTGTCACGAAAGCGGCAACTTATCGGTACTGCTTTATCAGTAGCGACACTAACTAAATCTCCCAGTATTTGATTTTTGTTGACGGTATGAGCTAATTTCCACTCCCAGGGAAAGGCACGGCACAAAGACTTTTCTGTACCTTGATATTTATCCTTGCGTTCAAATACGCCAGGAGTCACCAAATAAGCTATCGACTTACCTCCACTCTTAAAATTCTTCTGAGATTGTTGTTGCAGGCTTGCCCACTGCTCATCCAATTCATGGCAACGCTGTAAAATTGTGCGATGCCCTTCCCCTCCTAATCGCAGAGTCATGGGAGTATCAATTTCTTGATCTATAGCGATCGCTAAACTCCATTTAGCATAGAGACGAATTCCATTTTCGACAAAATAACCATCGGCAGCTTTAACTTGCCTTGTCCCTTCCTCAATTGAATTGTGCGATCGCGTTTCTATTGTCCAAGGTTGATCTTCATAACTTCCACCTTCAACAATCCAATCTTCCCTATCTATATGCCCAGTTTCTAAATATTTCTGAACAACTTCATAGGGCAAATACTGGCGAAACTTTTTCTCACTACTACTAGGGCTGTAATTATCTTCCTCATCTGCCAATTGCCCTGGAGGTTTAACCAAGGGAGAAGGTTCAGTTTTATCCCATAAAGCTGCTTGTAAATAAGAATCAGAGTTCCATTCTAAAGGTACTAGGGGCGTTGACTTATAAAATCCCAGAGGGCGCGGCAAGTAAAGTTTATTACCGGATTCAGTTTGTCGGCAAAGAAACGGGCCAATGAGGCGGAAGTCTTTCTTTTGTGAAAATAAACCGCGCAATGCGCCAGCGATCGTATGACCATTGGGCGGAAATATACTCCCAGCCCAAGCCCTTTCTCCTGGAGTAAAGGGTTTGGCATCGCGCAATAACAGCAAATCCAGTGGCGTTAAGGTATACCAGAACATCAGACACCACCTCCTAATTTGATGTCACGATTGCGAAGGATAAAAGCAGCAAGCTTCAGCCAGTTTTGTATTTCTGAATCTCTATCAATCTCAGAAGTGGTTTCCCATAAAGCCCCAAGAAACTCAGCTAAGTACTGCTGAAATTGGTTTTTGGCAACTTCATCTCCTTGAAATTGATCGCGCCGATCGCAAAATGCTTTTGTCCAAGGTGTGATCGCTTCTTTTAGAGGTGCGGGATGCTGGCTCCAAAGACTAGCGGCTTGTTCAAAAATGGCTGCATCTAGTCCCTTATCTTCTTGGGAAAAGGGTTTGAGAGTAAGTTTCTGCCACTGATGGAATACTTGGAACTTCGTAGTTGCCTTTAAAATATTGCCATTGCCATACAACACCCGGACTTGCACCGCATCTTTTTGCTGATTTTCAGGAGATTTGTGTTCCTTCGCCTTTTTCTCTGCCTCCCAAAGATTTTCCAAAGCGATCGCTAACGGTACAGAATGATGGGCAATAATAATCCCAAAGCTAATAGTTGCATTCCTGCCCATTGTGAATAATGGTCTTGTGGCTACTTGCTGCGACAGCATAGTCTTAGCAGTCCAATAATCATCACCGCTATCAAATTCCTCTTGGGGATCCTTATCTCCCCGGAAGCATTGGCGAATATCCCATAACCAGTTATCCCATTCCCAGAGGTTGGTGTAGGCTAAAACATCATCACCACCGGCATAAATCAAGCGTCCAGCATAACGCTGTTGAGTCAGATAAGGTACCAATTGATTAGAAAAATCTAACAAAGCACGACTGAGAGCATTATGTGTTGATGGCCCCATCCGTTTTTTGACTTCTAAAAATTTCTGGAAACTGTCCAGCGATACTGATAATTGTGAGGGAATATAATCTCGATATTCTTTTAGTTTTATACCCTGCAACCATTCACTCATACTATCGCCATCACCCGCAGCTAATACATACCAGTCAGCAGGATTGTTACCAGGGTAAAAGCTATCAATATTTTTTTGGATTTCTTGGCGATAAGTTTTTTTCAAATCCGAAATTTCTCGGCGAATTACTTCTTTATTCTGTTTATCTGCTGCTTTTAATTTATCTTGTAATTTTTCTAGTTCTGGAGTTTCAGCATCTTCCACTAACCAGCCAGCATTGAGTAAACGCGGATGAAATCTTTGGGGTAAATTATTCTTATCTATCCACGGAATTCCCCATTTATTTTTCATTTCTTGGATTACACCTTTAGCCCAAGGATTTTTGGCGATAATTGCTTGACAAGCATCCTTAAATGCTAATTCGTGCTTAATATCCTTTTCATGAACTTTGAGATATCCCGCCACACCTGCGGTTAAATCTGGATAAGAAGCTGCTATGGCATCTTCATTTTTAATATCCAACAACTGATCTAAAACTTTTTCTAAAACCCGTTTAACCGTTTCAGTAGCATTTAACTGTTCTCGTCCATCAAATAAACCTGCGTGACGTTCCCAATATTTTTTAGTTTGTCCTTCTGTAATCCAATCATCACTAGGATGCACCACCGGGCCAATACCAGAGATTGTAGAACGAGGACCGAAAGCTGTTGGTAATTCCCAATTACGGGCATTTTTAACAGCTGCTAAAGCATAGCGATTTGCATCAAAAATTGCTGCCCACCAAGAACCAACATTGACGCTAAATTTTCTTCCTTGTCTTTCCAATCGCTGTTGATATGCTTCCCGCAGAAAATCTATTTCCTTATCTTGAAATAGATTGTATTCTTGATTAGTTATATAAGCTTTATTTTGGGCATTTAGCCATTCTAAAAATTCTGTTTCTCTTTCTTTAGGAATCGCTGCGTTTTTTAAATTCTCTCCCTCTTTACCTATGGGTAAAGCCGTCCAATAAAACTGCCATTGAGACTCTAACCAACCTTGCCAAGTTTTGCTATCTTCTGTTAAATTTGGCATCCAACGGCGTTTATTGTGTAATTCTTTAAAAACCAAATCACCAATTCGCGCCCACTCTTCTAAAAGTTTTTGCTTAGCCATTTGCATGGCACCTTTTACTTTATCTTTTGGTAGCACTAACACCAACACGTTAGGAAAACCAGCCGTTAATAATTGATTAGCATTAGGTTTCTTGATCCATTGGTCAAACTTAGGAAATTCTTGTAATAACCAATGGTCAATTAATGGCTGTTGGTAAAGGCTGGGATAAAGAAAGCTGTCAGGGCCGTATTTTTTGGAAACTTCCCAACAGACTTTGGCTGAGAGATAGTGTAGAAGCCAAGAACCTGCCCAAAAGTCCCGCATTTTGCGACTGGCTTTAATTAGTTCTTGTATGGGTGTAAATGTGAAAGTGGCGAGATAAGGATGAGATAAAGTTTTATTAGCTGGCCAATGTTCAATTTCTGCCATTGTCAAGTCATAGCCAGCCAAAGCGCCAGCCAAAGCAGATGTAATACTGGTGTGACTCCAAATCGAACTATCTGGTAAGCGGGTTTCAGCCGGCATCAGTATCAAAGATTCATCCTCAAATTCCTGACACGTTGCGGCTGGTAAACAACGCCACAGCCACCAAAACACACCTTTAATATCTGTCCTTACCCCTGCGGGTATGGCTTCTTGTAATTTTTGTTCTTGGAAATCTAAGTAATTTTTACGATTTGGTGTCAGCATTTGTGAATGCTGCTTGATTTTAAAATTACGTTTCGCCCCGGATAATAGGTGAGAGACTTCTAAACCTTGTTCTGAGTTATTACCTGGAGCATAATTTATACTGGCGCTGACGCTACCAATAGCGCCTCTGTCGCTTGCTGAAGCAATGTAGTCGGCTTGGTGAATATGTTGTAATGCTTTACCTCCAGATGTTTCTGGATTCCAGCCTTTCTCAACCCAAGGTTGCATCACCTCTAGTTGTTGCCAGAAGCTGTTTCTCCCACGCCCACTATTATTATGTAAAGCTTTTAACACAGGATCGTGGAGTAAACCCCATATTTTTGCTTGCCAGTATTCTTCTGACACAGGTGAACTTCCTTGTAATGCATCCAAGGGCTATTGTATAAATTGTTATTATTATTTGTCTAATATCAGTATATATTTTGAAATAATTACTTAAATCGAGGATATCCTTTTGCGGTAAGGCTTTGAGCGAAGTAGATTAAATTTGGATAAATATTTTCTTATTTATTGACATTTTTGGATAATTATGGATAGCTGCGTTAGCCTTCGCGAGTACGAAGTCGCGTTGACTGCTACACGGCGATCGCCGAAGGCGGGTCTTTTCCTAGCGGAAGCGCTACGCGAACGACCATCGCTGCTTCTTCGCCAGGTAGCTTTCCAATCAATTAATGTCTCTAGCGAGTAGAGACTTTAACTTAAAACACTGGTCGCTGTATCAACCACTGTAAGTTTCCAATCAATTAATTTCTCTAGCGAGTAGAGACTTCCGAGTAATAATGATGTTGCTGTACCACTAATTAAGTTTCCAATCAATTAATTTCTCTAGCGAGTAGAGACTTCCAGACGGTTCCTTCCAACAGCGTAGGGAATATGCTGTTGTTTCCAATCAATTAATTTCTCTAGCGAGTAGAGACTTTCCCGTGGTGGCTTGATAAATCGGTCAAGTGCTTCAAGGTTTCCAATCAATTAATTTTTCTAGCGAGTAGAGACTGCCTCATGAGAAATGCATTCAGAACCTAAGCACCCTGTTTCCAATCAATTAATTTCTCTAGCGAGTAGAGACTTATCCACAGGGTGTGGAATTCTTGACAGAGTGCGAAATTTTGGTTTCCAATCAATTAATTTCTCTAGCGAGTAGAGACCTCATCTACTTCACCTAACAACTCGACTTCATCCATGTTTCCAATCAATTAATTTCTCTAGCGAGTAGAGACTCTACACCATCTCTAGTCACATTACCATTATCATCCCTTGTTTCCAATCAATTAATTTCTATAGCGAGTAGAGACCTTACGAAAGATTACTATTGTTAGTTCTTCATTCATATTTCCGTTTCCAATCAATTAATTTCTCTAGCGAGTAGAGACGTGGAAGTTATTTAGATGTAAAAAAGAAAATCGATAGTTTCCAATCAATTAATTTCTCTAGCGAGTAGAGACTGCAAAGGGCTTGGTAGTAGATGCAACTACACGGGGTGACGGTTTCCAATCAATTAATTTCTCTAGCGAGTAGAGACTCAACAAACAAAGAAAGGGTTTCTTCTCCTTCCTCCGTTTCCAATCAATTAATTTCTCTAGCGAGTAGAGACAATAAAGTCTTTTGTCGTTCCCAAGGACGTCAAATGTTTCCAATCAATTAATTTCTCTAGCGAGTAGAGACAAGAAAAACAAGAGGCAGCGTTTCGGAAAGCGGTAAACCATGTTTCCAATCAATTAATTTCTCTAGCGAGTAGAGACATGATTGATTTAGATTGGGCTGGGTTGTCTACTACGTTTCCAATCAATTAATTTCTCTAGCGAGTAGAGACCTTCAAAATGAAGGTAACACAAGTAGTTGAAATCGTAAATTTCCAATCAATTAATTTCTCTAGCGAGTAGAGACATGAGCGATGTTGAAAGATTGTTAGACGGCGTTACACCTAATAATTTCCAATCAATTAATTTCTCTAGCGAGTAGAGACACAACGAATCGCACCCTTGTAGGCTCTTTTAACCAAATTTCCAATCAATTAATTTCTCTAGCGAGTAGAGACTTAGAAGAAGGTGTTTACGTTATTGATTTTGAGGGTAATTAGAATTTCTAATCAATTAATTTCTCTAGCGAGTAGAGACAATATAAAGATAAGCACACCACCTCAGTGCCATCTCAATTTCCAATCAATTAATTTCTCTAGCGAGTAGAGACATGTGATGCAGAATCTAGATTCTTGGATTTGATACAGATTTCCAATCAATTAATTTCTCTAGCGAGTAGAGACTTGAATTAGAGTTCAACACAGAAATAGAACCATTACAAGGATTTCCAATCAATTAATTTCTCTAGCGAGTAGAGACTATCTCGCGATCTCTATGGTCAATCACCGAGGATATTTCCAATCAATTAATTTCTCTAGCGAGTAGAGACCTAGACAAATTGGCGTAGTTGGGTTTGGAAACAATTTAGCGAATTTCCAATCAATTAATTTCTCTAGCGAGTAGAGACCGCCTGACTTACTCCTGGATTGGTTTTTCAATACTGAATTTCCAATCAATTAATTTCTCTAGCGAGTAGAGACTTAAACTGCCGATACTTAATCAAATTGTAACCAAGTAAATTTCCAATCAATTAATTTCTCTAGCGAGTAGAGACCACATAATGGTGTTAATTTCATACCAGAAAACTAAATTTCCAATCAATTAATTTCTCTAGCGAGTAGAGACATTAGGAATAGATACTGATAAAAAGATGAATAAAGCAATTTCCAATCAATTAATTTCTCTAGCGAGTAGAGACAATTGTTTTCTTCTGAGAAGTGTTTCATATGGCTTAAATTTCCAATCAATTAATTTCTCTAGCGAGTAGAGACGTACACAAATTTTACGATTTAGTTAAATTACCTAGTAACGGATTTCCAATCAATTAATTTCTCTAGCGAGTAGAGACATTAAAGAAAACAATATAATGGGGAATATAACCTCAATTTCCAATCAATTAATTTCTCTAGCGAGTAGAGACATAGATTATTTTATCTGAGAGTTGAGTTGATAATAAAGATTTCCAATCAATTAATTTCTCTAGCGAGTAGAGACATTTACAATTTATTCTTTCTGATGGTGTATTGTCTTTAGGATTTCCAATCAATTAATTTCTCTAGCGAGTAGAGACAGAGTAGGAAATTTATATTCTTCTTGTGTTCACGTGATTTCCAATCAATTAATTTCTCTAGCGAGTAGAGACTCGAACCTAATTTCTATCTGGCGTTTCTATCTTCTAACATTTCCAATCAATTAATTTCTCTAGCGAGTAGAGACAGTACTGCTCAAATCTTTAAAAAATTATACCCAGAGTAATTTCCAATCAATTAATTTCTCTAGCGAGTAGAGACCCCCTACATCTTAAACCCTTACCCAGTAAGGAGTCCACAGATAGTTTGCGACCGATCCGATTTTTCTACCCATAACAGCCAGCAAATTAAAACAAAAAACGAATGAAACCCTTACAGGACAAGGCAACGGCCGATTCTACGAATTTGCGTTATTTTAGCCATTTTTGCGATCGGCCGCAGCGACAGCTAAATAATAGTTGAACCAGGTATTTCTGTTACTGGAGGCCCACCCCAAACTTGAATTTGATTTAGAGTGTGAGCCGACAAAGGATAAAAACGTATTTTATCCTCCGATAACTTTACTTTCTTCCGCAATCGCTGATGTAACTCATTATATTGTGAAACTGTCAACACACATTCAAAAACACTGTACTGTACTCGAATTCCGTAGCCTTCCAATAAATCTGAGACTTTTTTACGTCGCTTATCGCAAGGAATATCATAAGCTACCACATACAAAAGCATAAAATTAGCGAATCAGATAAGGCTGATAAACCTGCGCTGGATTATAGACAAATTGCTTATAAGCTTTCACCTGAGTGGTAAGAAGATGCCATCGCGGTTGTTTGTTTCCATCATCTATTTGTACTTCCTCTTCCATGCGCTGTAAAAAAGCTTTTAAATATTTTTTTCTGCCCAAATCATTGAGATAACAACCTCCATCCCGATATTCAAAATCATTCTGAGCATTCATGACATTTTTATTCACCAGCCATAGCACTAGAGAATCCACAATTGGCGCACGAAACTCCTCAATTAAATCAGAAGCCAGTGCAGCATGGCGTTCTGAACCTTCGTGCAAACAAGCATAATAAGGATCAAGTCCCTGGAGTTCAATTAATGCCAGCAAGTGATTCCAAAGTACCTGATACCCAAAACTTAATATGGCATTTACAGGATTTCCTGGAGGACGACGGCTACGTCCAACAAACACAAATTCAGGATTTGTCAAGCATTCACCAAAAACAGAGAAATACTGTGCTGCACCTGCACCTTCAAAACCCATGAGCCGATCCCAGTTATCAGCGATCGCCACTTGCGAAACCAGGTGATCTAAACCTTGTAGCACTTTTTCTAACAACTCAGACTCTTGCCGCCGTCGCTGTCGCCGCAACAGAACTCGACTATTTTTTAACTTTGCCTGTACAATCCCTCTAGCAGTAATCAGCCGTTCTGTTTGTGTCAGTTGTTGCTGATAGCGGCATAATTGTCGATACCCCCGCCCAATTGGTAAAATACGCCCATAACAGTATCCCATGCGCGAAAGGTAGACAATGGGAATCTCTCTCCACAAGCAGGCCCGAATCGCTTGTGTGCTGACTTGCGACTTGCCAAAAATCAAAATCTGTTCCAATAGCGGTAGCTGCACCTGACCCTGAACTATCTCTCCCTGTTTGACAATTAAAGTTTCTTTTTGCAGTGAAACATAGCAATTTTGCTGAGAGACATAGAGAGTTCTCATGATTTCTACCTCCACCGTTGGAATGCAGATTGCCGCCGCTGACGAGCAAGATTGTGTTTTTGGGAGCCAGAATCTGAAATTAAATCAGCATTTCCTGCTGGTTCTAACCAACCAATGACTCGATCTGCCACACTAGAGACTATATAAGTAGTAAATGTCACTAGTACCGTATTGATAATCACAGCCGCTAGACCCAAAGGTGCAATCAGCAAAATGACAAGGGTAATGCTGCCGGTAGAAACAGATACTAAAATGTTACGTACTCTAGAAGCACGAGGCGATATATACATATTGATAAACTGTTAATTTATACAGGCTGATAATTACCAAGTTATTGGATTAGCAAAAATCAAGCTCTTAAAAGCTAATAATTGTATTTTTGGCTCAAAATTGCATAAAAGCTTTTATACAGTGCGCTAGATTAATACAAAATTTGACAAGATAATATTTTTTACCTTTGGACACCCAAGTTCTACATCTCGTAAACTGGACAAGCATCACATCTACCTATGTCGAAAAAACCTACTTCCCATCCCTACGGTGATGTCAAAGCTTTTGAACGGTTAATGCTGCTGATTGCAACCTTACTAAAGCACCCAGGTGTAGGTAGTCCAGAATTTATGGAGTCAAGCGATCGCGAACACCATAATTCCCTCAAGCAAGTTCAACTTTGCCTACAAAATCTCGCAGCTGACTACGGAGTAGAGTTACCTAAAGGTTATCCTTCCATTCCTACACTACGTAAAGACCTAGAAACCTTGCGCCGCTACGGTATTCTCGAAGACCGGATGTATCGCTGGGGATACTATTTAGGTACTGGTGCCATGTCCCAAGAAGAATTGAAAGTAGCTTTCAATGCTTTGGCATCTCAAGCAAAATACCAAGGTGATGGACTTTTGCGGCGTATTTACCAAACTCTCAGCAAAAGATTGCGGGGCTTGGATTTAGAACTTCAAGGCGAATTTTTTTATCCAGTTAGACAGCATCTCAATCGCGCCATAGTCTATACAGACCCAGAAGAAATGGCGGCCTTAGGGCAAAATCGAGATACTCTATTTCATCAGTTGGCAGTTTTAGAAAAAGCGATTTGCCAAGGGCAGACGATTGAAATCTCTCGCGGTAGCGACCCCTACGGGCATAGCCGTATTGGCCCACAAAGAGTAGTACCATTACAGTTAATTTATCAAGATATTGCCTGGTATTTGCTCTATGAACATCATGAAAATGGGCATTTAGCAATTGGGCGTTTGAATCGCTTTAAAAATTACTGCCAAGTTTTGAATGAGTCAGGCCGAGGTCTAGAGGCCCAAAGAAATAGCCTTGCTAAAGCTTACCAATTGCTAGAAAATGGCTGGGGCTTGTATTTAGGAGAACCACCAGAGCAACAACTAGAACTACAAGGAAAGTTAGAGTTAATAACAGTCAAAGTGCGTTTCTTTCCTCCAGTAGCAAATTTTATTCAGGAAGGGGAACTGCGCCATCTCAAGCAGAAAATTGTCTTGGGTGCTAAAAATCCAACTACTGGTAAGCCTAGCTATATAGATTATGTAGTCTCGCTACCACCTCGCTCATTAGATGAGTTTAGTATCTGGGTTTGTCGCTACATGGATAAAGCACGAGTTATTGCCCCTCCCCAATTAGTAGAGAAGCACCATCAAGCTGCTAAGGCTTTACTCGCCCAATACAATTCAATAGAAATAAAATAGCTGGCGAGAGCACATCAGTTTTGCTCCCTGCCAGCGGTGGTCATTTTGAAATAGTAAAAATCGGCATGAGAATAATTAGCGATCGCTACCTTGCAAACATCAGAGGCTGAATAAAGCCAGGTTACACTACGGATAAACTTGCCTGGACTTCACAATTGCGAAACGAACCCATAGAATTGGCTTGCTGCCGTTGTTGGCGGATAGCTTGCAACCGATCTAACGCCTCATTCATCATCAGTACCCTCAGTAATTACGCCCTCAACACAATAATGAGATTTTCGCATATGCTTCTTGAGTGCTGGATTACGAGAACTTTTAATGCTTAAGCGAGCCATAGCATCAATATTATTTGAATTAATGTCTAAGTAGGGTTTAATCCCATCTACTCCACAATCTGCAAGTTTATATGCTATTGCGATCACGCGCTCATACCAGATTGCCTTTGCTGCATATTTGTCAACCAATTTCCAAAATTTCTTTTCTTCCTGTTCCTCTGTTACCTTATCTTTGTGCATTTTCCGTTTGAGCTTATTAATTTGATCAATTTCCCATTCTTTATATTCATAAAAACTCAACAGATAACGGCTAAACTCTCCTTCTATGTCTCCTCTCACAATTTCGCACAGCAAATCTACATTAGATATAAAAGGGTAACCCCAATTTTTATCTAAATTTAGTGTGATTAATCTATTGTTGTCGCAGATTAAATGCTAAAGATTTTTGTATAAATCAGCGTCTAGCCACTTATATTCGTATTTCCACTCATCAATTTCACCTTTCTCAAGTAATGGTAAAAGAGGATCATCATCATTTCCTTTAGTTGACAAAAAGCATTTAGCAATATTGATACACGCATCCTTATATCCCACCCAAGTTTGTAGAACTCCGTAACCAACATTCTTTCCATCTAGCAATTTTGCATCTGGTAGTCCAGAGATAAAAAATGCTATTTGCTCCTCTTCATTTCTATGAGGTGAGCCAACCGATTGATAGCAATATTCTGCTTCAAAAGCTACGTAATTTCCTCTTTTTCTCGCAGACAAGTACTTTATATAACAGTGTCTTCCTCTAATCTAGTCTTGTTCTTGTTCTTGTTCGCTGGACGGCTCTATCATTATTTAATTCCTCCTTTAAGAAAGCTCAGGTGGTCGAAGGTTCGTAAAGTTAGTAGCGCCGTAGTGGTTATCAATCATCTTGGCAGAGGTTCCAGTCCATCTACCTACCGCGGTGCTGTTAATATGTGCTTCCACACATAAGCTGATAAAGGTATGCCGTGTCTGGTAGCTCTTACGATAAGGGACGCTACACTTAGTTAAGATTGACTTCCATGCACGGTTAGCGAAGTTGTGATGGTCGATAAATTTTCCTTTTGGACTTTTAAACACTAGAGATTCAGGATTATCTTCCTCAGGTCTAATCTCATCTAAAATTGCCTGCACTTCTGAATTAATTGGAAAATCCCGTTTTCTTTGAGTTTTCAGCCCATCTTTGAGGACTAAGCCATCTTCGGAGACGACAACAGATTCCCGAAACTGAATCACACTATTAGTAATGTGCTTCCATTTCAAGCCAACTGCTTCTGATGGTCTGCACCCAGTAAAGAAAAGGAAGCGCACATAGTGGGTGTAATGACTATAGTGGCGATCGCTAGCAAAAGTACGAATAATTAAATCTCTTTCTTCTTTACTGAAAGGATGAATATCCTGTTCCTCAATAGCACCCTTAGGTACTTTGATTTTCATAGCAGCAAAAGGGTTAGTGTCGATTAATCCCTCCTCCATCGCCCAATTACAGCAAGCTTTGAGTTGGGTTAAGCAGCGCTTTGCAGCGTCTGGAGTTAGATTCGTTAACAGATAATCTCGAATAGCAGATGCCTCGTCTAGTGATCGTGTAGGTAACTTAGCAATGTGGTTTCGATGCTTAGTAAAGTCTTTGGCAAAAGTACTAGGACTTACTTGAGGCTTCTTAAACTCGCTATATTTTTCCCAAAGTTCGTCTAATTTAGGTTGGGACTTCTTTATGGGTGTAATGGGTGTAATGGGTGTAATCGTAGTTAAAGCAGATTGAGGTTGGTACTTCTCTAGAGTTAGATCCAATCGTTCATAGAGTATATCTTTTTCAATTTCAGAAGCCTTGATCTGTGCTAATTTTCGATTATTTGGAGTATCAGCTAAACCAGTAGAGATGTAATAACGCTTGCCTCTATATCTAAACCGTAACTGCAACCGATCATTAGAGTTAAGGATAGATACAGAACCCTTAGATGCCCGCCCTGTAGGAGTTTTAGAGAACATAGGTTAAAAAGGTGTAATTACTCCTCTGCTCTAACTCTTTTACACCCACTTTACACCCATTTTGTGTCTGAAGGTATCCAAAAAGCCCCAATATTTACCTCAGTTTTAGAACATTTGTTCTTGATCAGCCAGTACTTAGAAACTAGAAACCCCTTGAAATCATAGGGTTTCAAGGGGTTTGTTTAAATGCCAGGAACCGGATTTGAACCGGTGACACGAGGATTTTCAGTCCTCTGCTCTACCAACTGAGCTATCCCGGCAGACGCTTTTTTCTCAACGATTTATTAATGTAGCAAATATTAATTGCAATTGCAAGAGTTTAAGTAAAAAATTTTTACCCGGTTTTCGCAGTTAACTTGCTCCAACAGAAAACGGCTATAAACACCAGAAACTGTACAAGAACAATACTTGGACCAGAAGCAAAGTTGAAAAGACCTGAGAAAATCATACCAGCGATACTGGTAGTGCAACCAACAATCACTGAAAGTAACAAAAAGCGGTTGAAGTGGTGACTCATTAGCTTGGCAACAGAAGCGGGAATTACCAAAAATGCATTTACTAGTAAAACGCCGACAGCTTTAATCGCCACGGCTACGGCTAATGATAGCAAGACCACAAAGCAATAGCGATACAACTGGACTGGAATTCCTTGTACTTTTGCCACAGCAGGGTTCAAGGTTAACAAAATTTGTTGGTGTAAAGTTGATAATAGGAAGATGCCACTTCCTATAAGTACTAACAAAGTTAAAATCAGGTCTGTTAGGTTTATAGCAAGAATATCGCCGAATAGTACTCCCATTAAGTTTCCACGATATCCTTGAATGAGGCTACTTAAAATTACACCGATCGCTAATGCTCCGGAGAGGACTATACTAAGAACGCTGTCGCTAGCTAAATCAGTTTTATCGATAAAGTAGAGGACAACGACACCAAAAACTAAGCTGAACGGTAGTAGCATCCAGGTGGGATTCAACTGTAACAATACACCTAAGGCTACACCTACTAATGCCGCATGACCTACAGCATGGCTAAAAAAAGATAACTGGCGTAAGGTGACAAAGCTGCCAAGTAAACCACCAAGTATTCCCATCAATATAGCACCGGCGATCGCCCGTTGCATGAAGGGAAATTGTAGTAGTGTCAGCAAATCATTCAAATTTGTGACAGCAAATAGATTCATGTGTCAATATTTACACCCAATTAGTTATATTTAAACTATAGATATTTGAAAATTTTAAGTTTCACTCAGTCAGAACTTTGATTTAAGAATAGTTTTGAGAAGATTTTTAAAATATGCTCACTAAAAATTCTTTTGCTGACACAGTTACTAATCTTAATGCTAAAGCGGAAATTATTGAATATCAACAAAAACCTAATCAAGATATTGATGTGCAACCCTTCTCAAAACAGCTTTTGGGCAGCGATAAAGCCCAGCGAATGGCAGAATTTTTTAGTTTTTTAGGAGATGCTAATCGCTTAAGAATACTCTCCCTTTTAGCTGAAAATGAACTTTGTGTTGGCGATTTGGCTGCGGTGCTAGAGATGAGTGAATCTGCTGTATCTCATCAACTGCGAAATTTGCGAGTAATGCGTTTAGTCAGTTATCGCAAGCAAGGGCGCTATGTTTTCTATCGTCTTCATGACAGTCACGTCTTGCATCTTTACCAAGCTGTTGCCGAACACCTTGATGAAAAGGATGAAGGTTAATTCAGTTATCAGTTAACAGTTATCAATTGCTATTTTTGATAACTCTTTTCTATTACCTGTCCCCTGTCCCCTGCTCCCTAATTTAATGATGATGTTGGTAGTGACTGAATCCTGGGCCGTATGTTGCTAATAAGTTTTGAGGTGATAGAGCAATTGATGGAGCACCAGTACAAATAATAGTTTGGTTGAGACAAATTACGCGATCGCAAAATTGGCTAACCATATTAATATCATGAGAAACCTGCAATATTGTCCAGCCTTCCTCCTGCTTGAGATCATTTAGCAAGGTGTAAAAATCCGCAGTACCTTGTACATCTACTCCAGCAAAAGCTTCATCTAATACCAAGAGTTTTCGAGGTATTACTAAGCAGTAAGCCAATAATACTCGCTTTAGCTGTCCGCCACTAAGAGTTCCAATTGCTTGATTTCGCAGATGGTAAGTATCGGTTCGCCGCAAAGCTGTGACTATTGCTGCTGTTTTTTCCTGTCTATATTCTCTGAAAGCGTTGAGAGAGAATTTTCTTTTACCATCTTTTCTAGTTCCTAATTCCCAATTCCCATTGCCCAGTTCTTTCACCCATCCCAAACCTACTAACTCATTAACAGAAATGGGAAAGCTACGGTCAAAGATAAAATGCTGCGGCATATAGCCCAATTTATATCGTAAATCCCCAAGCTTGGATATTGGGCGACCAAATATTTCCACCTTGCCAGTACTTCGCGGAATTAATTCTAAAATTGCTTGTACTAGTGTACTTTTCCCTGCACCATTCGGCCCAACTATAGCTGTGTTTGTTCCTGGTAATAATTTAAAAGAAACATCTCGAACAGCAGGATAGCTACCTTGGTATACAGACAATCTCTCAACTTTTAAAATAGGAATTTCATTAGTCATTAGCTCTGAGTCATTTGTCATTAATCATTTGTCATTAGTACTAATTAAAAAAGACAAATGACAAAATTCATTTAAGTAAGTGAACATGATGAAACGTAAAATTCTTATTGCCAGACACTATATGAAATAAGCTTTGTACCAAAAGTTAACTCACCCCGTCCTTTCGGACACCCCTCTTTTTATTAAGGAGAGGGTAGAGCGTGAGGTTTTTCATCTTTAGGTGATAAAACTTGTTTCATCGGGACTGCCTCCTGCCTTCTACTTACCTTCTACTGACAAGCTGATTCTAAGGTTTGTAAATTATTTCTCATTGCTTGGAAATAATGTTGTGGATCGGTTGGCCCTGTTTCTAAGGAATCCAGAGGACGCAAGTCTAAATTTAAGTCTTGGGAAAGATTTTTGAGTAATTTGTTATCTGTTCCTGCTTCACCAAATAAAGCTTTAACATTATATTTTTTGACAGTATTGACCACTTTTTGTACATCTGCTGGTGCAATTTGATCTTCTGGAATTTCTACTACTGCTACTTGCTTGAGGTTATACCGTTGCGCTAGATATGGATAGGCGTCATGAAAAGTGACAAAGGTGCAATTGGGGTACTTTTGTAAAGTTTGCTGAAATTCATTATTTAGATTGTCTAATTGCTTGATGTATTCAGCAGCATTTGCTTCGTAAGTAGCCTTATTTGCAGGATCTGCCGCTATTAACCCATCTCGAATATTGGTAACTTGTTCTTTTGCCAATACTGGATCTAACCAAACATGAGGATTACCTTCTGTATGTTCATGTTTATGTCCATGATCGTGGTTGTGTCCCGTTTCGATTACAGGCGAAATCTGATTCAAAGGTTTAATTCCGGTACTAGCATTAATTTGAGTTAGTTTCGGATTTTGAGCATTTTTAACGATGCCTGACAAAAATTCCTCTAAACCTAAGCCATTTTTTACCAGTACATTCGCAGTAGCGATCGCTCTGACATTTTCAGGTGTGGCTTGATATTCGTGGACTTCCGTACCAGGAGGTACCAATATTTCTACATCTGCCACATCTCCAGCTACTGCCTTGCTAAACCAGTAGATTGGTAAAAATGTTGCTACTACTTTGGTTTTTCCAGACTGAGGTGCAGAGGTAGAAGCAGCATCTTGCGCTGGTGTTGGCTGTTGATTTGTTTGTGCTTGATTTTGATTGGTTTGATTGCAGCCAACTCCAACAGATAAAACGAGCAAAGCAATTAAGGATATGAGACTGCTTCTGTATTTACCTGTGCGACTTTCTACCTGAGCCTGGCTCACAATACTTTCTCCTGCGTTAAAGATAGGAACGTTTGTCAAAAATTTTATTGACAACGATAGCTATTTTAACTCTAATATAAAAATAATTTTCATTCTCATAAGTCTCAAAATCCACATTTGTATCTAAATGTCAAATTAATCACATAGTCTTTCATCATCTCTTGACTTTTTTGTTCTACCAGAGGATAACTTCTAGATTCTTTGTTAAAAAAATGCTAATAATCGATAAATTACTTGACAATCTTTATTAAGAAAATCTGCTTTTGGGAAGTAGTGTTAGAGAATCTTTTGTTTAGGTAGTGTGAGGAGTAAAATGCAAAAATTTTGGAAAACTCTGCTGATAACTCCAGCAGTGTATAGCGTAATGCTGTTTGTTGGCTCTGTTGCTATTGCACAGGAACAAACCACTATCTCAGAAGTAACTGAATCGCAGTTGGTAGCCAAGCCTGAAAAAAAAGTCCAGAAAAATACAGAACAACTAGTAGCGCAAGTAACTTCCGTTTCTCAGTTATCAGACGTACAACCTACAGACTGGGCATTTGTTGCTTTGCAATCACTGGTTGAACGTTACGGATGTATTGCCGGATATCCAAATGGCACATATCGGGGTAATCGGGCAATGACGCGGTATGAGTTTGCGGCAGGATTGAATGCTTGTCTGGATCGGGTTAACGAACTAATTGCTACTGCCACTGGTGATTTGGTACAAAAAGAAGATTTAGCCACATTACAGAGGTTACAAGAAGAATTTGCCGCAGAATTAGCTACTTTACGCGGTCGTGTGGATGCTCTGGAAGCACGTAATGCTGAATTGGAAGCAAATCAATTTTCTACTACTACTAAATTAACTGGACAAGTTGTCGCAGCCCTTACTGATGTCTTCGCAGGGGATGACGTTAATGGTGTAGATGCAAAAAACAACAATACAACTTTTGGAGCACGGGCGCGTGTAGAATTAAATACTAGCTTTACAGGAAGAGATACTCTATTTACTAGGCTGCAAGCAAATAATATTCTCAACCCAGATATTGGTACGCCAGAGGGAAGTTTGTTCTTTGCAGGTGAAGATGGCACGACTGATGTGGCAATAGATGCACTGTGGTACAGATTTCCCCTGACTGAAAGTACGGAGGTTATCGCTATAGCCAATGCAGGTGCCGCAGACGATGTTACCAGTACAGTGAATATCTTTGATGGAGATGGTGCGTTTGGTGCTTTGTCTACCTTCGGTACGCGTAACCCAATCTATTACCAAATGGACGGTGCAGGCTTTGGTGTCACCCAGAATTTTGGTGATGCATTGGCGCTGAGTTTAGCATATTTGGCGAGTTCACCCAATGATTCCTCCTCTGATAATGGCTTTTTCAATGGGCCTTATGGTGCTCTGGCACAGTTAACCTTTAAACCAAGCGATCGCTTCACCATTGGTTTAACTTACATCAACGCCTACAATCAACAATTGGGTGCTGGTAGCAGTAGGGCAAATCCAATCTCCTTTTTAGATCAAAATTTCGGGACTGTTGATGTGCCTTTTTCTAGTAACTCCTACGGTGTACAAGCATCCTTAGGTATTAGCGAGCAATTTGTTTTAGGTGGTTGGGTTGGCTACACAAATGCTCGGAATTTATCCACAGCAGGAGGAACTATTGACCGTGGAGAGCTTGATATTTGGAACTGGGCAGTAACTCTAGGTTTTCCAGACCTTGGTAAAAAAGGTAACTTAGCGGGTATCATTGTCGGTATGGAACCTAAGGTTACAGGTTCTAGTCTCAATGAAATCGACACCGATGGGGATACTTCCTATCATGTAGAGGCGTTCTACCAATATCAGATTAGCGATAACATCACTATCACTCCAGGAGTAATCTGGCTAACTGCCCCGGATCACAACAATGATAATGATGATGTTATTATTGGGGCATTAAGGACTACCTTCAGTTTTTAATAAAAAAAGACCAGCTTACCACGGCTGGTCTACTAAAAAATTTCTTCTTTACGTTGTCTTCTCAAGAGAGCAAAGCCCAAGCTTCGCGTTCCCAAAGCGGAGCGGGCAATTTTTCTTAACAATCATTGTAACAGCCTACACAGATTTTTAGTTTACCTTTACCAAAAAAAAGAAATGGATTAAGAAAATTAGCCTCTATCTTTAAGATGAAAGTAGAAATATCCATTAAACCAATCCAGAACGTAAAGCAACAACTGCTGCTTGGACGCGATCGTCAACAGATAATTTATTCATAATCCCTCGGACGTGAGTTTTCACAGTATTAGGACTGAGGTAGAGTTTTTCAGCAATCTCTGGGTTGCTGTAACCTTCTACCATCAGTTTCAACACCTCTAATTCTCGTTCGGAGAGATTTGCTATGTTCCCTTTTGGAGAAGGCGGTTTAAGATTTTCGATCACTTGTCTGGCAATTTGAGGATCGAGATAAGTTGCACCCTCAACAGCAGCAGCGATCGCACTCAAAAGCCTTTCCACACTCGCCCCTTTTATACAATATGCATCTGCACCACTAGATAGAGCAGCAATAATTTCCGTCTCCGTTTTGTGCGATGTTAGCATCACCACGTGAGTTTCTGGTAATGCAGCTTTAATTTGCTGTGTCGCAGCAATGCCATCTAGTCGCGGCAACCCAATATCCATGACTACTAAATCTGGTTTGAGTTTCAATGCAGCTTGCACGCCTAAGTAGCCATCTTCAGCTTGTCCAACAATTTCCAATTGGGGATGCGCCATTAGCGACTGTTCCAAACCCAATTGCATCATCGGATCGTCTTCAATTATTAACACTCGCAAAGGCGGAGCTTCTGGTGGCAAATTAAAAGAAGTATCAAAAGACATTTTAAATATTGATTGTTAATTGTTAGTTGTTAATAGTTAATAGTTAATAGCACCATTAACCATTAACCATTAGCTATTAACTTACTGTTCTATTCTTCCACGCGATATCCCAACTCTGCTAAACGGATGCGGGATTGACGCCATTTTGGTTGCACTTTCACGAACAGTTCCAAGTAGACTTTGCCTGCAATTAACTTTTGAATTTGTTCGCGTGCTGCACTACCAATAGCTTTGAGCATCGATCCGCCTTTGCCAATCAAAATTCCTTTTTGGGAATCACGCTCGACGTGGATCGTTGCCATCACACGGGTAATCGTTGGTGTTTCTTGCACCTGATCTATAGATATCGCCACAGAATGGGGAATTTCTTCACGCGTTAACAGTAAAATCTGTTCGCGAATTAATTCACCCATAATAAAACGCTCCGGTTGGTCAGTTACCAAGTCAGGAGGATAATAGTAAGGCCCAGGTTCTAAATTTTGAATCAGTAATTGTTGTAATTCCGGCAATCCTACACCAGTTTTGGCAGAAAATTTGACTGTTTGCCATTGTTGGGAATCAGCTAACTTGGTATAACTTTCATTTATCTCTAGTAAATTTGGAGGCTGTTCGTCAATTTTGTTCAAGCCCAAAATTACTGGTGTGCTGCTGCGACTGAGCAAATCGGCAACATAGCGATCGCCCGCGCCACAGGTTGTTGTAACATCAACCACAAATAGCACTACATCCACAGATTCAATGGCGATTTTTGCATTTTGTACCAGTACTTCTCCTAACTGATGATGAGGTTTGTGAATTCCTGGGGTGTCCACAAAAATTAGCTGTGCATCTTTGGTGGTTAAAATGCCTTGCAAGCGGTTGCGTGTAGTTTGTGCTACTGGTGATGTAATGGCAACTTTTTGTCCAACCAACTGATTCATGAGCGTAGATTTACCGACATTAGGGCGACCGATAATGCCAATAAAACCTGACCTGAATTCAGGAGGAGCCTGAGGAATCATTACTTCTCCTGAAAAAGAGAAGATGTCATTATTGCTACTATTCACCTGGGACTCCATTTACCCTGCGTTTGCTATTAGTATATTTTTTGTAGAGACAAAATTCTCATCCACTCACCTAAAAGTTTTAGCAATTGCCTCTGCTTTTATCTAATCTACTAGTGAAGTACCATCACTTCAAGCTATACAGAAAAGTAAAAAAGTGGCATTTTCCCAAATCTGTGATCGTAGCTTTGGGTCATTTTAGTCAGTCGGTGAGAATCGCAACCATATGTATATTACATCAATTAAGTTCCTTACTTTTTTCTTTTCTTACTCTTACAGATATAATTTTAAAGACTGTAAATCCAATTTTTCAAAGAAATCAGATTTTAATTTGGTACAATAAGTATTTTTTAAAAAAGAGATAAGAGAACTGGGGAAACTAACTACTTACTCCGATTACAAACTCTCCCTCATTCACAGATTGATTGATAGAAATATCATATACTAATCCATTCGCTTGCGTACAAACATCAATCACTGTTGGTAACTTACCTTCTTTATTAAAACTCAGAATTTGATAAATAAGTTCTCCTGCTTTCACTTCACTTCCCAATTCAACTCTTGATTTAATCATTCCCCCTACAGGAGCATAATATTTTGTGACTTTACTTCTAGTTTTAAAATTCATGGTATGAGAATGAGTATTATCTAAATTAAAATCAGCAATTTTTAATACTCCTTTCTGTAATAAATAATTCTTTATTCCCTTTAAACCTTTAGCAACTGCATTAGGAATCATCTGCATACCCGTACCTAGTTCCAGCGTCCAAGCTTCTATATCAAATTGAATTTCTCTGCCTAGTTGTTTAAAACACTCTTCAAGTGCTAACCACGGTTTGATAAAAGCCTCATCAAATGCATCACCGTCATACTCATCCAGCCAAATCCCCAAATCTAGAAGAAAATATTTAGCACTAGCTTCGCGATCGCGAAAGTAATAGAGGTAATTGAGTCCTTGATTTGTAGAACTGTGTAAATCAATCAAATAGTCGGAATTTAAACACAAAGACTGGAGTTGATAGCGGAATTTTTCAGTATAGAGTACGCTACTGGGAGAATTAATCTTTTCTAAGAGTTGAGCAAATTTTTGTTGAATTAAAGCTCGGTAATTTTGTTTTACCATTTCTAAATCTAGATGAAGTTGAGTTTTAGCAAAGCTAGCTAAATTATCTGCTTCTTTTTCGTAGTCCCAAAAGATGCGGTTCCAGTCTTTGAATTCATAAACACAGTATCTGCCAGGGGAAAAATTATGAGCGCGTTCATTAGTTCCCATTGGATTACAAACAGGAACTAACAAAATTTCCCCAATTAAATCAGAGTCGTTTATAGACAGCAAAAAATCAATTAACTGGTGAATGACTGCGTTACCAGCTATTTCTGCACCGTGTAAATTAGATTGAATATAAACCTTTTTGCCTGGCTGTGCGCCAATAAATTTGTATACTTGCAGAGACAAGCGATCGCCGGAAGCCATTTGACGCAGAGGAATGGTAGAAATAATAGGAATCATATTTTGCGTATCAAGTCTTGAAAAGAATTCTATTATTTTGAGCCGATATTGTAACGGTGGGTAATGAAGGCAGAGGGCAGTAGACGCGTAAGCGGCTACTTACCCGACGGGAAGCCGCTTGCGCGTCTACAGAAGTCGCTAGCTAACGCAACGCCTGACGGCGAACACGCAAGAGCGTAGGTAGGAAATTAGGACAAGGGGCAGGGGAGCCAAGGAGACAAGGAGAAAGAATATGCTGATAATTATCCGTGTCCCTGTGTCTTCTTCATCTATTCCCTGTAACCTGTACCCTGTCCCCTGTAACCTCTCCCCTAGTAACGATGGAACTAGAAGCTCTACTGCGAAATAATCGTACAATTCGCGCTATCGGTTTTGATGATGCTCCTTTTGTTCGCCATTGTTGTCATCCGGTTGGAGTTGCAGGAGTTGTCTGTGCTAATACTCGCTTTGAAGGAATGGTTTGGGGAGAAATTCAACCAGATGGCTGGGATGCTACAGAAATTCTTTGTCAATTGCTGGTGGATGGCAAATTTCTACCGCAGCTGCATATAGTGCTGCTAGATGGCATTTCTCTGGGTGGCTTTAATTTGATTAACTTGCCACTGTTAGCAAAACGACTGGAGCGTCCTTGTATTGCTGTGATGCAACGCCAACCAAACTTGAATAAAATTGAAAAGGCTATTCAAAAGCTACCGCAACCAGAACAACGATTAGAAATTCTACGCCAAGCTGGTTGCATCTATGAATATCCACCCTTTTATTTTCAGGTTTGTGGTGCCGAACCACAGGTAAGCGCCCAAGTGCTACGGCGTCTGACAGACTGCGGTTATGTACCAGAGGCGCTGCGTCTTGCTCACCTTATTGCTGCTGCTGTTGTCAAAGGAGAGAGTGGAAGACAAGCCTAAAAAATCCACAGCGATCGCCACGATCAACTTTTTCTTTTGGATGCCTTTTGAATCTCTCTAACTACAAGCGGGTTGTCTCAATGCATCATCCAAAATCACGCCAATGGTACAAGCGTTCAATCAAAAGTCCATTCTGGAAACCGCCAAATATATTTAAGGGCTTCCCTTCTGCCTACTGCCTACTGCCTACTGCCTTCTTCATGATCACAATTTTCATTCCCCGCCCTGTTATCGGTGCAGAACGATTAACTCTGTCTTATGGACTTTTGCAGCGATCTATCCCGATTGATTCTCTGGAAACTTATGCTCGAACAGGCAAAATAGATGATGAATTGGCAAACTACGCTCGGTATGCACCCGAAGAACAATTAGAGCAACTGCGAGAAGTTTTACTTACTCCTATTCCTTTAAATGCTATACAGGTTTCTCAGTTTCTCTACACACCCATCGGAGAAAGACTATTAGAAATTCTGGCACAAGTTATTCAGGGAGAAACACGCTCCACTGGTTTTTATGGAATTCGCGCTGCACTAATTTTGGCAGCAGTAGACTCAGAAAACTTTAATTTATTGAATATACTGCGCAAATTTCCTTCCAGTGAAATTTCGATTAATTTAGCCCGCAGCTTACAGTTTGCTCAGTCAATTCAGAGTTTTGTAAACCAAACTCAACAAGCGATCGCACTCATTAACAAGCAATTCAATCAACAGACGGCAACTCTCCTTCCTCAAACAAACAACGTTGCCAAAATCAACTTACCACAATCTCGGCCTTTTCGAGGGCAAAAGCAAACCATCACACTTTTCGATCCATCGCGTAATCGTACCTTTCCTGCTGACATTTATCTACCAACTGGTTCCAATCGTGCGAGAGTAATAGTCATTTCTCATGGACTTGGTTCCGATCGCACAAGCTTTGCTTACCTAGCTGAATATTTGGCATCTTATGGTTTTGTTGTTGCAGTTCCTGAACATCCTGGTAGCAATACTCAACAGCTGCAAGCATTATTGTCAGGTAGATCTGCTCAAGTTACTGCGCCCGGCGAGTTTATTGACCGACCTTTAGATGTTAAATATTTATTAGATGAATTGACTCGCCTATCTCAAATTAACCCTGCCTTCAAAGGACGCATGAATTTGCAAGAGGTAGGCGTCGTTGGGCAATCCTTTGGAGGCTATACAGCTTTAGCATTAGCGGGCGCACCAATTAACTTTGAGCAACTAGAAAAAAGTTGCCCGGCTTTCCAAGACACATTCAATGTTTCGCTCCTGCTGCAATGCTTGGCTTTAGAATTACCACAATCTCGTCAATACAACCTTGCCGATCCACGCATCAAAGCAGCGATCGCCATTAATCCTGTCAATAGTATAGTTTTTGGGCAACAGAGCCTAAGTCAAATCAAAATCCCAGTTATGATGATCAGTGGCAGTGCCGATACAGCTGCTCCGGCTCTTCCGGAACAAATCCAACCTTTTAGGTGGCTTACAACCCCAAACAAGTATCTAGCATTGATTAATAATGCTACTCACTTTTCCACCATTGCAGAATCACCAAACACTGCCATACCTGTTCCCAGTCAAGCTATCGGTCCTAATCCTGCCTTAGCTCGTCGCTATGTCGAGATTTTGAGTATTGGCTTTTTCAACTCTTACATTGCTAATCAGCCGAATTATCTTTCCTATCTGAGTCCAGATTATATTAATATCATCAGTCAGCCACCATTGCCGCTTTCATTAGTGCGATCGCTTGACTTTAACAGCAGTAGTATTTTCCTAGAAGAGTTTAGTAATAATAACCAACAGTAGTAAATAAATTTACTCTTAAAAATCTCTTAGCTTGTAGTGAATACTTTAGCACTGAATACAAATTGGGACATTGCTGTCTGTTATTTATCAGACAGAAGTCGTAAATTGTACTTAATACAAATTTTCATTAATAAACCATCATTAGCAGTAAAATCATCGAGAAATAAAATTCGTTAGTCGGTAATGCAATGAGCTTATGCATTAACCCTCGCTGCCCTGACTCTCAAAATCCTGACAACATTTTGTTTTGTCAAACTTGTGGTTCAGAATTACTACTACAAAGTCGCTATCGGGTAGTGAATGGACTGGGCGGTGGTGGTTTTGGGGTGACATTTGCGGTGAAAGATTTACGCAGCAACGCTCCTAAAGCCCTCAAAGTACTGACTCAATCCGAACCCAGGGCGATTGAATTATTTCAACAAGAAGCACAAGTTCTCGCTCAATTAAATCATCCTGGTATTCCCCAAGTTGAACCAGACAGCTATTTTGTATATTTTCCTAGAGATAGCCAACAGTCGCTACACTGTTTGGTGATGGAAAAAATAGAAGGATTGGACTTGTATGAATACATGAAACAGCGAGACTTTCGCCCCATAGATCAAAATTCAGCAGTGCAATGGTTGACTGAAATAGTCACAATTCTGCAACAAGTCCACAGCCAAAACTTTTTTCATAGAGATATCAAGCCACCCAATATCATGCTCAGAGCGACTGGGCAGTTGGTACTGATTGACTTTGGCACAGCACGAGCAGTTACACAAACCTACTGGTTTGCCCAGGCTCAAGGCAATGTTACAGGTATTATTTCCGCAGGCTACACCCCTCCCGAACAGTTCAACCATCAAGCTGTACCACAGTCCGATTTTTTTGCCTTGGGACGCACATTTATATTTTTACTAACAGGCAAAGAACCAACCGATCCAGCAATTTACGATTCTTACACAGCAGAGATTCGTTGGCGTAACTATGCAGGTGAAATCTTACCACAGCTTGCAGATTTGATTGATTGGATGATGGCGCATTCACCCAGTCAGCGCCCGGCTAATACTCAAATAATTTTACAAAGACTGGCGGAGATTGACCAAATTTTGAATACACGTCAGCCTCGTTATACTCCTCCAGTGTTTGCTGCTCCATCAGTTCCAGCGACAAAGCAAGTAAGCCAATCTCCTCCAGCAGTAACCCAACCTGCAAAAATTGGATGGGGTTTTTTATTAAAGTGGATACTTGCAACTACTGTAGGCGTTGTTATGGGTGCTGTGGTGGGATTAGTTGTAGGCGCTGCTGTGGGTAATGTGAATGCAGGCAATACTGTGGCTGCTGCTATAGCGGGGACTTTCGTCGGAATAATGCAATGGCTGGTGCTGAGACGACAAATTTATCAGGCTGGTTGGTGGGTATTGGCAACTGCTGTGGGCTTTGCTGTGTTTGGTGCTGTAGCTAATGCTCTGATTGGTGCTGTGTTTGGTGCTGTATTTAATGCTCTGATTGATGCAATGGCTGGTGCTGTATTAGGGATTTTTGTCGGAATAATGCAATGGTTGGTACTGAGACGACAAATTTATCAGGCTGGTTGGTGGGTATTAGCAACTGCTGTGGGCTTTGCTGTGTTTGGTGCTGCGTTTAATACTGTGACTGGTGCCGGTGCTGGTGCTATCCTTGGACTAATTACAGGACTTACGTTAGTTAAGCTCTTACGAAATCGATTTTCAAAACCATAAAAGCAACAGCTTGAGAACTTCCAAGACACTGTTCAAACACAGTAAACAAAAAATTATTGAAGCGCGAAAATGAATAATATAAGGTTCTGAGTATATTAAAAAATCTTGGTCAAATTTTAATCTCATAATTATGTCTAATCGTCCCATTTACCTCGATAACCATGCCACCACACCTTTAGATGAACGGGTATTGGCAGCAATGTTACCCTACTTTACCGAACACTTTGGTAATCCTTCCAGTATCGGTCATGTTTACGGTTGGGAAGCAGAAGCTGCTATTAAAAAATCGCGGGAAATTTTAGCTGAAGTGATTAACGCCACACCAGAAGAAATCGTCTTTACTAGTGGTGCCACAGAAGCTAATAATTTGGCTATCAAAGGAGTTGCAGAAGCCTATTTCCAAAAAGGGCAGCATATTATTACTGTTGCTACTGAACATAACGCTGTTCTCGATCCTTGCAAATATCTGCAAACTCTAGGTTTTGAAATTACTATTCTCCCAGTTCAACAAGATGGACTCATAAATTTAAGCGAGTTAGAAAAGGCCTTGCGCCCCGATACTATTTTGGTTTCAGTGATGGCAGCAAATAACGAAATTGGCGTATTGCAGCCATTAGCAGAAATTGGTGCTATCTGTCGGGAGCGTGATGTAATTTTTCACAGTGACGCTGCACAGGCGATCGCCAAAATTCCGTTAGATGTGCAGGTAATGAAAATTGACTTGATGTCATTAACAGCACATAAATTATACGGCCCCAAAGGTGTTGGTGCGCTATACGTCCGTCGCCGCAACCCAAGAGTGCAAATAGCTCCTCAGCAGCACGGAGGCGGGCATGAGCGGGGAATGCGTTCTGGTACCTTGTACACACCGCAAATTGTCGGATTTGGGAAAGCAGTGGAAATCGCTCTAAAAGAACAAGCCACAGAAACTCAACGCCTTACTCAACTGCGGCAAAGTTTATGGGAGGAGCTTTCTCAGTTAGAGGGAATTCATCTCAACGGACACCCCACCCAGCGCCTGGCGGGAAATTTAAATATTAGTGTTGAGGGAGTAGACGGGGCAGCACTTTTGTTAGGATTGCAACCAGTAATGGCTGTATCTTCTGGTGCTGCTTGCTCCTCGGCAACTACTGCACCATCCCACGTCCTCACAGCACTAGGACATTCAGAAAAGTTAGCTTATGCGTCAATACGGTTTGGCATTGGACGATTTAATACAACTGAGGAGATTGAGCGCGTCGCCCAACACACCATTGCTACAATTGGAAGTCTACGGAAGCAGGCAATGATGGTTTAACATTGTCAGGCGATCGCACCATTTTCTTTGAAATGCGCGGAAGGGTAGGTGTTGAAAAACCAGTTCACAAAAAAATGGCTGGATTCCTTATACTGTAAAAAGAAAAGAGCGATCGCACTTCTCAACCATCCGCGCTCCTTGTTCAGACTGGGTTTGGGCTATTTTCACTCTACTCAATCCAAATTTTTCATGCTATGATTGCCTCGTCCGCGCAAACGAACCTTGAAAATCTAATATTGATTGACTTTTGGGCTGCCGCAGTGTTGAAATTCTAATTACTCCCTATTAGGGATTGAAACATCATCAGATCCCTCTCATACCCACATAAAGTCGTGTTGAAATTCTAATTACTCCCTATTAGGGATTGAAACTTATTATGAAAGTTTCACCCACCCGCTTATTTGCGTGTTGAAATTCTAATTACTCCCTATTAGGGATTGAAACGCTGGGCTTCTACCTTCTAAGACCCCCCGTTGTGTGTTGAAATTCTAATTACTCCCTATTAGGGATTGAAACTATCGAGAAAAAGTTGGCAGACCTAGACCAGCTAGCGTGTTGAAATTCTAATTACTCCCTATTAGGGATTGAAACGGAAGCACCAAACCTTCAAACCGTCTCCGACAGTGTTGAAATTCTAATTACTCCCTATTAGGGATTGAAACCCATTGGGACAACAGCGACACGTAGAAATTACTCCCAAGTGTTGAAATTCTAATTACTCCCTATTAGGGATTGAAACTTGACCATTTGAGGAGCACTTCTTTAAAATCCTCCTCACGTGTTGAAATTCTAATTACTCCCTATTAGGGATTGAAACACAAATAACAAAAAGCAAAAGGTAAACAAAAACTAATAAGGTGTTGAAATTCTAATTACTCCCTATTAGGGATTGAAACAGCGGCATTAGATAGAAGCGTGAGTGGAATTTTAGGGGTGTTGAAATTCTAATTACTCCCTATTAGGGATTGAAACTAGCTATCCCAGCAGCTGTAATCGCGTGAATATCGTGTTGAAATTCAAATTACTCCCTATTAGGGATTGAAACTTATCAAGCTCTTCCGAGGATACCCCAATTCTGGTGTTGAAATTCTAATTACTCCCTATTAGGGATTGAAACTCAAAACACCTTTACCTCCCTTGGTACGACTGCGGTGTTGAAATTCTAATTACTCCCTATTAGGGATTGAAACGCACAGGGCGGGTATTCTGTTGTTTTGGAGGCAGGGTTGAAATTCTAATTACTCCCTATTAGGGATTGAAACCCTCTATTTCTGATGCAAATTTTTTCACCTCGCACCAGGTTGAAATTCTAATTACTCCCTATTAGGGATTGAAACATTATAGCGTGTGTACACGCTATAATATGAATATGTTGAAATTCAAATTACTCCCTATTAGGGATTGAAACGCCGACTTCTTCGTTTTAAAGTTGAAGAAGATGATTTAGTTGAAATTCAAATTACTCCCTATTAGGGATTGAAACCTCTTCTGGTGCCTTTGCTATTGCTAAGGCTACTAAGTTGAAATTCAAATTACTCCCTATTAGGGATTGAAACTTCCTGCTTGGTACCGTAAGGTTATATCAGAGTATAGTTGAAATTCTAATTACTCCCTATTAGGGATTGAAACTGCTCTTTTCCCTTCTGTCCCTGGTGCTGGTTGTCGGGGTTGAAATTCTAATTACTCCCTATTAGGGATTGAAACCATCACTTACGCTCTTTAGTGCCATTCCCACTGGTTGAAATTCTAATTACTCCCTATTAGGGATTGAAACAGGCTTAATTGACTTGGAGACTAAATTTAACCAAGTTGAAATTCTAATTACTCCCTATTAGGGATTGAAACCTCTACCTCAATTCCCTCATTGGAGCGTACACAGGGTTGAAATTCTAATTACTCCCTATTAGGGATTGAAACGGGCTTATTGCTTATACTAAAAGTGGTTTGGAATCGCGTTGAAATTCTAATTACTCCCTATTAGGGATTGAAACAACGATAGTAAAAGTGCCTCCACCGTTTACGGCGGTTGAAATTCTAATTACTCCCTATTAGGGATTGAAACTCCTGGGCATACGAACTCTGTAACGATGGAGCAGTTGAAATTCTAATTACTCCCTATTAGGGATTGAAACTTAAAAAAGCAACCTTGCGGTTAATTCGTCTCCCCCTAGTTGAAATTCTAATTACTCCCTATTAGGGATTGAAACGTGAGGGACGCAACTTCGGCTGGTAGCTGCGTAGGTTGAAATTCTAATTACTCCCTATTAGGGATTGAAACTACACGGTCAGCCCGCCGGATACGGCTGAAGCTGGTTGAAATTCTAATTACTCCCTATTAGGGATTGAAACTCCGCGCCATTCAAACGGGTAATCCCCAACAATGTACCGTTGAAATTCTAATTACTCCCTATTAGGGATTGAAACTAGGGTCACCACTTCTAACCTCAAAGTGTAGGTGTTGAAATTCTAATTACTCCCTATTAGGGATTGAAACCCCCCTCTAACAGCATTGGCTGGTAAACAGGTAAAAGTGTTGAAATTCTAATTACTCCCTATTAGGGATTGAAACTGCATCTTCCGGCACGCTGGTCGTAACATAAGCTGGTTGAAATTCTAATTACTCCCTATTAGGGATTGAAACGAGATACTATTTTCTCAACCTATTACTAAAAAAAGTTGAAATTCTAATTACTCCCTATTAGGGATTGAAACCATTCACAATTTCTAATAAAAATTTTTTTGACTGTTAAAATTTTAATTACTCCCTACTATGGATTGAAACCAATAACAATAATCTATGCTCGGAAAGATTTCTACTTCCAACAAAGACTTTTTAGAGATGAATTATAAAGAAAATTTTAACTGTAGGTGCGTTACGGCTAGTTCTAATTCTCATAAACTCTCAAATCCTTGCATAGCCGTAACACACCCTGCTTAAATACTTAACCTCTTACAAGTTTATTTATGCGATCGCTTGAGGATGAAAATGAGGATATCAGCTAGCGAAAAAATGACTTAAGTTTGTACCAATTTTTCAATTAATAACAGCAGATGTTTCTCCAATTTTCCCAAAGCTTCTTGTGCTGAAGTTTTATCAGTATCGTGGATCAACCAATATTCGACAGCATCTAACCATTGAGGAAAACGTTCTAAAATCAGAGGTTGATGTTCCAACTCATCTAGGGCAATTATCAAATCCACAGTTTGAAAATCTTCTTCTAGAGCTTGCAAGGGCAAACGTTCGCTTTCTAGTAAAGTTACTCCCCACTTCTTTAAAGCCTCAATCGTGTATCGGGAAATTGCCCCGATATTGTTTACACCTCTCTCCAGTGCTAAACCGCGTGAGATAGCTTGCCATTTTAATCCGTGCTTTAGAGCCAAGCAATTAAACAGATGTTCGGCAAAACGACTGCGGTAATAATTACCCGTACACAGGAACAAGATTTTTTTCATTTTGGATGATCCTAGTACGTGATGGCGGCTATGAATATACCATTTGAAAAAGCTCAAAAGCCTATCTTTTATGTAATTTTTACCTTTTTATTTGAGTGCTGCAAGTACAGTTTCTATAGCTCGCTCTTTTTGTGGATCTGCACCTTGAGCATATTCTAAGGGAAAGGCTACGTTAATGTCTGGTGTGACGCCTTTGCCTTCTAATCTTTCGTTGCCATTGACAAATACATCTGCAACCGCTACATAAAGTAGACTACCATCTGGCATAAAAAAAGGACGCCCGGCAACTACTGCTCCTGCTGTTTTGGAACCAATTACAGAACCAATTTTATGCTGCTGAAAACCATAAGCATAAATTTCTTTGCTACTTCTGCTGCCTTCGTTGATCACCATAGCCACTGGCTTTTTCCACTGACTCACATAAGTATATTTCCTCCCCTTACGAGAAATACTGGTAACACTTGGCCCTTCTTTTGCTGTAAAGATATTTAGAGAATCAACATCTCCTCCACCCCATCCGTCTCTAAAATCCAGAACTAATGCATCTGCATCTTTGAGGCGTCCGTAAATCATTTCTTCTTGCAGCTGCTGTTGATCTTCGTTAGCAGCATGTGACCAGATATGAATGTAGCCTATTTTCTTTCCTTGCCGTTGAATAATTTGGGTACTAGCTCGGTGTGCCTCGATAAACATGGTGCTGGCGTCTAACATCTTTGGCATGATCGCTATTTCTTTTTGACTGTTGCGATCGGGCGATCGCTGAATCAACAGTTTGACTTTCTCACCTGCTTTTCCCGCAAATGATTGTATTGGTTGATACGAACGTCCATCGACACTAATAATTTGATCGCCTACTTTTAAATCTGCTTTTGCAGCCGGGCTACCATCAAGGATAGCGCTGATAAAGGTTTTGTTATTAATGTTTTTGGTGAATATACCTATATCAGTGTATTCAATCTTGCCTTTGGGAAAGTATTTTTTTAACTGCTTTTGTAACTCTGTACTTCTCGGTACAAAAATGCCTAAAAGCTGGTAATATGCTGGCTCATCTTGAGTGTAATAGCGGATGTGAGAACTTTGCAATTCGGAAAGCATTTGGTTGATGGCGATCGCAAATTCTGCTTTAGACTTGGTTTGTGCTACTTGGGGCTGATATTTTTCCCGCATAGCTTTCCAGTTCACTCCATTAAAATTTGGATCGTAAAAATTTTCATTAACGGTTTGCCAGACTTGTTCAAAAATTTTAGTCTCAGGTTTTGCTAATAACTGAGGCAATGGTGAGCTTAACCAAAAAAGCAGTAATACTGAGCAACTCATCAGCATGACTACAGCTAGCTTCAGCAACCCAGACAGTCTAAGTTTTTTCATTCTTGTCTCCTTATGCGCCTTTTATTAGGCTAAATATTCAAAGACGCAGTGGCTTGCCACAAGAAATTGCTGATGAAAATCTTTAGTTACTAGTTCCCGTAACAACTTCTTTTAACCACACCCGATCAATTTCACCGCAAAAAAGTTGCCCGTCTTTAGCAAATACGCTCACAGACAAAAATACGTCTTTTTCTGGCTCGTCCTCTGAGTCCTCGTGAACCCACTTCCAGTCAACCTTGATACTAACTTCCCATTCCTCATTCGATCTACTCCCAATATGCCCGTCTTTAACTTCTATTGATTTGCAAACAACCCACGGCACACATTCAGGTTTATAAGGCATAGGATGGTCGTATTCATCAGTTGGAACAACTGGATAGGCATAATTTCTGTATGTTGCCAAAATGTGATTTTTTGCAGTTTCAATGATTTGAGATTCCGTAAAATTACTCATGCCACCTCTCCTTGTCTTCAAGATGAGGGGATTAGCTGATCCAGTAAAACTGGGATTTCCTTACCCCGCAATTTGATCAGAATCGTAGATTTAGTTACATCATAACTTCCATTCTGCAACACCGTTTCCTGAGGAGAGAGGATGCAATTATTACCAATTGTTGCTATCTGACAAAGGAGCGATCGCTTATCTGATTTTTTAAATTTTTGCTATATTCGCTTTCTGCTATGTTCGTTGATGCTTATAATTGGCGACCATTCACCAACAAGAATATAATTCCAATCATAAATTGACATGATAAGTTCTCTGTAATAAGTAAATTATTGATTGGTGGTTTGCCAACGCTCACATTTACTCGTTAAACTCTACGTCAATGAATGTAATTATGAATGCCCAACATATTTTTATCTAGTAATTAATATTTTTTGAATATTATTTCTGATTATTTTTTAGAAGCTTAATTTCTACTCCAACACCTCTACACCCTTTCTTTGATGAATGAGTAGCCTTAATGGATTGCGTACACCAAATAACGAATGAAAAAACTTTCTGCCCTCTGTCTTTTTCAATTCAGAAGATTAAATTACAAAAAATATATAAACATTACAAACTAATTCTATTGATTGCAATCTGTTAGCCTACTCTTCAATAATTACATTTAATCAGACTGTCATTTTTGCTAAGAATTGTAAAAAACTTTCTCGGCTTTCAACACCACATTTGAAAGTGAGGACATAACAAACTATGCAATCCGACCGTAAGAACAAGGTTAAATATCCTTGGTGGGCTGGTAACGCACGCCTTACGAATCTATCGGGTACATTTCTGACTGCTCATATTGCTCATGCTGCGCTGATAGCTTTTTGGGCTGGGGCATTTACGCTCTTTGAGATTGCTCGGTACTCAAGTGATCGCCCGATGTACGAGCAGGGATTAATCTTGCTACCTCACCTGGCTACTTTAGGTTTCGGTGTAGGTTCAGGCGGTGAGGTGATTGATACTTATCCATATTTTGTGATTGGGATGGTACACCTCATCTCATCGTTTGTATTGGCAGGAGGTGCTCTGTTTCATAACTTTAGAATTCCTCAAAACCTGGAAGAAGATCCCAGAAGTATAGTTCGTCTATTTCACTTTAACTGGGATGACTCAAAGAAATTAGGTTTTATCTTAGGAAATCACCTAATTTTTTTAGGGTTAGGTGCATTGCTTTTAGTAGCAAAAGCCATGTTGTTGGGTGGGCTTTATGATGCCACAATACATGAAGTGCGTTTGGTTACTAATCCTACTCTCGATCCTGTAGTGATAGGCGATCGCATAGCTCATTTATTTGAAGTTAACAACCTGGAAGATTTAGTTGGTGGTCATATTTATGTGGGTGCAATCCTAATTTTAGGAGGAATCTGGCATATTCTCCGCAAACCTTTTGCTTGGGTAGAGCGATTTTTCATTTTCTCTGGTAACGGTATTCTTTCTTACTCTCTATTTGGTGTTGCTCTAGCAGGATTTGCCTCAACTTACTTTTGCGGCTTTAATACCTTGGCTTATCCTGTTGAATTTTACGGACCTACATTGCATCTCAAGTCATCTCTATTACCCTACTACTTCGATCCAGCTCAGTCAGAGCCTACGTCTCGCGTTTGGTTAGCAAATGCCCATTTCTACCTGGCGTTCTTCTTCCTCCAAGGTTCTCTGTGGCACTATCAGCTAGCTTCTGGTTTCTTTGAGCCGGTTCTAGAATCGTGGAAAAATGCTTTTTCAGAAGCTTTTCCCAATCCAAATTTGGCATATCAGAAACATTTCAGCTATGAAACCCAGCCAGAGTGGGGTAGTCTCTACGAGTTGCCAAGGATTGGGCAAAAGCCAGCTTTTGCATACCAAAAAGCATCTAACGACAAAATCTATGAGCCTTCTAAGGTTGTAGGAAAGCCGACATTAGCTGAATTAAAACCAAAGCCAAAGGTTCTATATGAGTTTAGCTACCCACAAAATGGGCAGACACCCTTTTACGAGGTTCCCACTGTTGAGGACAAATCACAGTTTGGGTATCCGCAGCCAATGCAGAAAAATTTTTACCAATATTCCTACCAAAAGCCTTCTCAAAAAACCTTATATGGGCTTAGTAAAGCTAGGCAATATGAGTAGGAGTTTAGAGAGTGAAATCAACAGGAAAGTTATGTTGGTGAAAGCAATTAAATTGTAGATAATTCTTGAGAATCTACTTCATGCAGGTACTTGTCTGCATGAAGTTTTTTGGTGTTAGTACTAACTTACCAGTTTAATTTGACAAATATATGTAGTGGCATATTAGCGACAGCGTAACACACCATTGTTAAAGTATTGCGTGTTGCGTTAAGAACTCCGCTCTAACGCACCCTATCAAATACTAAAAATTTTAAATCAAAAACTTAGAGGTCAAAAGCCTATTTATTAAACATCCAACTTGCATATTTAATGGTTATGCAACTTAAATGAGTAATAAACTGACTTTTAACCTCTTCAACACTAGAAAAGTACAAAGAATTTCTTAACTCAAACCATTACAGATGTGATCTAAGTGTCTTCCTATTTGTTCACCAGCTTCAGCACCAACTTGGCGATTAATTACTTCTTTCATTGCCTGAACTGCTTGTATAGTGCGATCAACAGGAACACCCAGAGAATTATAGGTTTCCTTTAAACCATCAAGCACTCGCTCGTCCAAGACTGAGGCATCGTCAGCCAGCATGGCATAGGTGGCGTAACGGAGGAACAAGGATAAATCGCGTAGGCAGGCTGCATAACGACGGGTGGGATACATATTGCCACCAGGACAAGTGATGTCGCCGTAAAGCAAGGAATTAGCTACTGCTTGGCTAACAATATTAGCAGCATTTTCGCTGATAGTAGCAGCAGCTTTAACGCGCAACTCACCGGATTGAAAATATTTTCTTAATTTGTCCAATTCAACATTATCTAGGTATCTACCTCGCAAATCGGCAGGGTTAATGAGAGAGGTAATAGTATCTTGCATCTTTTTTCCTTCAAATTAATTAAGGTACTTAAGTTTGTAGGCAAAACTGTCAATTATTAAACATTCTTTCACTGGTAGGACAGAAGCAATGTAACTAGTACATCGCTCGAATTAGATAATCGAAATAAGGTCCAGCAATAGCAGCTTCTTCTCGATTCATCATGCCTGAAGCCACTTCTTTGAGACAGCGCATACAAGTACCTATATTGCTGACTGGAACACCTAAAGAAGTGTACATTTCTCGCATCCCATCCACGCCAATATCTTCCAAAGGTTTTGTATTTCCAGCCAAAACAGCATAGGTAATTAAACGAAGATACCAGCTTTGATCTCGTTGACACAGTGCTGTTTTGTTAGGATCGCCGCTATTGCTGGGTGTATTCGGAACTATCTTCCAAAATCTACGGCTGCCTTCTTCCACGATATTTTGCTCGTTCTGAGCTAATATCTGTGCTACTCTCAGCCTTGTTTCTCCTGATTTAAAAAAGTTATCTAATTTGTCTAATTCAGTCCGACTAAGAAAGCGAGCAGCATTATCAGATTGAGCTATTACTTGCGCTACAATGCTCATTTATCGTCCTCCTGAATTACAGGAATAAAAATGATATTTCCAAATTAATTTTCTAACTTTTTTGTTTTAAAAGTCATGAATAGTTTTCACAAATTAATAATAAAAATAAAAACTTAATCATAAACAATTTATTGATTAAGCATAAACTAAACTTATTACTTATCTCTAGAATACATAGCATGGGAAATATAGTATCCATTAGTTATTTAAAATCACAATTTCTGTCAATGTCATATATATTTTTATCTAGCGTTTAATATGTTTTGAATATTAGTAAATTAGCGCAATGGAACTTCGACACCTACGCTACTTTGTAACATTGGCTGAGGAATTACACTTTGGGCGGGCGGCAGAACGCTTGCATATTGCCCAGCCTCCCCTTAGTCAACAAATTCGTCAGTTAGAAGCAGAGTTGGATTTTGAATTGTTTCACCGCACAAAAAGAAATGTGCAGTTGACAATTGCAGGGCAGGTGTTTTTAGAAGAAGTTCGGCAAATTCTCAAACAGCTTGAGGGAGCGATTCAAGTAGGAAGACAAACTAGTCGCGGCTTTAGGGGACAGTTGGTGATTGGCTTTGTCAGTTCTGCTGCTTACAATATTCTCCCCGCTATCTTGCGGACTTTTCGTACTAGCATTCCTAATATAAATTTGGAATTGCACGAACTGACAACAGATCAACAATTACAGTGGTTGCAAGATAGCCGAATTGATGTGGGATTTCTCCGTCCGCCTGTTGAAGAGGATTCTTTTTGTTGTGAGATTATATATGATGAGTCATTGGTGGTGGCGTTGCCGGAAAGCCATCGACTAGCAAATCAACCCAATTTGTCATTGCGATCGCTCCAGGGTGAACCTTTTATTTTATTTCCTCGTGCTTTAGCTCCTGGGCTTTACGACGCGATTATCAGTCTTTGCCAGCAAGCAGATTTTAGCCCTACTGTTGCTCAAGAAGCGATTCAGATGCAAACAATAGTTAGCCTAGTAGCAGCAGAAATGGGAGCAGCGATTGTACCGGAGTCTCTGCAAAATCTGCAACGACCTGGAGTTGTATATAAAATTTTGCAAGAACCAACACCTAAGGTTGCATTGGCTATGATTTGGCGACGTGATAATACGTCTGCTGCGGTGCAAAGGATTTTGGAGGTAGTCAAACAAGTTGCCCTCTCTTGGCAACGATGAGAGAGGATTTAATCAAGGTAAACGTTTCTGCTTTTCACTCTAGACTTAGAATACCTAAATATAGAAACTCCAGAAATTTCTACATGAAACCACTCCAGCGAATCACATTGAACTCTGAAGTAATGGGTGGCAAACCTTGCATTAGAGGTATGCGTGTTACTGTAGGGACAATTGTTGGCTTAATGGCAGCAGGACATACCCCAGAAGATATCCTAAAAGCCTACCCATATCTAGAACTTGAAGATATTTATGAGGCCTTAGCTTATGCTGCATGGCGGGCTGAAGAAATTGAAGTACCTCTTGCTTCTGCATGAAAATTTTAATTGATATGAATCTTTCTCCTGACTGGGTTCCAGTCTTGGAAAGTGGAGGTTTTGAAGTTGTCCACTGATCAAAAGTTGGTAAGCCAGACGCTACAGGCAAAGTAATCATGGCATGGGCAGTTACACATGGGTATATTGTTTTCACCCATGACTTAGACTTTGGTACGCTGTTGGCAATGACTCAAGCTGATGCACCAAGTGTAATTCAAGTGCGATCGCAAGATGTTCTACCAGCTAATTTATGTAATTTAGTTATCAATGCTTTGCGCCAATTTCAGCAAGCACTAGAAATGGGTGCTTTAGTCACAGTGGATGAAGCAAAAGCAAAGGCAAGAATCTTACCAATAAACTAGAGTGACAGGTAAGCATGGAAGAAAACTTGCTTCCCCTAATGCAACATCAATAGGAACAAAGGGATATCGTTCTGCGTTACGCATGGTCTTGAGTTTTAGCAGCTTATAGCACTTTTAACATTGTATCTGCTGCTTCTACCGCATCATAGGGCGACCATGTAGGATAATAGGATAAGATTGATTGGGCTTAATTAAATCCGTCTCTTGTTGGGCTAGTTCTGAGAGTAAAACTTGCATGAGATAAAATTTGTCTGCACAACTTAGCCCTCGCAACGTCAAGATTAGTTCTGATGAAACCATGCAAAGCACTCCGTTAAATCAGGTCTGCCTCTCCATCATAAAATGCTCCATAGATTAACAACTAAGGCAAATGCCTGAATTTAAGGTTAGTGGCGATTATTACAGATGCGATCGCCTACGCGCCTTCAGCCAACCACGCACTTTTGTTTGGTGTTTGCAACTTGAAAAGCCGCGGTAATTTGATTGTTGCTTACTATAATTACACTCAGGGCGATCGCTCTCAGCTCAACTTTTGACGTTTCACAAAAACGCACAATTATTGCGATCGCTTAACTAAAGGCAAGATAAACACTCACTCTTCACATTACCCAATTGACATGAGTGACGGTACGCGATACATCATGATTCAAGGGTTTGATAAATTTTTTACAATGCAAAGATTGTTTAACCTTATGCTTAATCAGTCTGAGGAGGGATGGACATGGATGGCAGTTTGATTATATCTAACATCCTGAATCCACCAGTCCTATTTTTTTTCTTGGGGATGACTGCGGTTTTTGTCAAGTCTGATTTAGAAATTCCCGCACCAGTACCCAAGCTCCTTTCGCTTTATCTACTGTTTGCGATCGGGTTTAAGGGAGGGGTGGAGTTAATCAAAAGCGGTATCACCCAAGAAGTACTTCTGACGCTGTTAGCAGCGATGTTGATGGCTTGTTTTGTCCCGATTTACACCTTTTTTATTCTGAAGCTGAAGCTAGATACTTATGATGCGGCAGCGATCGCGGCAACCTACGGATCTATTAGCGCTGTCACCTTTATTACAGCGAGTGCCTTTTTAACTGAACTGGGCATGGATTTCGATGGTTATATGGTGGCAGCCCTTGCCTTGATGGAATCTCCAGCTATCATTGTTGGTTTGATTTTAGTGAATCTATTCACCGTCGATGGCAAGCGAGAATTTGCTTGGTCGGAGGTGTTGCAAGAGGCGTTTTTAAACAGTTCAGTCTTTCTTTTAGTCGGCAGCCTTCTGATTGGCTTTTTGACAGGAGAACACGGGTGGCAGGTTTTGGAACCCTTTACTCAAGGACTTTTCTATGGAGTTCTCACCTTCTTTTTACTAGACATGGGGCTGGTTGCTGCCAGAAGAATTAAAGACTTGCAAAAAACAGGTTTTTTCCTGATTTCATTTGCGATACTGATTCCAATACTCAATGCAGGCATTGGATTACTGCTTGCCAAATTTATTGGTATGTCTCAGGGAGATGCACTGTTGTTTGCTGTGCTTTGTGCCAGTGCCTCTTATATCGCTGTTCCAGCAGCTATGCGGTTAACTGTTCCTGAAGCGAATCCTAGCTTGTATGTTTCTACTGCTTTGGCAGTCACTTTCCCATTCAACATTATTGTAGGTATTCCGTTATATCTATATGGAATTAACCTATTGTGGAGGTAATCGTATGCATTTAGTCAAAAAGATAGAGATTATTGCTAACTCTTTTGAACTTAGCAAAATTTTAGATGGGTTAGACAAGTCAGGTGTACACGGTCATGCTGTAATTAGGAATGTTGCTGGCAAAGGCTTGCGAGGTATGGCGGAAGATTTGGATATGACGATGCTGGATAATGTTTATATCATCGCATTTTGTATGCCAGAGCAACTCAAGCCTGTTGTAGAAAATATTAGACCTTTACTCAATAAATTTGGCGGTACTTGCTACATCTCGGATGTAATGGAAATTCGCTCGGTAAAATGTGTCGCGTCGTTATGAACTTAAGGAAGGGTTTCATGGAACGCCGTGATTTCTTGAAGTTAGGAGCCACGGGAGTATTTAGTTTGGCGATCGCCAAACCTAGCGATTTACTATGGCAAGTTGAATCAACTCAAGCTGCTGAACTACCTTCAACAACTCAATCTCTTACTCCCGATGCTGCACTGCAAAAGCTGATGGAGGGAAATCAGCGATTTGTCAGACATAAACCTTTATATCCCGATCAATCTGCTGCTCGCTTACAGGAAGTTGCTCAAGCTCAACATCCATTTGTAACTATCCTCAGTTGTGCGGATTCACGGGTGCCAGCAGAAATTATTTTCGATCAGGGTATCGGAGATATCTTTGATGTTAGGATTGCCGGAAATATTGCCATACCTGAGGCGATCGGCAGTATTGAATATGCTGTTGCATTGCTTGGCACTCCTTTGTTGATGGTGTTGGGACATGAACGCTGTGGGGCTGTGACTGCTGCCGTACAAAACGAAGCACTGCTTGGTGATATTGGTACGTTTGTGAAGGCAATTAAGCCAGTGGTGAAAAGAGCCAAGCTTTTGTCGGGTGATGCGGTTGAGAATGCTGTGGTTGCTAATGTGCAGTATCAGATTGAACGTTTGAAGCGATCGCGTCTTCTCACTGAAAAATTGCAATCCGGTAAATTAAAAATCGTGGGAGGGCGTTACGACTTAGATACGGGAAGCGTAACTATTATCACTTAATTAGCAAGGTACAAAATTAGATTGGAGAAATCATCCCTGTTGCATGAAAATTGCATATGACTTTACAAGAGGGCTAATTTTCTGGAATCCTCTAGTCTTGTATCATCACTCTCTCGTAAAAATCCAAGTCTTTTACCAGTGGTTTACCCCACTGGTTTTTTTATTTTTGTAACTGGTAGCTTCCATTATTTTGCGATTTGAACCCAATCCCCAGTCAAGAGTACCCAGTCTCTAGTCCCCAATGTTGCATGAAAGTTGTATGTCAATTTACAAGACAATAATTTTCTGTAATTATCAGTCTCATATCATCATTCTTTCTCTCGGTCAGTGGTCTACCCCCACTGACTTTTTTTTGGATTTCGTTAGGCTGAAAATTTAGCATCTAAGCTAGGTAAAATCTAAAGATTACCTAAAAGATTGCACTACTGCACTGGGTATTGAGCTAACAAAATATCTTTTTAACTAAAAACTCAACTAAATCCCCAATGGTTTAGTAAAACGAATCCAGCGTTTGCGCTAAATATAAATAAAATTACAGACAACTGTAGCGGAGCTTGCTTCAGTATTTTGTTTGCTTCACTATTATATAGGCAGCGCTAGAGAAAAATTGTATTTATATTTACAAAAAGTTATTTTTATAGTTTACGATTATATCTCAACTCTTTGACAGATGTCTTTTATTATTTTCAAATCTATACAAGTCAGCAGAATTTGTTTCAAAATTGTGTATGCTCAAAAATGAAATAGCTGCTGTTGCATAAAAATTGTATATAACTTTACAAGATACTCAATTTCTGGAATTCTAAGTTTTAGTTCATGAGATTGAACAACTGTTTTGCATAGTTTTCCGATTGGCTCTTTGCCAGTGGTGCTCCTTCCCACTGGCTTTTTCTTGATTTTTGACTATCACCAAATTACCTGTAGCTTCTCTTTCACTACCTGCTTGTAAACATCTTCTGTTTGTTTAGCTAATTTCGGCCAGCTAAAACGCCGTTCTAGATCTTCGTAAGCATTATCAACTAGCCATTGCCGATATCCGGGATTTTTCAAAACCTCCAAAATTCCCCAAGCCAAGGAATCAGGATTATTAGTGTAAGTGACAATTCCAGTTTTTGTATGTTGTACTACTTCTGGAAAACCGCCAGTATCAGAAACTACTACTGGAACGCGAGAAGCAAAGCTTTCTAAAGCAACGATACCAAAGGGTTCGTAAAGACTAGGAAAGACGGCACAATCAGCAATAGTTTGAAATTTATCCAAGTATTCGTCAGACATAAAGCCAGTAAAATAGCATTTATGCCAAATTCCCAGATCCCAAGCTTGCTTTTTAAGATTGTCAGTATTGCCGCCACCGATAATGACAAACTTTACGTAACCGCCCATCTCCCATAACACCTTAGGAGCAGCACTAAGTAAGACAGATATTCCTTTTTCATAAGTCATGCGTCCAACGTAGTAAACTATGTTTTCGCCATCTTCAGCGAATTGGCGGCGAAAATCCTGAGCGTGAAAATATTCGTGGTGGCGTTTCTTTTCAGGACGGATACCGTTATAAATGACATCGATTTTATTCCACGGACTATGAAGCGCTCGTTCTACCTCTCGGCGCATATAGTCGGTGCAGACAATAATTCGCCAGGCATTATAAGCTAATAGTTCTTCTTTACCACTTATATAACGCTGGGTATCTGTATAAATACCGTTATAGCGTCCGTGTTCAGTCGCATGGATCGTAGCAATGAGGGGTACTTTGAAGCTGTGCTTAAGGGCGATCGCTGCATCTCCTACCACCCAATCATGAGCATGAATAATATCAAAAGGGCCTTCTTCCAACATCAACTTGCCCCCATGACTGCCCATGCTCTCGTTCATGTTGGCAATCCAATGGAAAAAGTCGTTACCACCAGGAACGGGAATGCGATGCACCCGCACGCCTTCCACTACTTCGTACAACGGCGCATGACCAAATTCCGGCGTCATGAGGTGAACTTCATGCCCTAACTTGACTAATTCCGGGTACAATTCCGACACGTGACGGGCAATTCCTCCGACAATACGAGGCGGAAACTCCCAACTCATTACTAGTATTTTCATCTACTGCCATCCCTCAGCCTTGACAAATTTCTAAAAGCTTTAATTTATCTAAAATTTAAAAGTTTGACTTTGGCAAGAAGTGTTTTACCCTTACTTTTTAGATTTTTTAAGAAAGATAAAAAGTAAACATGATCACGCTTTCTTGCCAACTAGCTAATAATTATCAGGTTGCTAACTGTTTGTTAAGCTGCAACTGCTGACGAAATTGTAACCAAGCTGTTGTGGCTTGGGTGTCCGAATTGGCAGCTTTTTTTAGTAAGATTACGCCATCTTGAAAACCGATAATTCCATATTCTCGGTTATTACTGACCTGGTCAATTAGTTTTGTCAAATCTTGCAGTAGACGGCGATCGCTTTTAAATGCCGCTTGATATTTTTGTAATTGCCACAGATCGGCGATCGCATAATCTACCTTAATTACTTGTTGGGCATCATTGCGTAGTTCTAAGACAGGCAAACGCAGAATTTCCCGGCGGCTAGAAAGATGAGGGACAATATAGGTAGTTGCAGAGACGCTAGCAGCTTGAGGAATTTGTGCCAATAAGGGACGCATCTGTTCTACGTGTTGCCACTGTCTTTGTAAAGACACATATACCCAAGGTTTTACAGAATCTGGAATGAGAAAGTAAAAAGTCCGATTCGGATTGGATACAAAGCTAAATAACAGAGAAACACAGATACATCCCACCCAAAAGCGACGAAATGAAGGTGTAAATTTTTGCTGATGCTGCGACCACCAGAGAATTGCTCCATAAAATAGCCCCGGCACTACGGTTAAAGCGTAGCGAATCGTAATCGCCAGAACAGATTCTCCCTTGCCCAGGAATAGCTTCAAAAGAGGGAAGCCAGCTATCATCCAAGAGGCAGGAGCAACAGCAGGTACGAATGCCAACGGTAACCATTGACCGAGTAAATATTTAATAGTTCTATCTATTGGCGTCACTAATTCTACTAATAACCGCACGGGGTTGCTAACCATGCCCCAAATAATTTCTAAGGTAGAAGCTTCCTCTCCTTCGGCATATTGTCCAAACCTCTCCAACATGAAGCGCTGGGAAATATCTTTGGAGAATAACGGCATGATCAAGTTGGTAAGAGCCAACATATAACCAAAACTAAGGATGCAGACTCCGATGCCAGCGCGGGGAAAACGCTTGCTTAACACCATATAAACTCCCACGCCAAATAAACCCACACCTGCATCTTCCCGCACAGCCAAAATCAAAATTGCCATCAGCCAAAACAACCACCACCTGCGTTTTTCCATTGCTAGTAGCAGAGTAAAAACGAAGAGGGGAATTTGACTAATGTCGTGAAAGTTACTTAAAGTTGGACCAATCACTGCATTGGCAGCATAAAAGCTGGCAGCAATCATGATTGCTAATGATGGTTTGAGATATTGTCGTGCCAGGATATATAAAACTAAACCTGCGGCAGTGATAAGTGTTACTTGCAGAACTGTTAGAGTCGCGGGAGAGGGAAATAAAGCGTAGATTGGCAGCCACAACAACAACGCTGGTGTAAAGTGTTGACCGAGACGATGGTAATAAACTGTGGGAATTTCTCCAGCGTGGACAACATTGGTGGAAAGACTAGAAGAAAGGGAACTTTGAAAAAAGCGACCGTGGAGATTATTCCAAAAAACTTGGTTAAAAATACCTTGGTCGAAGGAAGCGTAAAAACTGTAGTAACGGTGCAGGGTAAATAATAGACACAGGATAAAAAATATTCCTGCTAATCGGAAAACTAGAGTGCTGGCACTACTTGCTTCTATTTTTAATAGCGGTTTTCTTTGCATATTTGACCACATCACTCACACCAGAGGAGCAAAGCTAAAAAAATATTGAAGAAATTATTGTAAAACTTTAAACCATTGTGAGAACAAAGATGAATATTTGCTCTCAAATAGGCAAATTAAGACACATCTATTGGAGAATTGATGGAGTGCATTATTGTTCCTATCTGCCAAATGCCTACCTTACTTGCGGATATTCAAAATTTGCTTTCGGATTTGATTGCTCGCTACTCATCTAGGGTAGATTACCTAATGATTCGCCTGGAAGAAGCTGAAGGTACGGATATTGTCTTGCGTGGTGACAAGGTAGAAACCCTCAGCGAAGGCATTTCTGTTGGTGGACATATTCGTGCTGCTTATAAAGGTGGTTGGGGATTCAGTAGCTTTAATCGTCTGACGACAATCGAAGACAGGATTCAAGAAGCGATCGCTGCGGCGCGGATGGTTGGTGATGAAGAAACTACACTTGCTGCCATCAAACCAGTCCAAGCAGTTTGCCGGGTGCCGCTGACTGGAACCGATCCGTGCAAAATTCCCTTGAGCCAAAAAAAAGAATTGTGCGATCGCTACACTGAACTCCTCAAAAGTGTAGATCATGCTATCACCACTACTTCTGTACGTTATGGCGACTGTAGTCAAAGGGTAATTATTGCCAGCAGTGAAGGAACTTTAATCGAGCAGTCTTGGGTAGATATGGAAATGCGCTTCGCTGCTACTGCCAGAAACGGCGATACCGTACAAACTGGTAGAGAAACTACAGGCTCGCGCAAAGCTTTTGAAGATTTAATTGGCTTAGATGAACAAGTCAAAAATGCAGCCCAAAGAGCAGTTGCCGCTCTATCTCTGCCTTCGGTAAAAGGCAATACCTACACTGTGGTTATCGATCCTATTTTGACTGGTTTATTTGTTCACGAAGCATTCGGGCATCTTTCCGAAGCAGATATGGCATATGAAAACCCGGATCTGTTGGAAGTGATGACTCTTGGTCGCAGATTTGGCTGCAAAGAATTACAAATTTTTGATGGTGCCGCTCCCCAAGGGCATCGAGGTAGTTATTTTTATGACGATGAAGGTACGCCTGCAACAACTACGCAATTAATCCAAGATGGTGTTTTGGTAGGACGCTTGCACTCTCGCGAAACAGCAGGCAAATTAGCAGAAGTACCGACTGGTAATGCTAGATGTCTCAATTATCATCATGCTCCCATTGTCCGGATGACCAACACTTGGATAGAGAGGGGTAAAACTCCGGTTGCTGATTTATTTAGCGATATCAAAGAAGGAGTTTATGCCCGTAACTGGCTGGGTGGAATGACAAATGGAGAAATGTTTACCTTCAGTGCTGGGGAAGCATGGATGATTAGAAACGGTAAAATTGCCGAGTCAGTAAAGGATGTGACGCTCTCTGGAAATGTTTTTCAAACCTTGGCGGATATAGAAGCGATTGGCGATGATTTTTACTGGGATGAGTCTGGTGGTTGCGGTAAAGGTGGACAAAATGGTTTACCTGTAGGTTGTGGAGGACCGAGTTTGCGGATACGAGATGTGGTAGTAGGTGGAGAAGTGGGGGAGATGTAGAAAATGGATATATATAGATAAGTTATGGATGAGTTCTACAGTCCATTTATCCGGGCAATCTCAATACTAACTCGCCTACCAAGATGTGATTCTGGAATTTGGCTAAACGCTACTACCTTCTTGGGGTTGGGTAGAGGATTGATAAATACCCCAGTATTGAATATCTTGTTGTTTCAAGATTCCTTCAGCGCGATGAATTTCATCATCGCTGCCATTCACTATCACCAAATAATCACCCATTTGGAGGTGATCGCTATAAACTCTAGCTCTTTCTTCGGGGATACCTAAACCAGCTAACGCTTGCACCAAATTATTAGTTGCTGCTGCACCGACAGCTACACCTGCAATACTAGAAACTAATGCTACACCAACAGAACCTGCTGCCAGCACTGCTCCAAGACCAGGAAGTGCTAGACTGCTAAGACCAACCAATATACTACCCCAAGTACTTGCCGTCAGAGCATCTCCAACTGCCCCTGTTGTATCTACATTTTGATTGCCAATGCGATCGCTCACCTGAGCATTGCCAAGCTCTTCGCCTTTGTCTACATCTTTGGCAATGATAGATACTTTGTCCATTACCAAGCCTGAAGTTTTCAATTGATTGAGCGCTTGTTCTGCTGTTTGACGATTATTAAATACTCCAACAGCATATTTATGATTTTTGTCAACCATGATTTCCTAAATTTTTAATGGCAAACTAATCTGTATCAATTTAGTTTGCTAATAGTATTAATCTTCTTCTACTTCTAGATAGAACAAAATATCCGTCCAAATATACAGTTTTTATTTTTTAATAATAATTTAATAAGAAATTAATATTTATTAGACAATAAAAAAAGAAGAGTTAGAATTTAATTTTATTCTAACTTCTCCTCCATAATTCCATACACCTTATCGCGAATTACATATTGATTGAGTTATTGCACTTTTACGATTACAACAGGATTTAAATGTACTTATATCTAACGAAAGAGTGAAATTATTGTTAAGCACAAAAATATTACTATATACAATTTTACTTGGTTGATATTCTAGCTAATGCAGCATCAACTTGTTGAAGTAGTGCTGTCAGTGTCGAGTTATTCTCTAAAACTACATCTGCACGTTCTGCTTTTTTTTCTATCGGCATTTGACTCTTAATTCTGACTTTTGCTTGCTCTATAGTTAAATTATTGCGCTGCATTAATCTTTCGAGTTGCTGTTGTGCAGAACAAGATACTACCCAACTTTCTGTAATTAAATCAGTCATTTGTACTTCAAATAGTAAAGGCACAACTAACACTAATGTTTGTGCTGAAGATACGGCAATTTCTTGGAAAAAGCGATCGCGTACATAAGGATGAATTAAACTTTCCACCCAATGCCGTTGTGCTGGATTGCTAAAAATAATTTCGCCTAGCTTTTGACGGTTAAGACTACCATCTGATAGTAAAATTTCTTGTCCGTAACGGCGAGCGATCGCATTGAGAATGGGCGAACCCACAGAAACAGCTTCTCTGGCATAAATATCTGCGTCTAAAATTGGCAAATGGTAAACATCAGCCAAATAATTGGCGACAGTTGTTTTTCCTGTGGCGATGCCTCCAGTTAAGCCGATGATTCTTTTAGTCATTGGTCATTAGTCATTGATCATTGGTGATTGGTAGGGGGCGGATTTTACTGACTATCTTTCGGTTGAAACAAACAATTTATCTTTTAAACCCGCCCTTACAGTGGTTAGTGGTTAGTTGTTCTCTCCTCATCTCCCCTGCTCCCCTGCTCCCCTGCTCCCCTGCTCCTCAGTTCCCTGTTAAGAGTTCCCTTTTATTCTCAAATTATGAGCTTGCAGCCCATTTAACTAGTGCTTGGGTTAATCCTTCTAAAGTGTATTCTTCTGCTTCCACATCCACACGCCCAAATAAAGCAAGACAAGTTTTAGAGGTTTGCGGGCCGATAGAAGCAATACAAACTCCTTCCAAATAACTTGCTAGCGTAGATGAGTGATTTTCTGCTGAAGTGTGAGAAAAAGTCTGTTCTAACAACTGGCAGAAAAATTGTACAGTTTTAGAACTAGCAAAGGTAACAGCATCAACTTTTTTATTTTGCAAAGCAACTTCTGCTGAGGTAGGAATACTACTTGGACAACAAGATTGATATGCTGCTACTTCTGTTACTTCTGCACCTTTAGCAGTTAATTCTTTCACTAAAACTTCCCGTCCACCACTTTCGACTCTAGGAAATAAAATCTTTTTATCTGCAAGTTCCTCTGGAAAATTTTCTACTAGAGAGTCAGCTACAAAGTTGGGTGGAATAAAGTCTGGTTGCAAACAGCGTTGTCTGAGGCTTTGGGCTGTTTTTTCGCCAACAACAGCAATTTTTATTCCTGCTAAGGCACGAACATCTTTACCCTGTGCGATTAGTCGTTCCAAGAAATAGTCTACAGCATTACTAGAAGTGAGAATTAACCAGTCAAATTCAGATAGTTGAGCGATCGCGCCATCCAAAGCTTGCCAACTCGAAGGCGAGCCAATTTCCAAAGCAGGCATTTCGACAACATTTGCACCTGCTGTTAACAAAAGTTCCGTAAATTGACTTGATTGTCCAGCTGAACGTGTCACTAAAATTGTTTTACCACTGAGAGGGAGAGAAGAGGAGGGGAGATTGTTTGGCATATTGTCCAAAGGTGCAAATCTTACTGCAAAAAATCCTCTTAGTCTATATTCTCAGGTTGAAAGTATCTTCGTAACCCTACCACCTCACCAATCACGATTACCACTGGCGAGAGTGGCACACCTGATACTTCCTGCACAATTGTTTCTAACGTACCTATCCAAGTTTGTTGTTGCTCAGTGCCTGCCCACCGAATAATGGCAATGGGTGTATGTAGCGATCGCCCATGTTGCAACAACCGCCGAACAATTTCAGCTAAATTCTGCCCTCCCATCAAAATTACCAATGTTTCTAGACGTGACAAGACTTGCCAATCTAAAGCATCGGGTTCGTGAGCGGTAAAAATAGCAAAACAACGACTCAAAACTGGATCTGTAAGAGGAATACCTGCTAACAACGGTGCTGCTAGGGCAGAGGAAATTCCCGGTACAACTTCAAATTCACAACCTGCGGCTTGTAAAGCTTCAATTTCAGCGATAGAGCGACCAAAAATAAATGGATCGCCAGATTTGAGCCGGATAACTTGTTTTCCTTGCTGACAATACTTCACCAGTAACTTGTTAATTTCAGCTTGAGGCGTGCTGGGTTTGCCTCCACGTTTGCCTACGTCCAACTTCAGACAATCAGGTGATACTAACCGCAATAATTCTGCATCCACTAGGGCATCGTAAACCAATACCTGAGCAACCGACAGGAGATTATAAGCTCGCACCGTCAGATACGCCTCATCTCCTAGCCCTGCACCTACCAGGTAAACTTTGCCCTTTTGATTCGTCATATCAACACCAGCTTTATACGGTCTTCACACCGTGTTCTGTACGGTTTACTGCACTTTTTTGGCTTTGTCAAAGTATTGCAAAAAATATTTACATTAATTTATACTTGGTTACATAAATTAGTAATCAATAAAGATAAAAATGAAAACTGACTTCAATTACCCAAATAAGGACTTACTTGGAGCTGTTGTTTTTCGACCTGATTTCAACAACTTTGAAAAAATCAATACTAATCAAGCCTGGTCATTATTCTTTACCGCAGGACAAGAAGACAAAGTATTGGGGCAAGAAACTGAGTTTGGCAAATTTTTCTCCAACCTGTTGATTGCGATCGCAGTAACTGGAAGTATTTGGGCTATCTACTTCAGCAACATCGCATAAGTAAAGTCATGCAGTTATTACCACAAGAATGAGAAGTCTTGGTTAGACAAGCCAAGACTTCTTTCTATGCTGATTATTGATAAGGAATATTTATTGAGGCTGAGAGTAGCTAGTAGCTTAACAAAATTTCTAAAAATGATTAAGTTGTGTTAATTTCCCGCGATTCTTTCTCAATTAAACAACGATTTTCCTTAGTTTGACAGCTTGACGAAAATCACCCAATTTTGATACTCTGACAAGTCTAAATAAGATAGATATATTGTGCCAATTTTCAACTTGCCTTCAGAGAAATCAATATTTGAATAAAATCAAGTGTTATTTGATACTGAAGAAATCTGTTGTAACACTCGTTGGATTTGTTGAGCTTTTTCGGGTTGACGTTGTGCTTGGAATAAATCACTAGCTTTTTGCAGGATAGCGATCGCTTCTTGGGATTTTTGTTGTTGCATGAAAGCTTGAGCTAGACGTAAATAGGCATCGACTTTTTTAGGAGCGCGCTCAATCACCTGTTGATATTCAGAAATTGCTGCCTCAACTTTATCTTGCTGCATTAAAGAATCACCCAACAGCAAGTGAACCACATCATTAGTAGAGTTGATCGAAATGACTCGACGAAAAGCAGCTTCTGCACCAAGATAATCTTTTTGCTGATATAGGTTAATGCCCTTTTGAAAGTAGTTGGAAGTAATTAGAGTCTTCCAAGAAAAATAACCAAGAACAGCGATACTACAAATGACTGCAACAACAGCAACAATAGAAGATATTTGTAAGCTTTCTAGCATAGAACTATATTGATTTTGGATTTTGGAGCCACTGCGGTTTATGATTCAACAATTCGTGCGTAAGTCCTGGTTTTCAAGGCTATTGCACAAATTCAAAAATTAAAATCTGTTTTATGCCAACAGACAAGCTGTGGGGAAGATTAAATATTCGAGGAAAAAAAGTTTCCAAATAAATTGGTAAAAACGGGCGATCGCACTTTTATCTTGTAAATCCACTTTCCGAGTTCGCCACCACATTAAGCCTAAAGCTAGCAAATGAGTAACTACTAAAAACTCAAAATTAATTTCCGCCAGACGCAGCACCCCAACTAAGATCATTCCTGCATAACATACAGTCAATACCCAAAGAGCAAGTTTAAACACTGTGTGTTTGCCAAGTTTGATAGTGAAAGTAGTGATATTGTATTGCAAGTCGCCTTCCATATCAGGGATGTCTTTAAAGATAGCGATCGCAAAAGTAAAAACCAAAATAAACAGAGTTAGTACCCAAACTGCTGCTGGAATAAATCGGTTTTGCTCTAACACCCAATTGAAATGCAAGAATAGTCCTAAATTAACAATAGCTCCTCGAACTGAAAAAATACATAGCGCTGCCCAAAAAGGAAATCTTTTTAAGCGGATTGGAGGTAAAGAATATGCTGTCCCAATTGCTAGGCTAATTGCCACCATACCGAACAAAAAAGGCCCACTTAACCATGCCAAAACTAACGCTAAAACACAGGTAGCACCTACAATCAATTGACCTGTTCGTCGAGAAAATTCTCCAGAAGCAAGTGGCAAATGCGGTTTATTGATTTTATCAATTGCCACATCTTCTAGTTGATTTAAACCCACAATGTATATATTTCCAGCTAAACAGGCAAGCCAGGCTCCCATAACAGGAAAAAGAGAATTGGGAATAGAGAACACAGAATCATTACCATTGCTAACAGCAACTGCAATTAAATACAAACCTAAAACACTTAAACTCGTGCCAATAATTGTGTGTGGGCGAGAAAATTTCCACAAAGCATAAAACCAATTACTCACCACACCTGATTGTGAAATTTCACTCATAATTTATTTCTTATTTCCACACAACAACCCGAACCGAATCAAGCCACGCTCATATCCGCGACTCATCAATCCTAAAGACAGCGCCCCAACAATCGTACTCCAACCCGCTCGCAGCAAACCAAAAATTGCTTTCCAGCTCAGTGCCGAATCAATTACCACATTCCAAAACGGTGCCACTGCTTTTGACCAATCGGCAGTGTGGATATTTTGCAATCCGATTTGATGGGCGATCGCTTCATACTCCGGCAAAGAAATTACATAAGGCAAACAGTACACCTGATAAATTTTCGCCAAGTGCTGCTGTTCATCTACTGTCAGTGGTGAATCATCTGTCGGTCGATGGCACCAAGTCACCATAATTAACTTGCCACCAGGTTTGAGGACACGGTAACACTCCTGCATAAACTTGACTTTATCTGGCATATGCTCACCACTTTCCAATGCCCAGACTAAATCAAAAGAATTATCACTAAAGGGCATAGCTTGAGCATCTGCTACTTGAAAATTAGTCTTACTACCTAAGCTAAACTCTTTGGCACGTTCCCTCGCTCTTGCCGCTTGCACGGGACTCAAAGTGATACCTGTCGCATGGGCATGAAATTTTGCAGCCAAATAAAGAGAACTGCCACCAATTCCACAACCTACATCCAAAATACTTTCAGCTTGCCGCACATCTGCCCACTGAAGGATTTCTTCAATTAAGTCAATTTGTGCCTGACGACGGTCTTTTTTTTGCGTACCATCTGCACCATAGTAACCATGATGCATATGCTCGCCCCATATCTCTTCCCACAAACCGGAAGAAGCATCATAAAATTGCTGAATTTGCTTGTATAATGTTGCGCTCATGAAAAAAGCCGTGTTAAGACGAAGCAGAATTCAAATACACTACTGGTAGGCTACCATGTGTGTTTTTAATTAATTAAGGTGTTTTTACAACCAGGGAGGATAAAACTTATCCGCAATCCCTGGGTTAGTTTGTTTTTTACCTTGATATGACTGTTTCTCGGACGATTTGCTTGGGGTTTTTAGCAGTCATTACTGTAGGAACTATCCTGCTAATGATGCCTTTTTCTACCAGTAGCGGTATGTGGAATGACCCGATTGTGGCATTATTCACCGCTACCTCCGCAGTTTGTGTAACTGGATTAGCAGTAGTTGATACTGGTACTGATTTTTCCTTTTGGGGCCAGTTGTTAATTTTGCTACTGGCACAAATTGGTGGTTTGGGTTACATGACAACCACAACCTTTCTGATTTTGTTAATTGGACGTAAATTTGATCTGCGACAAAAAGTTGCTATTCAACAAGCTTTAGACCGTCCGGGAATGAGTGGCAGTACCCAAATTATTCGCTCCATCATTGCCACGACTATGATTTTTGAAATCACTGGCATTTTTTTACTGCTACCAGCTTTTGTTCCTGACTATGGCTGGAGGCAAGGAATATGGCTGTCAATTTTCCATAGCGTTTCTGCTTGGAATAATGCGGGTTTTAGTTTGTTTAAAGATAGCTTGATTGGTTATCAGTCTTCAGTTTTAGTAGTTTTTACGATTAGCGGATTAATTATTTTTGGTGGAATTGGTTATCAGGTGATTTTAGAAACTTATGTTTGGTTACGCGATCGCCTTTTACAAAAACAAGAAAAACTATTAGTTTTTTCACTAGATTTTAAAGTTGCAACTAGTACAACAGTTGTACTTTTAGTTTTGGGAACAATAGCTTTTTTCTTTGTAGAATTGAGAAATTTACAAACCTTTAGTGATTTCAGCCTTCTTGATAAATTACTATTTGCTTGGTTTCAATCTGTAACTACTAGAACGGCCGGCTTTAATTCTATCGATATTGGCAAAATGACTAATGCCGGTCTATTTATTACAATCGCACTCATGTTTATTGGTGCAAGTCCTGGCGGTACGGGAGGTGGTATAAAAACAACAACTTTTAGAGTTTTAACAAGTTGTACACAGTCAATATTACAGGGAAAAGAAGAAGTGATTCTATATGATCGCAAAGTAGCATTTTCTTTGATTTTGAAAGCTGTTGGTGTATTGATTGGTTCTGTAACAACAGTGATTGTCGGCACAACATTAATTGCCTTTACAGATCCAAAATTTGACTTTATTCAAATCTTGTTTGAAGTTGTTTCAGCCTTTGCAACTGTTGGGCTTTCTACCGGAATTACTGGCAGTGTTTCTACAGCAGCAAAGCTGATATTAGTTGTCACAATGTATATTGGTAGAGTGGGTGTTTTACTGTTAATGGCGGCTGTTCTAGGAGATCCTCGTCCTAGCAGAATTCATTATCCAGAAGAAAACTTACTTGTGGGATAGTGGTTATTAGTAGGGACGGATTTATTTAAGATTTCTTCTGAACTTGAGAGATTGCTATTAAATTCCGCCCATACTAATGATTGGTTATTGGTAATGGGAAATTTCTGATGTTCTAGCTGAAGTGATCAGAACTATCAAAAAATAATTATATATAACTACCAGGAATTTATAATATATAAAATATTAGGCAATAAAATGCTTTTTAAATGACTCTATATCATTTGAATTTTGTCCAAAACACAGGGAGCGATCGCAAAGGTAACAACAGTGAATTTGTCATCATTAGGTTTTTTTCGTAGTCTGCGTAAAGACAATCATCAATTTGCGGTGATTGGTTTAGGTCGTTTTGGTCGTTCTGTTTGCTCAACACTTCACAAATTAGGCTATCAAGTGTTAGCAACAGACATTGATGAAAAGCGTGTATCTGATGCATTAACAGAGCAAATGGTTGGTCATGCATTGCAACTAGATTCAACTGAACCTGCTGCCCTTAAGGAAGCAGGAATGTTTGAATTCGATACTGTCATCGTCGCCATTGGAAATTACATTCAAGAAAGTATCATCACTACCCTCAATGTCAAGGAGGGAGGTGTACCTCATGTAGTAGCAAAGGCTTCTAGTGAAGTTCACCGCAAGCTGTTATTGCGAGTGGGAGCAGATCATGTTGTTTTTCCTGAATTTGAGGCAGGATGTGCCTTGGCGCGATCACTTACCAAACCATCAATATTAGAAAGATTTGACCTCGATCCTGATCATAGTATTGTAGAGCTGATTGTGCCTGACGAATTTCATGGCAGAACTATTGCCGAGCTACAACTTCGCAATCGCTATGGTTTAAATTTACTTGCGGTTAGTCATGATGGCAAATTTCAAATCAACCCAAATCCCAATCAATACCTTGAGCGTGGTTCAGCGATTGTAGTTATTGGTTGCAACAAAGATATTAATCGCTTGCCGATTTAAAGTTAATAGCTAAATGGCTAATAACTAGACTTGCGAAATAAACTATCCAGTGAGGAAAGGGAATAGGGTTGGGGGAACGGGGAACAGAGAACAGAAATTTTCATACTTTAGTTGTGAATTATATCCCCAGTCCCCAATCCCTAATCACTAATCCCCAGTTCCCCTTACAGGAAATAACAGTGGAGCAAGAGAGAAGGGTGCATCCTCAGGATCGACTTTTTCTTGTGTAGAAGTTTCTGGTTGACTAGGTGTCTGTTGTGGATTAAACAAAACCGGCACATTACTGGAGTGAGCTGGTGCTTGTGCGGGAGAAGTTTGACTAACTTGAGGTTGTTTTTGTCCTTGCATTTGAGCAATTTTTTGTATTAACTGCTCAACTTTATTAACTTGTTCTGTATTACCTTGTTCCCGGTATTGGTGACGTGCGCGTTTAAAAGCACCATTAGCTTTTTTAAACTCGCCTTGATTGTACCAAGTTACTCCCAAGTTATAGTAAGCCTCAGCATTTTTGGGAAGGCTACGAATAGCCTCTTGGTAAGTAGCAACCGCATCAGAAGTTTGACCTTGGAGAACCAGAAGACTACCCATGTTATTGTAAGCTAGAGCATTTTTAGGATTGAGCTTTATCGCTTGCCGATAAGCAGCGATCGCTTCTTCCATTTGTCCTTGTTCTTGCAAGACAATCGCTAAATTAAAATAAGCATCGGCATTAGTGGAATCTAAATTTACTGCTTGTTGATAGGCAGCGATCGCATCACCTGCTCGTCCTTTTTGATACAAAGCCAAACCCAGATTATATTGGGCAGATGCCATTGTGGGATTAATTACCAGAGCTTGGCGGTAAGCAGTGATTGCGGCTTCAGATTGTCCCTGTTTGTGCAAAGCCAAGCCCAAATTATAATGTGTATCACCGACATTGGGATTGAGCCTAATTGCCTCTGCATACTCTTGTACTGCTGCCTCCAAGCGATTTTGCTCCAACATAATATTGCCCAGGTAATTGTGTGCCAAAGCAATGTTGGGATCTAACTGTAAAGCTTGACGAAAAGCAGATTCTGCACCCTGTAAATTTTTGCGGTTATAGCGCATCACTCCCTGTTGAAAGAAGCTAGCAGCTTCTAAATTCTGAGATACAACATTAACCTTCTCTGCCAGCACCTTACTTGCTGATAATTCAGTAATTGTCGGTGCCGCCAACACCAAAAAAGCAGAAGAGCATAATAAAATCGCCTTGCTTAAGCTGGAAATACACTGAGATTGCCTAAAATATTTATACATAAAATAGACCTGGGCTGATGACTAGATACTCATACAGTCAGGTTACCCAGTACACAATTTAAAATTTAAAATTTGGAATTAACATTTTTTATTGATTTTCTATCCTTTACCAAATAGGTAACCATTTCTCCCTTACCCTTGATTTTCATCAGTCCTCGCGACTCAACTGTATAGCTGTTTTTCAGCTGCTCATAAGTCGTTTCTGTAATTTGAATACAACCTGGAACACCGTGAGATTCCATCCGACTAGCAATGTTAACAGTATCACCCCAAAGGTCATAGATAAACTTTTTGATACCAATAACTCCAGCAACAACAGGGCCAGTATTGATACTGATGCGGATGTTACAGTTACAATTAGTTTCTACATTAAATTGGCTAATTGCCTGTTGCATATCCAAAGCCATTTCCACAATAGCTTGGGCATGATCTGCTCGTGGATTGGGCAAACCACCAACAACCATTTAGGCATCGCCAATAGTTTTAATTTTCTCTAAACCGTGTTGCTCCGCTAGTTGATCGAAAGCCGAGAAAATCCGATTCAGTAATTTCACCAGTTCATTAGGAGAGATACGGCTGGAAAGTTCAGTGAAACCAACAATATCAGCAAATAAAACAGAAACTTCCGCAAAGCCATCAGCGATCGCAGTCGGTTTTTCTTTGAGACGTTCGGCGATTGGTTTCGGTAAGATATTTAGCAGCAAATGTTCTGATTTTTGCTGTTCTGCCGCTAGCTTGTAGGCTGTTTCCTGAGTTTCTTGGAGCGATCGCGCTAATGCCGCCACCTTTGAGAAATCTTCCGCACTGCCGGACGGAAAAAGAATACTCCCTCTAATACCAAAATTAAAAGTGTCAGAGAAAACAGCCACACTTCTAATTGTCGCAGTCTCCGAACTTCTGCTGTTACCTGCTGGTTATAACTCAGTAGAATTTTATCCGTATCTCTGACAAACGCTATTCCTGCTGCTTGGATTTGTAAAACCTTGGGCAAACTGGCACGACTTGGATTGTCAAACAGTCTGGGACGATTCGCTCCACCCACCATCAAGTTCTGAGCTGCTTTTTGCATGATTTTGGGAGTGGTTTGCTGAAGCATCCTACTCACCAAAATAGCATGGTCTTTTGGAAGTTGGGATGTACTTGCCAACTTTTGGAATTATGACTTGCTCGTAGAGAAGAGGCAACAGCCTTAGCTGGTCTATTGCTACCAAATTCGTGATTGCTGATGTGTCGCTAATGACAATCACAATTGCCCCAACTCTCGTAAGTTTTTCAAATCCAACTCAAAATCTTCAACATCATAGGAATACAGTGCAATTTTTCGCTGCTTCAAGAGTTGACGAAAAGCATTGAGTGGCATATCTGCTAAACGACTAGCGTAGCCAAGCGTTAAACGACCAGTTTGAAACAGATATATGGCAATTTCCTGGCGAAACTCGCTTGGTGTAAGTTGAGAGGCTTGCAGAATTTCATCTGAGATGACAACACTCATAACAGAGCTACCTTACCGACCACACCTTTAGAGTAACCTTTCTCGGCTCATAGATGGAAAAATTCCATATATCCACCTTATTTTTTACGTAAGAACAGGCTTTTCAGTATATTCATCGCTGATATCTGCTTCAGGCAAGATCAACATCGCGTCACCGAAAGAATAAAAGCGATATTGAGAAGCGATCGCCTGCTGATAAATATTTAATAACCGTTGCCTACCAATCAAAGCACTCACCAACATCAACAAACTCGAACGCGGTAAGTGAAAATTCGTAATCAAACCCTCAACTACACGCCATTTGTATCCCGGATAAATAAATAAATCAGTCTTACCGCAAAATGGTTGTAGCTCTCCTGATGTTGCAGCACCTTCTAAGGAACGAACTACCGTTGTACCTACAGCAATAACTCTACCGCCAGCAGCTTGAGTGGCACGAATTTGCTCTACAGTTGCAGCAGGCACCTCAATCCATTCTTCATGCATTTTGTGAGTAGTGACATCCTCCACTTCCACAGGGCGAAATGTTCCTACGCCCACATGCAATGTCACAAAAGCTTGATTAATACCTTTTTGCCGTAACCGCTCTAGTAATTCTGGAGTAAAGTGCAGCCCAGCAGTAGGAGCTGCGATCGCTCCCGGAGATTTAGCATAAACTGTCTGATATTGTTCGCTTTCAGCATCGGTTTGAGTAATGTAAGGTGGCAAAGGAACTTCACCAAACACATCCAACAATTGCACTAAAGAAATTTCTTCTGGCAAATCAAATTGTAGTAAGCGTCCCCCAGTCGCCTCATCAGTTTCTAGAACAGTAGCAGTCAGTTGCGAAGGCACGGAGAATTTTTCTTTCTCCGCGTCACCGCGTCTGTTTGTCTGGGCATTTTCCTCCATCTCCCTCGCCTCAAAAATAATTTTCGAGCCGCGCTTAAAGCGTTTACCTGGTTTAACTAAAGCTAACCAGCAGTTATGTTGCCGTTCCTCCAACAGCAACACTTCCACCTCTGCCCCAGTGGATTTTCGCCCATACAACCGTGCTGGTAGAACACGTGTATCATTTATTACCAGTAAATCTCCGGCTTGGAGTAAATCTGGTAAATCGCGGAAAATATAGTGTAAGGGATCTGTGTTTTTACCTGTACTGGGAGAATTTACGACTAATAATTTAGAACTATCTCTGGGAAAAGCCGGATTTTGAGCAATTAGTTCGTTCGGCAATTCATAATCATAACCAGCCAAGGAACAGTCTAATGAAGAACTTTCTATTTTTGGGTTAGAACTCAAATTTAAATTAGTTTCCGGTAGTTTTTGCTGCATTTATATTTAGATTTCCTAAAAAAAACGATTGCTGTTGTGCTTTCTAAAAGAACTCTAAAGGATTGCAAAAGATATTGATCCCTGGACTTTAAGATGGTTACTATTAAGTACCACGTAAGCACCTATATGAATATTGGGTAAAACTCCCCATCTAAAAACGGGGGCTTTTACCCTAGCGGATTGTATCCCCCTCTACCAATAATAGAAATGTAGGATTGGCTTTGATCCCAAGCACCAAGATGGAATACTTGTATTATCTGGCAAATGCCAGCCTCACTCTTCGGGTTATTCAGTACTTGCACGCTAAATCCCAAATACCTGTATCCTTCGTCACCGTAATTCATCAAATCGATGGTTGGGTGGTTAGGATCAAACTTAGAAATCAGTTATCACCTCAAGAAGATGGCGACATTAGGGCTTTCTTAAATGAATTAGGAATTAGCTATGAGCCGCCAATGAGGGTACAGATGGCTCTATGGAGTTTGGAAGCAGGACAGTGTCCCGTTGATGTGATGCGTCGCTACCAAGTAGCTATTGTTTCTCATGGTAATCCAGAAAAAGAAGAAATAGAGGCTTTCCGACAACAGTTTGTCAGGGGATTGGGTTACTGTCCAGAAACTTTGGCATAAAAGTTTTGAATTTTGATGACTGTTACAAATAAATAATTGGTAATTACTTATTGGTAATGGGAATTTTATCTCCATTACCAATATCCGTTTGCCACTTCAAAAGCAGCACAAATATATTCTTGTAAGATTAATTTGTATTCTTCTATAGAAGCATTGGCTAAAGTTTTGTCCATAACTTTAACTGTAGGAGATTGTTTTGGGATGTGCTGACAGTAGACAATAGCAACATCAAATTGGCAAAAATAATCTGCCTTATCTGGATATTTAGCTAAAAACATCTGTGCCGTGCGCCAAAGCTTTAGTTGTTTTGATGGCGCGATCGCACATCTTCCTCCTGAATCCCAATTGCCGGAACTGCGAGTTTTCACCTCCACAAACGCTAACTTGGGGGAAATATCCTCTCGTTGTGCTTGTGTCCCTGTGTCCTTTTGTTCCTCCTCTTCGTCATGTTGGGCAATAATATCAATTTCTCCCCAGCGACATCGCCAACGACGATGGAGAATTACCCAGCCTTGAGATTGTAACCATTGTGCGACTAGATCTTCTCCTGCGTTACCGATATCGGGATAATTATAAGGAGGATAGTTTGCCATTGACTAAAAGTACGATGATTTCAAGGTTAAGCGATCGAATTTGGATAAGCATACTTAATGTATTGCTTTTGACAGTGATTTTCATCACAGCAACTGTAGCTTTCCCTGAAGGTGCTGTGGCAGTAAACTATAACAACCGAACTCTAATTGAAGAAGATTTCTCAAATCAGGACTTAACAGATTCGAGTTTTGATCATGCTACTCTCCGCAAAAGCAACTTCAGTCACTCTAACTTACGTGGCGTTAGATTCTTTTCGTCAAATTTGGCTTCAGTAGATTTTACTGGAGCTGATTTGAGCTATGCCGATTTAGAATCAGCTCGTATGACTAAAGCTAATTTGACTGACGCCATCTTAGAAGGGGCTTTTATTACGGGTACCATGTTTGATGGTGCGATTATTGACGGGACAGATTTTACTGATACATACGTGCGTGAGGATGTGCTCAACAAATTATGCAAAGTAGCTAAAGGCACCAACCCAGTGACAGGGCGTGACACCCGTGATACTTTAATGTGTCCGTAGTACCCGAAGGCAGAAGGCAGGAAGGCAGAGAGCAGCGCGTTGCCAACAGAAGCGCCGTGCGGGGGTTTCCCCCCAACCCCACTCCGTGGGGGCCCCAAAGCCCCCCGTTGTAGACGCCCGGAGGGCGGCTTCCCGTAGGGTGGCGACTTCGGAGGGTTCCCCTCCGTTAAGGCGACTGCCCAGAGGCAGAAGGTTTTAGTACTTAAATACAAAAATTCTGATGTACTGTACAAGTTTTGAAGGTGGGTTTTGCCCACCTTTACTTATACTTAGATTAATTTCTCAAAGCCCTGATAAACCTTTGCAAACCCCTAAATACACTGGGTTTTCTTGCAGGTACAGTTGCGACAGTTTCTCCTTCTGGTGTTTGTGCTTGCCCGGCAAGAATCATATCTAACTCGTCACCAGAGGGTTTTTGCGCCAATTCAGCAACTTTTTGATAGTCACCATCGTTTTGTACCCATACTTCCCACACTCCCGGATAGCAGCGGAACAATGCCGCTTCTTCAAAGATAGGGCGCAGGTAATAACAAGATTCAATTGTATTAGTAAAACGATCGCGGATTTGTCTGGCGGCATAACCAATACCTATCTTGCCAGCATCCTCTAAAAAGGGATTTAACATCACAAAGGGGCGATCGCCAATTTCTTCACAAATCTTTTCTAACTGTGGTACTTCCACAGAGGTGGGAGCAATAAACAAAAATATTTCATCTTCTGGCTGAATTTTGGACTGAATAGAAGCAGCCCTGCCAGTACCAATGTCAGTAATTTTAAAAGGTACATTTGTCCAGTCGCGGCGGGCAAGCCCAGCACTACCAGCATCAGCAAAGAGAATCTTTAATTTTTCTCCATGTTCTTCAAAACTTGGCAACAGTTGTTGTGCAACTGGCATTAGTTTGAGTTCTGGAAACAGTAACTCAATTTGTAATCGTGTATATCCATCTGCAATTGCTGCTTGTGTAGCCTGTTGGGCTTGGGCGATCGCATCTTCAAGAGTCTTTGGAAGTTCAGTCATCTTAAAAAATTTTTGGAATGGAATTGTTAATTACCATTAGCCACTAACTAATCACAACCAATTCTACAGGTGAAAGTCGCTGCAAAACCTGCTTCAATACCATTGCTACCCAATCCACATCCTCTGCGGTTGTATCTCGTCCTAGTGTCATGCGAACACCTGCTAATGCAGCTTTTTCAGAGTATCCCATTGCCAGGAGTACGGGACTGGGATTGAGTTTACCACTATTACAAGCTGCTCCCGCGCTAATACCAATACCAGCACGGTTCAACTCCCGCACCAAGCTTCTACCATTAATTTTTTCTCCATCTGTGTGTTCCAGACAGAAACTAACATGATGAGGCAAACGGTGAATCAAATCACCTGTAGGCTTTAAATCAGGAATGTCAGCCAACAGAGAAAACAAGCGATCGCGTAACTTCATTAATCGAGGTATTTCTGTCGCAATTTCTTGCGCTGCCAATTCTGCTGCTACACCAAATCCAGTAATAATAGGTACTGCTTGCGTACCCGAACGCAATCGCATTTCTTGCCCGCCCCCACCCAATAACGGTACTAACTCTACACTCGGACGTACATATAGCGCCCCTACACCTTGCGGCCCGTAAATTTTATGACTAGAAAGACTCAATAAATCTACTGGCAAGTTTTTTACATCAATAGGTAAACGTCCTGCAACTTGCACTGCATCTGTGTGGAATAATACACCTGCACTATGAGTAATATTTCCCAGTTCTGCGATCGGTTGCAATGTGCCTACTTCGCTTTGCCCGTAAATTACCGACACTAACACAGTGTTATCCTGTAACGCCGCCTTTAAATCCAGGGGATTAACTCTACCCTTGCCATCTACCCCCAAGCGAGTCACTTGCCAACCCCACTGTTCTAATAATCGTGCAGGCTCGCTAATAGCAGAATGCTCAACACTGGAAATAATTATGTGTTGAGGTTCGGCATATAAGCGGGCAACACCCATAATCGCCAGATTGTCTGCTTCCGTGCCTCCAGAAGTAAAAATGATAGATTCAGCAGGTGCATTAATTAATCCAGCAACCTGCATTCTTGCTTGTTCTAGTGCTGTTGCTGCCCGTTGCCCCCATTCGTGTAAGCTAGAAGGATTGCCCCAGTATTGAGTCATGGCTGCTTGCATCGCCGCGATCGCTTCTGGACGAGTGGGAGTAGTAGCACTGTAATCTAAATAAATTTGCATAGATTCTCCAGTAAATATATGCTTGCACGGGCTGCATTTGTTTTCAGCATCTATAGTTAATTATTTCCTAATTCAGGATTATCTCTGCGTAGTTTTACGTTTATCTTTGTTTTCATCTTAAGTTAATAACTTTATTTATTGGGAATCATAAATATGTTAGTTAATTACACTTTTATCAAATTAACGTGTCTCATTTCTCTATCCGATGGAGTTTTTATTCTGTTGTTCTACTAATACTTACTCTGACTGCTTGTCAACAAAATAAGTCTCCCAATCAGTCTCTAGAAAGATTACCACAAGACCCTGTCATTCAAGTCTATTTCAATCAAAATTCCATATCTTCCTACAAAGATCCATACCGACACTTTCATCGTCAGGGAGACAATTTAGAACACCAGGTTATAAATACAATTAACCAGGCGAATTCTACTGTAGATTTAGCCGTAATGGAGTTTAGGCTACCCGAAGTAGCTAAAGCATTAAAGCGTGCTAAAGAGCGTGGAATTAAAGTTAGAGTTTTGCTGGACAATAAATACAACAAAACTATTGAGGAATATACGAAAGAAGAAATTAGTAGAATGAATAACCACGACCGAAGAGCTTATGAAGAATTAAAACGATATCCTGCTGATGCTCTGGCTATTTTACGCCAAAGTGGAATTGAAATTAAAGATGATACATCTGCTGGCGCAACTAAAGGTAGCGGACTTATGCACCATAAGTTTTTGGTTGCTGATGAAAAGACAACTATTGTAACCAGTGGTAACTTTACCACATCTGACTTTCATGGTGATTTTAACAATTTTGACAGTCGGGGTAATCCCAATAACATGATTTTTATTCTCGATCATGCTCTTGCCAAAACTTTTACTGAAGAATTTAACTATATGTGGCAAGGATTATTCAAATCTCGTAAACCCAAAAGATATCCTGTCACAATTCCAGTTGGTACGGGAAGTATTACAGTCAACTTTTCTCCAGCTCGTCGTCAAGAGAATGTAGCCACAACTAGCAACGGTATCATCGCCTCTTATGTGCAGCAAGCTCAAAAGAGCGTGTACATTGCAGTGTTTGTTTTTTCCGACCAAAAGATTAGCGACACTCTTAGCAGAGTATACGACAAAGGAGTAAAAGACATTAAACTGCTGATAGATCCAGATTTTTTCGGACAACCCTACTCAAAAGCATACGATGCACTAGGAGTTTGTCCACGTCCTGGTAAGAAAAATTATTCCATCAAAGTGAATCCGTGGAAAAATCCGATCGCCACAGTTGGTTTTCCCATCGCACCAACTGGAGATAGGGGAGTCCATAGTAAAATGGCAATCTTAGATGGAGAGTTAGTCATTACTGGTAGTCACAATTGGTCAAACTCCGGTAATTATCTAAACGACGAAACTCTGATATTCATACACAATCCTACTGTTGCCGCCCATTACGAACGCGAATTTAGCCGCCTTTATCAAACAGCACAAGTGGGTTTAGCGACTTTACCTTATGCTCAAAAGTGTCAAGCGCAATTCTTACCCCAAACTGCAAGCGAATCAGAATCTCTACCTACTGAGAATTAAAGCGCAATTAAGGAAATTATGTCTAATGTTGAAGAGTGGGTGTATGCTCAACCAGACTTCTTAGCTCAACTACAAGCATTACCTCAACCAAAAACAGGGCTGCGCTCGCCTCTTCGCCAAGGGTAAAAGCTTGATTTGATGTATGAGGGTGATGAAAATCAAGCTTGGATGGTTCACTTTGCGCTTCTCGACGCGGAGGGGAATCTTTTACCTCCCATGAGTGAATGCCAGCGTACGGTTAATGCTTATTTTCGAGTCGTCAATTCAAAGCTTCGGACAACAATTCACAAGGAAAGACTTAAACCTGGGGTACGGTTCTATGTAGTAGTCGGGTTACATAAAGTTGCAGAAGGCACAGTTACTAAGATACTGCACCTGCTAGACGAAGAAACACATACTTAAGCTTGTTGAGCGGTTAGTTAGCTGCACCGATTGCTAGCTCAAACTCGTGCTGAATCAATACACCAACACTTTAGTTTGCACACTTGTTGTAGTTTCCGTAACGCTACCCCAAAATCTGTGTGGAATACCCTACCCCCTTTATTCGGACACCACACTTTCTAGTTATTTGAAAATATTGTTAAATTTATTTACATAAATTTACAAAAATTAAATTAAGGAGTTGAATATAATGGCTATCTTAATTGCGTTGTTTGTTATCGCCTGGGTTGCAGCTTCCGTAATTGGTACTCAGGCTTATTTCCTAGGCGAACAGAGAAAGCCAATCCACGAGCGTAACTGGCGTTCCGAATCTTTTGAAAAATTGGCTAAATCCGTCACTGGCAAGGATACAGACAGAGCGCGATCGCACTCCTGCTTATGGAATGGATGCCTATGCCAGCAATACACTACCTAACTAGGGTCATGGGATGCGTTAGCGATCGTCTAACGCCCTATCTCCACCAAAATTTTTATAGAATCAACCCCCAAATAAAATCCGGTTTCACAAGCCAAAGAAACCGGGTTTTTCATTTGTAGGCGAAAGGTTTATTTCAACTCTAGTTTTTCATGCTTGCTGACATCAGCAGGTTTGCCAGTCATAGCTCCCTTAACTAAGCTAATCGTATTTGCGACTATGCTTGAAGGTGAATCCCAATATTCAGCTTTTTCTACGTTCACCTTAAGTAAAGCAATATCAGGCTCGTCTAAGCCTTTAGGAAACCAAGCCTTGAGTTGTGGTTGCCACATTTCCTCTAACTTTTGGCGATCGCGTACCAATTCGGCTGTACCGGATAAAGAGACGTAACACTGTTTATTAGGTGCAGCATAACTGACATTAACTTGATGGTTGCGATTAATTTCAACTACCTTGTAGGAACTAGCATAAGTGAAAAACCAGACATCGCCATCAAATTCTACTTCGCGATTGGTAGCCATAGGACGGCTATGTAATGTTCCATCCTCATTAACAGTCGTCAACATGGCATAGTCGATATCTTTAATCAGATCTCGCAACTTCTTCAGATTTTCGCTGTTATTTGCATGAGAGTTAGTCATAAACAGTCATCCTGTATTAGTTTGCTATTGGAATAAATTTCAATGGCAACTCAAAGGAAGATGCGAACTGCAATTCACCTCGCACCCATAAGTAGCACTGATTATTCTTTTCCTCACACTAACGTTCTGCCTAGCAAATAACCTGAGTCTACAGTTAGGTTTTCGAGCAAATCACTATATTTTTGTCAAAAAAATCGAAAACCGCTTAGTTTTTTAACAATAAATTAAATGCACACAGACAAAATTATCTACGTGGATCTATGCTTATAGGTATACTTTAAAAGGAAGATATCGGAAAAACGTTCAAATATTACAGCGCTTATCATTTCAATATTCTTAGCGCAACTAAAGCAATTTATTTCATTGCCCTCCTGATTTGATTTTAAAAGATACGAAAACTCGCATCTTTTACTAAAAAAATTATAATTCTCCTCGAATCTTACGCCTAATAATTTCCATCTGTTCTTGCATTTCTGCATCAGTCATCGGCGCAGGATAACCTTTAGAGTTAGGGTCACGTTTGCTCATAAGAAAACGTAGAGCTTCAATATCATCGCGGTTTTCGATGACATAAGCTCTTAGTTCAGTAAAGCTCATTTGTTCATAATTCGGGGTCATTGACAAAATCCCAAATTCCATTACTAAATATTATGATTTGGATATCATTCTCAGCCAGGATATATACCTGTCCAGTTTTGTCATCAAATCGAAATAGTTTAATATCCTTATACAGGTTAGATAGCATTTGACAAACCCGTACACAGGCAAATGCTTGTTCTGCTGTTGGTAGAATAATCACTCCTCACTACTATTTAATATAGGGTGAGCAATGCCCACCCTACCACTCCTTGCGCCTTTGTATGACCTTTCTACAACGGACGGTAAACGCGATAGTTGATATTGGGGAATATATTGTCCATTAGCTCAACTTTTTCTAACCAACCGCTATCGATTTTGCCGATATTAATGTCTTCGTAGAGCTTATTAAACCGCATCAGGTGCGATCGCGTTCTTCTAACTGCGTAGGGTACCATAGTTCCCGTTCGCATAATAAAAGCCCAGTCAGAAGATTGTGCCAAAAGTAACTCTCGTGCTGCCTGATTGAGTGCTTTCCATTCCAACTCATCCACAGGTTCCCTTGTAGAGAGTTCAATCATCCGTTCTGCCGCTTTGTGCAAATGTGGGTAAATCCACGCATTTGTATCATTTAACCAATACTCGTGGAAACCCTTATAACCCCAACTCGATTGAGAAGGACGGCAAACTTGCTGAGTTGGCTGTGCTCGTAAATAATCTCCTAAATGCGTCATTTGGTATGTTTGTTGGTCATACCATGACTTGCGGAACAGGTAATCAATAAACCAGGGGCCTTCATACCACCAATGCCCAAATAATTCCGCATCGTAGGGTGACACCACAATTGGCGGACGCTGCATGATGTGGTAGAGATGTTCAACTTGCCGTTCCCGGTTATACATAAAATTAGCAGCGTGTTCGGCGGTTTTTTCTCTTGCCCAGTAGGGGTCGTAGAGTGCTTTATCTCCTAAACCTAAACCACGACCAGTAATTTTATGATATTTGATGCCCGTATTCTTACGTTGACCGTTGGGCATGATGTAAGGCTTGATATACTCATATTCAGCTTCCCAGCCCAAGTCTTTATAAAACTCGCGATATTCCGCCGCACCAGGATAACCTACTTCAGAAGACCATACCTGCTGAGAGGATTCATGATCGCGTCCAAAAGCAGCCACACCAGTTTCTGTAAAAATCGGGGCGTAGCTGCCAAACCGAGGACGGGGACGAGCATAGAGAATACCGTGTCCATCAACAAGGAAGTAACGCAGCCCAACGTCTGCCAACATCCGCTCTAAGCTTTCATAGTAGGCACATTCGGGCAACCAAATACCCCTGGGTGGGCAACCAAAAGTTTCCTCATAATGTTCGTAGGCTACCTTAAGTTGCGCCCACACGGCTTGGGGATACATTTTCATTAATGGTAAATAGCCGTGGGTAGCACCACATGTGATAATTTCGAGGTTATTTGTGTCTTGGAAATTCTTAAAAGCTGTTACCAAGTCACCTTTGTAACGTTCCCAAACTTCTCGCGTGGCGTTGAACTCAGCAGCATAATGTTCGGCTAAATAGCGGATATGGCCATTATGGGTATTGTGCTCAACTTCTAGCTCGGCAAGTTCCTCAAGTTTAGCCAAATGGGCATCATAGCGTTCTTGCAGCAGAGGATCGCGCAGCATTGACACTAGAGGTGGTGTCATGCTCATGGTGATCTTAAAGTCGATACCGTCTCGCTTTAACCCTTCAAAAACTCGCAGTAAGGGAATGTAAGTTTCAGTAATAGCTTCATAAAGCCATTCTTCCTCCAGCACATAGTCACTTTCTGGATGACGGACGAAGGGCAGATGTGCATGAAGTACTAGCGCGACGTAGCCGATAGCCATAATGATTTCGGGGTGGTACGTAGATAAATTGTAAAGACGGGAGTTTGGCAGAAGTTAACAATATTTTAAGACCTTCTGGGGATCGTATCAGGCTTTCGCCAACTCTTTACAATGGCTGTGACTCCACGCCAAAAGTTATACCATTTTAGATTTTAGATTTTGGATTGTAAATCGCCTTCTGTGTCCGAGTTGGTTAAGCTCATCCCCCGACTGAAGTCTGGGGAATGAAAGCGGGCCGAAGTGAATTGGGAATTGGGCATTGGCCAATGCATGAATGCCCTTTGCCCCTTGCCCCAAGACGACGGACGACGGTTCTGAGCGCCCCTTAAAGGAACGGGCTTCCCCGTCGTCTTTTGGTGAATCCATCGGTCGCAATAATTTTTTAGATTAGTGTTAAAACTATTTTGTAAATAAGGGAGTCCCTATGAACTTCGTACACCACCAAGTATGAAAAAGTTCATTGGTATAAAAAATTTTTTGGAAGTTACCACGAGTGAAAAAACAAATTACTTTTCTTTTTTCTATCTTCACGAGCGCTGTTTTTGTTGCAACTCCAGTAGTTCTGGCAGTTCCCTCCACTGATGCGCCAAAAAGTCCAACTTCACCAAATTTAGAAGCAAAAACTACCACCTACGCAACTGCACTCACACTCAAAGATTTGCCACCTGGTTTTAAGGAATTGCCACCGCAACTTAAGACGGCAATAGCCACTCAACTAGAACCTCTCAAGCAAGCGATCGCCAAAGATAATCTGCCGCTCAATTACTTTTTTGCTTTTATTGAGCCAGAAAAGATGGAACTCGTGATGGGTTTTACGGGAACCCTGACTAATCAAAGACAACAAGCTCAATTTGATGCTGCCCTTAAGCAGGTGCAGAAACCAGAATTTGAGAAAGAAATCAAAAAATTAGAACCAGGGCTGCGATCGCTTCAGGTAATCAAATTTATGAACTACAAAAAACGCCCTGAATTTAATCATCTAGCTAATGCATCCACAGGTTTTTCTATCGGAGCAAAGATAGAACAACTACCAGTAAATTTTGACGTCATCGGTTTCCGTCGGCAAAGCTTTGGAGCATTTACAGCCGTGATGCATATGACTGGCAAGGAGCCTTCGATTTCTATCAAGGATGTCGTCACCAAATTAGATGGGCGTGTCTCACTGCCTTCTTCTGACTTTTGACTTCTGGTGTATTATTCCTCGCTGTCTTCATACAACTGCTCCAATTCTTGCAACTGTGTCCGTCGTGAAGCACGGCGATATTTCTTAGTTTCTAGCTTCGGTTCGTACTGAGTGTGACCCTGCTTGGTCGTTTTTGCTTTTACAGTAGACTCAGGATCGGCTTGTTGGTTTAATTGAGTTTGACGCGCGATCGCCTCTTCTAAAAACTCTAAATAATGCTGATAACGCTCCCAGTTTCCCTGTACTACGCACCCAGGTTCGTTACGATGTAGACAATCACTAAATCGACAGCTAGCGACTGCTAGTCTCTGCCTAATCTCTGGGAAATAACTTGCTAATTCTTCAGGAGTACAATCTAAATCCGGCTGATTAAATCCAGGCGTATCTGCTAATAATCCACCTTTTGGTAATTCAAATAATTCGACGTGACGAGTAGTATGGCGACCGCGAGCTAGTTTACCAGAAATTTCACCCACTCGCAGGTTGACATTAGGAATCAAAGCATTTATCAAACTAGATTTACCAACTCCTGAAGGCCCAGCAAGCACAGTAGTTTGCTGTTTGAGTGACTCAGCTAAGTTGTCAATATTTATACCTTCATAAACACTAATAAATATTGGCTGATAACCCCAAAGATTTAAATATTGATTAATTTCTGCTTGTTGTTCTGATGTAATTAAATCGCTTTTATTTAAACATAACACTACATGTAAACCCGTAGATTCAGCCTGAATGAGAAAGCGGCTAAGTTGGTAAGGTTCTAAAGGTGGATCGGCGACTGCAAATACTAAAAGAATTTGATCCACATTAGCGATCGCCGGTCGAGCCAATTGATTTTTCCGAGGTAAAACTTCAGCGATCGCACCTCTACCACCAGCCCAGTCTGGTTCTTCTACCACCACGCGATCGCCTACCATCACCTGTTGTCCAATTTTTTTGAGGCGAGTGCGGCGAGTGCATAAGAGGAGGGGGAGATGGGGGGATGGGGGGATGGGGGGAGATAGGGAAGGTGGAGAAGAATTTACTCCCATAACTTCCTCAGTTCCCTCAACTCCTTTTGTTCTCCTCTCCCATTCTTCTACTTCTAAATCCAGCTGTACTCGATAATAATTAGCCTGCACGGCTAATACTGTACCCAATAACTGCTGAGTATTTGCTAATGCTTCCGCTGTCATTACTCAGTTACAGGACGGCGTACAAACAAAGAAAAATAGCCCGTACAGTCTGTAATCTGTTCCACCAGATAGCCCGCCATTGTTAAGCTATCAGGAACTTGCTCAATCGGTTCACCAGGATCTAACCAGACTTCTAGCAAACTCCCAGGCTGCATTTGCTGCAAACGCAACTTCGTGCGCACGAAATTCATCGGACAGGGAGTGCCGCGCAAGTCAAGTTGAGCATCAGGGGACGAAAGGGAAGATACACTCATCGTTGGTGGAACAAATTACCTAAAAAACCTTCTATACCGCCTTTACCAGTGCGATCGCCTCTTATTTTAGCTAGTTTTTCCAGCAATTCCCGTTCCTCAGGTAGTATCTTGGTGGGAATATCGATTAACACTGTAATCATGTGGTCACCTCGACTTACAGGATTACCCAAGCGTGGTACACCACGATTTTCGAGCTTCATGACTGTATTAGGCTGGGTACCGGGTGGAATTAACAATTCCACAGGCCCATCCACTGTGTTCACCTCTAAACGGGAACCAAGAATAGCCTGAAGATAGCTAATTTTAATTTCCGAGAGAACATTAATCCCATCACGCTGGAATTCTGAGTCTTCATTAACGAACAAATAAACGTACAAATCTCCAGGTGGGCCTCCGCGTTGCCCAGCGTCTCCTTCTGAGGATATCCGCAGGCGCGTACCGTTGTCTACACCAGCAGGAATAGTAATTTTAAGCTTCTTGGTGACTTGATTTGCTCCTTTACCATCGCAAGCGTCACACTTATCTTCAATTACAGTACCTGTACCATTACAGGTGGGGCAGGTGGAGACTTGGGTGAAACTACCAAAAGGTGTTCTAGTGACGCGACGTACTTGACCAGAACCACCACAAGTAGAACAAGTGCGGGGTCTTGTTCCTGGTTTTGCACCAGAGCCACTACAAACTTCACAAGTCTCTAAATGGGAAATGCGAATTTCTTTTTCACCACCAAATACTGCTTCCCGGAAATCTAATTTCAGGTCTAAACGCAAATCGTCGCCTCTAACCGGGCCACTGCGCCGTCTTTGCGCTTGAGTACCCATGCCACCGGCAAAACCACTAAAGATACTCTCAAAGATATCGGCAAAACCGCCCATGTCGCCAATATCCTGGAAGCCCACACCGGCACCTGATACACCATCTGGGCCAAAACGATCATAACGAGCGCGGGTTTCTGGTTCTGAGAGTACCTCATAAGCGCGGTTAATTTCCTTAAATCGCTCCTCAGCTCCCGGTTCTTTGTTCACGTCTGGGTGATACTTCCGGGCTAAACGGCGATAGGCTTGTTTGATTTCTTCTTTATCGGCGTCACGAGAGACACCCAGAATTTCGTAGTAGTCGCGGGCCATACAGCAAAGGTGAAAGTAAAAAGGTAGAAAGCGGCTATGCAGGGAGAACTCATAAGACGCAACAGCATCTTCACCTCAGGGTGGGACTGCTGTCAGCATTCAGAAAATCGGGAAGGCAGAAGGCAATAGTTAAATTTTCTTAATAGTTAATTTTACCTTTTACCTTTTACAAAAATCACCAGTAAATCATCAACAACAGGTTTTTCTGTAAATTAAATAAACATAAGAGTTTTAACCTGAAGCTGTTCCTTTTATAATTGTGCTACCGAATACGGGAAAACTCCCACCTCAGATAGAGAGGCTAGCCGCACTTTTAGGTGTGGAAAACCCTCCATTAGTTTGGAAGTGTATCCTTGTCTTGAACCAATGTAGCTGGATTGTTCAACTCCTGGCAAGAAAAAATAAGGCTAAAGTCTGAAGTTTGAAGGATAAAATTTTTTAATTCCTTCATTTTTTCAAGCCTAAGCCTTCACCCTGAGCGGCGATAAGGCGCACTGTGCGCGTCTAGTCGGTTTAGTCTATCGCTTCATAATCAGCCTGTAGTGTGTTCTCCTGCTCAAAATCAAAATTGAATTGTGGTGTGAGTGTTCCATTGAAAGTTTCGTTTAGTTCAGAAGTCAAGGAATGATCCCCTGAGGAATTTTCATCGACTTGACCAACACGATTGTAAACTTCAGCACCAATAGTAAATAAAGTTTGCTGGAAGTCATCCAAGCATTGTTTAAACTCTGCTGTGGAAATACCAGAGTTAGCCATCACTGCTTTCAATTTTGCGAGCTTTTCATCTGCCAAGACCTTCATCTGCTCGGCGATCACATTGCCATTATCTTTTAACGTTGATTCATAACTATGTAACAAATTATCTGCTTGGTTTTTGAGTGCTACCATTTCTATGCGTTTTTTGTCTGCTTCGGCATAGATTTCAGCTTCTTGCCGCATTCTTTCCACTTCGTTGGTACTTAACCCACCTGTATTAGTAATCCGAATGCTCTGTTCTCTACCTGTACCTCTGTCTTGAGCTGAAACTTTGAGAATGCCGTTAACATCAATTTCAAAACTGACTTCTATTTGTGGTACGCCACGGGGAGCTGGGGGAATTCCCGCAAGCAGAAATTTACCCAAACTTTTGTTATCCCGTGCCATTGCCCGTTCACCTTGGAGGACATGAATTTCTACCGAGATTTGCCCATCCACGGCTGTGGAAAAAATTTGGGATTTGCTAGTCGGGATTGTGGTATTGCGTTCGATAATTTTGGTGAAAACTTCTCCTAATGTTTCAATACCCAATGACAAGGGCGTAACATCCAACAAAAGAAGATTATCGACTTCACCACCAAGTACGCCGGCTTGAATTGCCGCTCCTAATGCCACTGCTTCATCAGGATTAATTGAGCGATCGGGAGTTTTACCATTGAAAAATTTGCTTAAGGCATTTTGAACGGCAGGAATACGAGTAGAACCACCAACTAAAATAATGCGATCAATATCTTGTGGTTTTAGATCTGCGTCTTTGAGCGCCTGAGCCATTGGTTCGATGGTAGCTTCAATTAAATTACTGGAGAGTTCTTCAAATTTGGCGCGGGTAAGTTCTATTTCTAAATGTTTAGGACCTGTTTCGTTAGCTGTGATAAATGGCAAATTAATTGAAGTACTCAACATAGTGGAGAGTTCAATCTTTGCTTTTTCTGCTGCTTCCCGCAGTCGTTGCAAAGCCATTTTGTCAACAGAAAGGTCTATTTTCTCTTCTTGTAAGAAATTATCTATCATCCAACGGACGATAGAGTTATCAAAATCATCTCCTCCTAAGTGATTGTTCCCGCTAGTTGCCTTCACTTCAAACACACCATCCCCAAGTTGCAGGATGGATACGTCAAAAGTCCCTCCTCCCAAGTCAAATACTAGAATCGTCTGTTCTTGATCTTGCTTCTCCAAGCCAAAGGCTAAAGCCGCAGAAGTTGGTTCATTAATAATGCGTAGTACTTCTAGTCCGGCAATGGTGCCAGCGTCTTTTGTCGCTTGTCTTTGAGCATCCGTAAAATAAGCAGGCACGGTGATCACTGCTTGAGTTACCGATTCTCCGAGAAAGTTTTCTGCATCCTGCTTCAATTTTTGCAGGATCATCGCGGAAACTTCTTGTGGTGTGTAGTTACGTCCACGAATGTGGACATCAACGGTGTCATCTCGACCTTTGACACATTGATAGGGAACGCGATCGCGTTCTGCTTGAGTGTCCTCCCAGCGACGACCAATAAATCGCTTGATGCTATAGACTGTATTCTCCGCATTGGTTACGGCTTGGCGCTTTGCCAGTGGCCCGACTAAGCGTTCACCGCCTTTACCAAAACCTACAATACTAGGAGTAGTTCGTCCGCCTTCTGAATTAGCAATGACGATTGGTTGACCACCTTCTAAAATTGCCACGCAACTGTTGGTAGTGCCTAAGTCGATCCCAATAACTTTTCCCATGTGAATCGGTATATTTGCTGAGTTTTCACTCCTCAAAGTTTTACTAGATGCACGGAGGACAGTTTCATTAGATGCATTTATTTGCTGAAACTGTCTTTCCGTTAACCAGTAGCAGACCTGACAAAGAGATCTGCAAAACTTTTGGTGTGTTGTGGCGCGGACTACCTTTTGTAGGTTTTGAGATGCGATGCTCGCCTAGTTATGTTCAGTGGTCATTGGTCATTGATTAATAGTTACTATTGATACAAATGACAAATGACAAAAGGACGACTATTTAACTATTTGCTGAACTCGACTGATTTTCCTCTGAAGGTGGCATATCTTCCTTCGGAGCAGCCACTTTCACCATTGAATGGCGCAGCACGCGATCGCCCAAGTAATATCCGCGTATTAACTCTTCTAACACTGTTCCTTCAGGATGTTCATCCGTAGGTTCCCGCATTACTGCTTCGTGTAGGTTGGGATCGAATGGTTGACCTTCAGGACGCATCGGTGACACGCCCAAGCGCTTCAGGCAGTCTACTAATAGTTTGTAGACACCCTGATAACTTTTATGAATTCCCATCTCCCCATCGTTTTGGGGTTTGATTTGCGATCGCGCCCGTTCAAAATTATCAACTACTGGTAGTAACTCAGTAATTGTGTTCCGTTTCACCTGTGCTTCTAAGTCTTCTTTTTCTTTAACCATGCGTTTGCGGTAATTTTCAAAATCTGCCGCAATTCGCATATATTGGTTGCTACGCTCTTCTAGCTGGGCTTTGAGAGACTCTATTTGTTGGCTCATTTGCGCTAATGCCGCTGTGTCAACTGTAGTTGCCTCAGTGGCAGTAACCCCATTGTCAGGAGTCGGCATAACTGTATCTTCGGATACGTTAGCTGCTGTCTCTGTTACCTCGTTGCCAGGTTCGTTGACGTTGGATGGAGCTGGGGAGTCACTATTCATTGCTTGCTTAACCTCTGTTGCTTCACCAAATTGCTGGCTCGTATTGTTTAAATATTTATCTTCGTCCATCATTATGTACTCATCCCAGATGCTTATACAGCAATTTTCACGCTAGATTGTAGCCATTAGACAAATGGTGCAGAAAACGGTCAGAGCTTCTGCCGCTTGATTCCCTTGCTCAATGGCAACAATTGGCGTCTTTTTTACTGGAAGTGATGTCACCGTCCTCTATTGTGACAAATGGTGAGCGCAAGCGTGCAGACAGTAAAGGAGAATGGGGATTGGGGATTGGAAAATTGGGGAGGCAGCCGCGCTCTTCAAACTACCTTCCAGCGCGATCGCTAAAATTTAATTTTTAAGATTTCATCAGTCGCTAATTGAAATTGACATTTCGATGATTAAGAATTCCTCAGAAAAGATTAAAAATCAAAGCCCTTAAACTCCAAAATTTCATCTTCTGCATTATAAGTAAAATTTCTCACTACTTGAGTCTGATTAATTCTAAAAATTTAATTTTTTAATTACAGTGAAAACACGTAAATTTTTATTTTAAGAATAAGCTCAACAACACAACACTGTTAGCAAACCAAAAATTTTTGAATCGATATTAATTAAGTGGAAATGTAAATAATCGCTTTCAGCTTGGGAATACTCTAATCTAAGGGTTTCCGCAATAGCTAATTTATGACTTACTCGTCACCACAACGGCGCAGTACCGCTCTCACTACCAGAACAGAGTTTTCGCCTTTTGGCAATAAACTTGTTTCATCTGGCTTTGTCAATAACGAGCAGATGAAACAAGCACTGATGGAAAGTCGCAAATCTGGTAGACCTTTGACAGAGATACTGGAATCGATATCAGGGCGACAACTATCACCAGAGTTACTCAGACAGTACAAAAAGCAGCAATTATTTGAACTAAAAATACTTTATGGCGTTGAATCTCTAGATCCGGAAGTCAGTCCTGTAGGTAACACAACAGTTGCCAGTCTAATTGATGGCTTAATTCCGGTAGATATTTGTCGTCGTCATCGCTTAGTACCACTGGCAAAAAATGAAAACCAAAATCCACCTTCAGTTTTGGTGGCAATGGTTGATCCAGATAACCTAGAAGCATCGGATGATCTCAATCGTATCTTGCGCCCCCAAGGTCTAGTTTTGCAACGGATGGTAATTGCTCAAGAAGATTACCAGCAGCTTATCAACCAATACTTGGATGATTTGGCTGTTCGGCAAAAGCACTTGGAACAAGAAAAATATACAGACATCAATCAGGATTTAGAAAATCTAGAAAATCTAGACATCAATGATGCTCCTGAAGAAGCTGATGCTGATTTGGGAGCGGCAATGAAAGGTGCCGAAGATGCTCCGGTGATCAACTTGGTAAACAGAATCCTGGCAAAAGCACTGCATGAAAAGGTTTCTGATATTCACATCGAACCACAGGAAGAAAATTTACGCATTCGCTTTCGCAAGGATGGAGTGCTGCGCGAGGCGTTCGATCCTCTGCCCAAAAAAATCATTCCGGCTGTAACAGCTCGATTTAAGATTATCTCCAACTTAGATATTGCTGAACGACGTCTACCGCAAGATGGACGTATCCGCCGTCTATTTGAAGGACGTAAAGTAGACTTTCGTGTCAATACCTTACCCAGTCGCTACGGAGAAAAAGTTTGTCTACGGATTTTAGACAACTCTGCAACGCAACTCGGTTTGGATAAATTAATTACCGATCCAGAGACTTTGCAAATTGTCCAGGAAATGGTCAGCCGTCCTTTTGGTCTAATTTTAGTCACAGGGCCTACTGGATCTGGTAAAACAACTTCTTTATATTCAGCACTAGCAGAAAAAAATAGCCCTGGAATTAATATCAGCACCGTTGAAGATCCCATCGAATACAGTTTGCCGGGGATTACTCAAGTGCAGGTAATTCGAGAAAAAGGATTGGATTTTGCCACTGCATTGCGAGCTTTCTTACGGCAAGATCCGGATGTGCTGCTAGTGGGTGAAACGCGGGATAAAGAAACAGCAAAAACAGCGATTGAGGCAGCATTAACAGGTCACTTAGTATTAACTACCTTACATACCAATGATGCTCCTGGTGCGATCGCCCGTTTAGGAGAAATGGGCATTGAACCTTTCATGGTTTCCAGTTCGCTGATCGGTGTTTTAGCACAGCGTTTAATGCGGCGTGTATGCCCCGATTGTCGCATTGCTTATACTCCCACTGTGGAGGAACTGGCTCGTTATGGTTTATCAGCCTCCCAAGAAGTAGGAGTAACCTTTTACAAAGCTAATACTCTAACCGGAGAGCAACTTCAAGAAGCGAAAGCCAAAGGGCATCTTTGCTCTACTTGTAATGGTGTTGGCTACAAAGGACGCAGTGGTGTCTATGAGGTAATGCGAATTACTGAAAACCTGCAAACCCTCATTAATCAAGAAGCACCAACAGAACGCATCAAGGAAGTAGCAGTAGAAGAAGGGATGAAAACCTTACTGGCGTACAGTTTGGATTTGGTGCGCCAAGGTACAACCACTCTAGAAGAAGTAGAACGGGTAACTTTCACTGATACAGGTTTGGAAGCTGAATTGAAAGCCAAGCGCAAGACAAGCCTTACCTGTCGGACTTGTAATGCTGGATTGCAACCAGAATGGATGGATTGTCCTTACTGTATGACACCTCGATTTCAGGATTAACCATTAGCTATTAGCCAAACAACCAATAACATCGGAGCCAAAACTATGGAAATGATGATTGAAGATTTAATGGAGCAGATGATTGAAATGGGGGGTTCGGATATGCATTTATCTGCTGGTTTGCCTCCTTATTTTCGTATTAGTGGCAAACTCACTCCCATTGGTGAAGAACTCTTGTCTGGGGATCAGTGTCAAAGGCTGATTTTTAGTATGTTAAACAACTCCCAAAGAAAAACATTAGAGCAGAACTGGGAGTTAGATTGCTCCTATGGTGTCAAGGGATTGGCACGTTTTCGCGTCAATGTTTACAAAGAGCGCGGTACCTACGCAGCTTGCTTGCGGGCGTTAAGTTCTAAAATTCCCAACTTTGATAAATTAGGTTTGCCAGATGTAGTGCGGGAAATGGCAGACAAGCCCAGAGGATTGATTTTGGTTACCGGGCCTACAGGTTCTGGAAAGACAACTACCCTAGCAGCAATTATCGATCTGATTAACCGCACACGGGCAGAACATATTTTAACAATAGAAGACCCAATTGAGTTTGTTTACGAACCAATCAAAAGCCTCGTACATCAACGACAGTTGAATGAAGACACTAAAAGTTTTGCTAATGCTTTAAGAGCGGCTTTACGAGAAGATCCAGATATTATCCTAATTGGGGAAATGCGAGATTTAGAAACTATTTCTCTGGCAATTTCTGCTGCTGAAACTGGACACTTAGTATTTGGAACTTTGCACACTAGTTCAGCTGCGCAAACAGTTGACAGAATTATTGACGTTTTTCCTGCGGATAGACAAACGCAGATTCGAGTGCAGTTATCTAATTCACTTGTAGCCGTATTTAGTCAAACTTTAGTCTCAAAGAAAAACCCTAAACCAGGTGAGTTTGGGAGGGTAATGGCCCAGGAAATTATGATAGTTACTCCTGCTATTTCAAACTTAATTCGTGAAGGGAAAACAGCCCAAATTTATTCCGCAATCCAAACAGGCGGAAAGTTGGGAATGCAAACTTTAGAAAAAGTTCTAGCCGACTTGTACAAACAGGGAACTATCTCATTTGAATCTGCTATGGCTAAAACTTCTAAGCCAGATGAAGTACAACGCTTAATCGGTTCTGCTCCACCATCTGCTGCTGGAAAACCTGGTGTTGGTACTGCTGTAAAAGCACACTAAAGAACTGTGTTACTGCTAATTTGTTGTTTGGTTTTTACTATTAATTTCCAAACAACCAATAATAAAAAATTAACAATAAACAACTAATAATTATAAAATTCTCACGGATAGAGTTAAATTTATGCCCACATTTGTTGCTCGTGTTCGGGATTCACAAGGAAAATCAAAAACTGAAACAATTGTTGCGGAAACATTAGCGCAAGCACGCACTAATCTTAGGCAACAGGGTTTTATTGTCCAAGATTTAAAAACTTCTAAAGGATTTGGAAGCTTCGACCTGAAAAAAATTCAGATGTCATTAACGAAGGTTTCCGTTAAAGATAAAGCAGTTTTTTCTCGCCAATTTGCAGCTTTGGTAAATGCGGGAGTGGCAATAGTCAGAAGTTTAGGTGTACTGTCTGAACAGTGTAGCAATCCTAAACTGAAACAAGCGCTTTTGGATATTAGTGGCGAAGTTCAAAATGGGGTAAACCTTTCAGAGGCAATGCGTAAGCATCCTGATTGTTTTGATAATTTGTATGTCAGCATGGTTCAGGCTGGCGAAGTTGGTGGTGTTTTGGATGAGGTTCTAAATCGCTTATCTAAGTTATTAGAAGATATTGCCCGATTACAAAACCAAATTAAATCAGCGCTGGCTTATCCAGTGGTGGTGGGTTTTTTAGCCACAGCCATCTTTATTGGGATGACAGTTTTTTTGATTCCCATATTTGCCAATATTTTCAAAGAGTTAGGTACTGAATTACCAGCCCTAACGCAATTCTTGATGAGTTGTAGTGAAGTTTTGCGAAGTTGGCGGGTTTTAGTAATCATTGGTATTTTCATCGCAGCGGGAATTGCTTACAAACAGTACTATAAAACTCGCGTAGGTAAGGAAACTATTGACCGTCTTTCCCTGAAAATGCCTTTATTTGGAGATTTAATCCAAAAATCATCGGTTGCTCGTTTTAGCCGTACTTTTGGTGCTTTGACTCGTTCAGGTGTTCCAATTCTCACTTCCTTAGAAATTGTGCGGGATACTTCTGGAAACCAAATGGTTGCTAACGCAATAGAAGCAGCCCGTTCAGATATTCAACAAGGAGGAATGATTAGTTTGGCATTACAAAAAGATAAGGTTTTTCCCCCTATGGCTATTCAAATGATCAGTATTGGGGAAGAAACTGGAGAAATAGATGGAATGTTAATGAAAATTGCTGATTTCTATGAAGATGAAGTAGAACAAGCAGTAAAAGCCCTAACTAGTGTTTTGGAACCACTGATGATTGTGGTGTTGGGAGGGATGGTTGGTACGATTTTGCTAGCAATGTACCTGCCTATGTTTAAAGTCTTCGAGAAACTGGGCTAAGAACAGATGAAGGATGAAATTTTTCATATTTCATCCTTCACCCTTTACATTTCATCTTTATTATTAAAATAATGTCTGTGCAAAAATTTCATTATGAAGCTTGTTTAGCAGAATATAGTAATAATCTCAGCACGATCGCTCTATTAAAGCAGCACCGTCCATACCTGGAGATGATTCCCAGCCTGCGTCGTCCTGATGAAAGCATTATCACTATTCCACTGCCAATAATTCGCCTGCGCCAAGACGTAAAAAACGCAGCAGAGGCAATTTGTTTACCTTGCGATCTAGCAATTTTGACTTGCGATCCAGAGTGGAAAATCAAAACTGGATCTGAAATTATTATTTTTATTCATCGTCCCCACGAAGATTTTTCTGATTTATTAGGGCGCTGGCGACAAACACAAGTTTGGCTAGACAAAAGCTATGAATGGCTTATGCCCTTTCGCTACAAGCATATTTTGAGTGAGGGAACTAATACTGTATACCCTTTGTTTGTTGTTTTTCCAGAGACGCCAGAACGCATTCAAAGAGGTTTGGTAGGAGCCGATTTACCATTTGTAATTCAAGCCCCAGAATCGATGTTTGATGAAGACAGAAGTAGAGAAGAGGGGCTAGAGGCTAGGGATTGTTAGTAGATATAGTAGTCCTAAATTGTTTGTGAATACAATATTCCGACTTCTCACTAGAAGTCAGGGATCTGTGTTTTTTAATTCTTTATAAATCAAATAGAAAGTTTGTAGTGAGGGCTTTAGCCCTCAAAGTTTTAAGCACTAAAGTGTTTACTACAAGCCTATCTTACAAACTGAGGCATAATTTCAGCAGCAGTGAATATTCCATAAATGCCGCGTTGGTGCAATCCTATGCCTGCTTTAAGATAGCCAAAGGCTGGTCCACATACATTTGCTGCCATACTAGTTTCATCGCCTAGTGTGAAGGTGTGAGTGGAGATTTTACCCTCGAAGGTACGCCCTGTAATCTTCACGTTGGTACTGAGAGGCTTTTTGGGATTTCGAGTATCGACAACACCGCCTACTGTAACGCGATCGCGCGAACAAATTCCGGCTAATTCCAGCATCACATCATCGGCGTGTTCCATATTTTCTAATGTCAATACGCCATTAGTTTGATTTAAAAGTGCCTCTACTTCTGCATCAGTCATTGCTCTGGCAGTTTCTGTGCTGTAACCAGGCATATGAGCAATATCTTCACGGATTGTGGCGCGGTAAGCCTCCCAGTTAGCAATCCCTACTCCAAAGGTAATTTCCACTTGATGAATTTCGCTGTAGCTTTGTGCCGCCAGTGCTGCTGCTGCTGTTAACAATCCTGGTGTTGCACCGCAGCCCGTCAGATATGTAATTCCTCCGGCTTGCAGTTCTTCTTTCATTTCCAGCAACTGTTCTACCGCGCTGGTGCGTTTAATAGCATCAACTAGTACCCCCCGCCAACCTGATTTAATAAACTGTTGAGCGACAGAGGGAATAAAGTCATTCGGTAAGTTTGGCAATGCCAAAAAGTAGCCATCTACAGGATGACCACTTTCAATTAAATCCTGAATACTATAGTTAGTTAAAGTACCAAATACATCTAAGTAGCCGACCGAACCTTGAGAATGGTAAGTGGCTATACACTTTTTAGTATTTAATCCCTCTGGGCAGTAAGCATAACCTTTTTGGTCTGCTACTGCGACTAAAATCATTTCTCTTTTAGGATCAAGTACTTTGGCAGCAGCTTGCCCTAACCCGCCAAACCCTAGTACTCCAACACGCTTCGCTTTTGGAAAATTGGTATCCATTACTTGCTCTGCATTCATGGTCAATTAGCTCAGTTGAATAAAAGCTTAACCTTGCTTTAGATAAACTCCTGCTTCGCCTAACTCTGTAGAAGGAGTATCGTAAACGAAGCCACAAGAGTGCCATCTTGATTAATCTTAAGTTTGTGATTTCAGAAAGATACAGCACAGTCTAGTTTAAGCAAAGGCTAACCTTGACAAGATTTTATTATCCTGGGTTATTTCCTTTCCAGATTCTTTTGTTGCACTGCACTACCTTCTCGACATAAGCCCTCCTTTGTCTTATTTCTGGCAACTTCCGTAATGTTGTTAAAAATTTAAGTTTTAGTCCAGGCTTGTGGCTAATTTTATAAGATTAATTGAATAGTAATGATAAGTATTTTCAATAAAATTTTTAATTTCTCACTCTAGCTAACTCTTATAGCACCGCAGCTACTTGTTTCGCAGTGTTTTGTCATTGAGGATTTTGTTAAATTTTGAGCTTGACTTCTAGATTAGGTTAAGAGAAACTTACATATAACAAATGTATTGACTAATTAAATCAATAAGTTTTGTAAAGTTTTTGAGATATATATTTTGAGAGATGGAACATTAGTTAACAAATGGCAAATTTGTAGCTAAGGGAAAACGCTGTTCCTGTTGGCTATGATTTGTAGCTTTTTGCTAGAGCAGTAACGTCCAAGCATACTATTTGTGGTTGGCCAAAAGCATGGAGACATTAGAATTTATTATTTATTCAGATGGTAGGGTACAAGAAAAAGTCACTGGCATTGTGGGTGCTTCCTGTGCAGAAGTTACTGCGGCAATAGAGGCACAGCTAGGACAAGTACTCACTCAAGAGTCAACCTCAGAATTTTTCGCCACAAAGGTACAGCAATCTGGAGTGGTGAATACACAAAACGCTTTCAGCGATTGGTAAGTTTGCAAACATAAGTTTAGTTTCAATTAATTCACAACCACCATGTCACACTTTAGCCAAATTAAAACCCAAATTCGTAACCTTGAATCTTTGCAAGATGCTCTCACAGACTTGGGCATAGACTGGAAAAAAGGGCCACGAGAAGTACGTGGTTATCGCGGTCAAACCCATGCTGCCGAGATTACCATTGAGCAAGAAAATGGTTATGACGTAGGCTTTAGATGGAATGGCAAAGAATACGAATTGGTAGCTGACTTGCAATATTGGCAACAAGACTTGTCAGTGGAAGGATTTTTACGTCAGGTAACGCAGCGATATGCTTACAATACAGTAGTAAAAGAATCTACTCGTGCTGGCTTTCAAGTTGCTGAACAACAGCAAAATCAAGATGGTTCAATTCGCTTAGTAGTGCAGCGCTGGAGTGCGTAATGTCTGATTTTTCGCCGTCGCTGGAAGAACAAGAAGACAATAGATCCGGACTAGAGCCAGAATTAGGTGGTTTTTTGCGAGATACTCCTGAACGCTCTGGTTTAGAGCCGGAATTGGGGGGTATGTTGCGCCAAAAAGGTGTGTATGTTGATGAAATTACCTGTATTGGTTGCAAGCATTGTGCTTTTGTTGCCCGTAACACTTTTTACATTGAGCCAGATTATGGGCGATCGCGTGTGATGCGTCAAGATGCCGATCCAGAGGATCTAGTTCAAGAAGCGATTGATACTTGTCCAGTTGATTGCATCCACTGGGTTGACTACACCGAACTCAAAAAGTTAGAAGAAGAACGTAAATATCAGGTAATTCCTGTAGTTGGGTATCCGGTGGAAAGTGCAGTTGTAGCTGCACAGCGACGGCGTAAAAAACTCAAATCAAAACAAAAGAAATCCCGTTATTAAATTATAAATTTGGTTCAAAATCATTTAAATAATTAGGGCTGGTATTACCAGTCCTTTTGTTTTTTTTGAATTCAGACAATTCCAGGATTTACGCACAATTTATGAAGTAATTAACCGCACAAAACGCAGAGAATACTGAGGAAAGAGGATTTTAGAGAGATTTTGCGTAAGTCCTAAATTCAGATAAATCGACCATAGATAGACACACATGGACACAGATTTTACCAGTGTCCATGTGCGGTTGTCATTAACCTAGATCCTGATTTACCCAAGAAGGCTAGATCCTGATTTACCCAAGAAGGCTAATTATTCAGTCTCCGGGAAAGTCTGCACTTTGCCATCAGGATTGAGAACAGCCCGAATTCTCATCGCTTGTCCGCTTCTACTTGGAGAAACAAAAGGTTCACCAATTAAAGGCATACCCGTGCGATCAACATATTCTCTGGCAGCTTTGCCAATCGGAAAGATACGTTCAATAGTGCCGTCAACACCGACAATTAAACTGTATTCTAGTGCTTGCTTTAACGAGCCAGGTGGTTGCCAGCGTTTTCTCAGATATTCTCTCGCTTCTGCTACCTGGGCTGTGTCAAATAAAGTACCAGTGGCAACAGTTGTGCTGGGGTTACGATTTGCTCTTAATCTGTCAACTAATTTGGAACTATTATTAGCTGAAACTGAAGAGTTGGTTGGCGAACTGGCTTGGGTATTAGCACTGCCTGTAGGAATATTAGGCATAGAGGCAACATTTGGGGATGGGGGAACTTGGACACCCCCAGAGGGTAAGTTGCCTGTAATGGCAGGTGAAGTTGAAGGCAATCTTTGACCTGTGGGAGTTGATACAGTACCCTGCTGAGTTTTCAGAGAATTGGGTTGAATGGCAGCTTCCGGTTTTGTCAGTGTTTGGGGTGTATTGTTTGTTTGAGAATTGGGAAGATTTTGTGCTGTCGTTTGCGGAACGTTAAAAACACTACCTGAGGGTGATTTAGAGGCGGATGGGAAAGTGTTTTGAGTAGATGATGAAGGTGTAGGAAGAGTGGAAGATATGGGCGGGACGGCAGGTTGGTTTGGTGAAAGCGCTTGGGGGTTTTGGGGTAAAGTAGAACCGGGAACTGGCAGCCCAGAGCCAAAATTTAGCGGTGGTAATTGATCTGCCGGGGTAAGTGCAGGTGTAGGATTTGGCAGATTCAGTAAAGGTGAAGGTTCTAAGGCAATATTCTCTTCTGTTGTTGAAGGTTGATTGGCTGTTTGCGGTTCTTTTTTGTTGCTAGTGGATTGGAAAGCTAAGGGCAACAAACCCACACCCAACACCAAAACTGCTGCTACAGATGCCCAAGCAGGAATTGGAAAAGATGATTTTCTTTGGTAGAGAGTCGGTAGTGCTAAGACATCAGCCGAGTATTCATCTAAGGCAGTTGCTAAATCAAATAGTTGTAGTAGGCTGAGTTTAATTACAGGAGTTGAGACCTGGTAACCTAAAGAACCAAGAAACAAATTGTGAGTTAAATGGTTACTGGGTTTTATATATATTTCTGTTCCTGGTATTTGAGTACCCGGTATTTGAGGATTAAAAGTGTTTAAAGTTTGAATTGCTTGAGAAGATTGAAATTGTTCTTGTAATTCTGGATTTTCAGATGCTTTGCTTGAATCATCGAAGCCTGAGAAAGTTGCCCAAAACTTCTCAGGAGGCATTTGAAGGAATTCCTGCACGTAGTTTGTTACCGCTGCACACAAAGCTTCCAGTTGATCGCGATCGCCTCGAATTACAACCCTCTGTTCTTCTGGCAATTGTGGATCGTCAAAGCGTAGCTCAAAACGTAGCTGCTTTAAGACTGACTTTCCTACCCAACGGGATAAAGGTGAGCTTTGCGCCAATACTTCTAGCGTGCAAGTAGGCGGTGTGTACCGACGGATGACAGAATTTGTTAGAGGCATGGCAGGAAATACAAGCAGGACATTTTCAAAATTTAGTTGAACGGTCTATAAGTGCTAGCCAGAGGCGGCGGTGTCCACCAGAGCCACTGTAAAAAAGTAAATCTATCAGCAGTTTTAAAGCTAGGTGGGTTAGTTCGTCTGTAGAGATTGTCGATTCCTCCTCCATCCGCTCTTGGTATGTATTGCAGAAAGCATCGATATAATCTCCAAGTAAAGCAGCCTGATGAGGTTCCCGGTTATTTTCCGCCATCTGTTCTAACAAACCAACAGCACGACGAATCAACTCCTGGTGCTGTTGTGCAAGGTAGCAAGTAATGAGAACAAGCGCCCGCGCTTCTTCTACATCGAGCTTTTTTCGCCCTCCTTGACCTTTGCGTAGCGGATTTGATTGGCGCAATCGCCATAACGCTACACGATCTGGCACTCTTGACTCTAAATTCAGATCGATTGCCGCTGAAAGCATTGCCTCGGAGCCAATGCCAGTCAATGTTTCTAGCGCCAACAGCACCAAATCCAATTGGGTTTTGATATTGTCCCACTGAACTGAATTTGGGGCTGGGAGTTTAATTAAATCCTCCCACTGGGGAGTTGGAGTGGGTGAGTTAGCGGCAGAGTGCATAACTTTTAGCATAGGTGATCGGGCTAGTAGGGGCTGTTGCTGTTACCCATTTTGAAACCAGACTTTCACAAATGAAGATTGGTTTCCCAAAGCTATTACGTAGCAATGTAGTCTACATCAAGCTGTTTGGCGGCTTATATAGCTTTGATGTTTGGTAAACAGCAACAGTCTTTGTCTTAACTCTATGACGAAAAACGATTTTGGAAAAACTAAAGGCGTTATTTATTACTTTGTATTCTCCTGACTGCACCAATCAGTGTTTCGTGTATTTTCTACTAAAACAAGAGCTTTTTGATATTAAACAAATCTACCTTTAGACAGATATTTGCTCATAGTTAGTTGCTAATTGTGATTTTATACCCCAAAGAATACCTAATGAAGTCTTTTTCAACAACCAGCTAAAGAAAGTAAGTACTTTTGCAGAAATAGCGAATTTACCACAAGTGCTTTAGTGCTAACAACTACAAAAAGTATTCAGTAGATGTATGTGCGATCGCTGAATAAGATTGCTTTTCCAATCATCACATACTGTTTTTTGAACCAAATACGAGTTTTTTTCGGTTCTGATGCTGGAGGAAGCGCTAGTAGCAAAGGTGACTGCATTGTTAAGTAAATTTATAAATATAAAAGTATAAATTGTATCTTAAAATTACTATTACAATCTTTTTCTTACTAATTTATAGGTTGTCCGGAAAAATTGGGGTAGCACTCAAATTTTTGTGCTGCGTGCTTGCCAATGATTAAATAGCTTGTCTTGAAACAGTCTATGACTGAAAAGCTCCTACAAGTTTTTATATATGTTTATCAATACACTATTAACTCATCCCACACATTTTCTCAGGGTAGTTTTAATTGTAATAATTTCAGTTACTTTGCACGAACTTGCTCATGGCTTTACTGCTGTGACTCAGGGAGATGACACACCCAAAAAATCTGGTCATCTTACCCTTAATCCTATAGTTCATATGGGTTGGGAATCAATAATTTTCTTGTGTATTGCTGGTATTGCCTGGGGGAAAATGCCCGTCAATCCTTCTAAATTTCGTTCTGCAAAACTGGGTAATATTTTGGTATCCGCAGCGAGGAATATGTCCAACCTAGTTTCGGCGATTTTATGCCTTTTGCTGCTGAAATTTATTGTTTATAATTATCCAAATATTTTTAGTTTTAATTTTTTCTATCTAGCAGCTCGAATAAATTTGTTACTGTGTTTGTTTAATCTTTTACCAATTCCGCCTTTAGATGGGTTTCATGTTTTTAGTGAAATTTTTCCTGACTTAAAACAGCTAGAAAAAAGCCAATACGGATATTTTGCTTTGATGATGTTGTTTTTAATTCCTCATTTTGGAGATGGTTTGGGTGCGATCGCTGATTTTGTGATGAGTTTTGTGATTTTCAAATAGAGACACGATGTTTTGTGTCTCTACACTTAAAAAATAAGAATTAAATTTAATTTAAATGAAAATTAAACAAAAAATATTAGTTTTTACAACTGGATTTTTCATAAGTTTAATTTTTAGTAGTACACCATCGATAGTTCTAGGCTCAAATCTACTATCTCCAGAATAAATTAATGCTCACTGGCATTACTCAGACGTGTACGGTACTATCAACAATACATTGGATAAATTTCCAAGATTATTGGAACTAAAAAACTTACTGGTAATGTATCCCAAAATATCTGAATTAGTATTTGGGAAATTGCCAATAGTAAACAAAAATATTTGTGAATATATAATTAGCGATCGCTCAATATTTACAGACTTGATCAATTTGTTTGCTAGGTTGCTAATTATTGGTAGCGTCGGTTCATTAGGGATTGGGGGTTATTCGTCATTTATTGAACGCCATCTTCAAATCGTACATAAAGATTTTGTCTTGTTCTTGAGTGTTTGTTTATTGCTATTATTTCTTGCGATCGGCAGTATTGTATTCGCTATGTTTACTTCTGCCCATTCATTTCCGTCTTCGCTTAATTCTAGTAGTAGCTGTTTTTAGTAAACTTAGGCACTAAATATTCCAACACCCTAGAAGGGTGTGGCTATAAGAACAAAGCCTGCCTCCGCAGGCTAGTTAAGATCGCTTTTATAGAGAATTAACTCGTTCCCAGCCTCCAGGCTGGGAACACATCCTGTTAGGCTCCGCCGAGAGGGCTTGATGAGAGACAGGAGCTAAACAACCTGGCTTGGATGTTGTCGAACAGCTTATTGTACAAGAAATTTCTTAGAAGACTTTATAACTCACATCTTTACAGAGGATATTTCTACAGATAACTAGCACTAATTTCACTCTACATAAGCAACAGTAACGCCAGTGCCACCATCGGATTGTTCAGCCGCTTCATAACGGCTAACTCTGGGATGTTGCTTTAAAAATGCGTGAACACCTTGCCGTAGTTTACCAGTGCCGTGTCCGTGAATAATCCATATTGGCCCTGTTGCTTCTGAAATTGCTTTGTCTAAAATCATTTCTGCATCTGGCACCCTGCGCCCGCGCAAGTCTACTGTATTTTGAGATGTGCGAATTGCTGGAGCAGTTGCTGGTGCTGGAGTTTCAACGACTCTGGATTCTCCTTTGCTCTTGTGCTCCTTAATTACTGGTTCAGCTTTTTTACCATCCAGAGATTCCACGTCTTCCAACTTCACTGTCATCTTCATAATTCCAAAGCGGACAGTTAATTCACCATCTTCATCAGGTGCAGTTAAGACTTCTGCTGTTTGTCCTAATTTAGGAATGCGAATGCGATCGCCAACTTTCGGAACATACCCTTGTTTGGGTTTTGGTGGAGGCTGGGGTATAAATTTTTCAGTTATTTGATTTAAAGCATTTGTTGCTTGCTGGGCATCTTGGGCGGTTGGCGTACCTTGCTGCAAGCGACGAATTACTTTGGCAATTTCATTTTTAGCTTGGGCGATCGCTTGCTGTACTGCGATCTCTTGGGAAGCACGTAAATCGCGTTCTCTTTCTTGTAATGCTGTGGCTTTTTCGGTGACTTGTTTGTATAAACGTTCAGCTTGCTGCAATAAATCTTGTGCTTGTGCTGCTTTAGTTTCTTGGTGGCGACGTTGTGCTTCCAACCCAGCAATTACCTGGTTGACTTCGTCTGTTGCTCCTCCCAAGTTGCTTTTTGCCGCTTCTACAACTTCTGGTTTTAAACCCAAGCGACGAGCAATTGCTAGGGCGTTAGAACGTCCAGGTATTCCCCAGAGTAAACGATAAGTAGGCGAAAGAGTAGCTTCATCAAATTCGACAGAGGCATTTTCAAACCGCTCATCTTGATATTTCAGTGCCTTTAATTCACCGAAGTGAGTAGTTGCCATCGTCAGTTGAGCGTGTTCTGATAAATAGCGCAGCAGGGCGATCGCTAAAGCACTACCTTCGGCAGGATCTGTACCAGCGCCTACTTCATCAAGGAGCACTAAAGAGGAGGGGGGGAGGGGGAGAGGGGGGGAGGGGGAGATATTTTCTTCACTCTCCGTGTCTCCTGTCCCTAATGCATCCAAAATCCGACTAATCCGGCGAATATGTCCAGAAAAAGTAGATAAACTCTGCTGTAATGATTGTTCGTCTCCAATATCTGCTAATATCTGGTCAAACCAAGGTAATTCTACAGGTTCGCGGGCAGGAACAAACAAGCCCACCTTTGCCATTAATGCTGCCAAACCCAAGGTTTTGAGAGTTACTGTTTTACCACCTGTATTTGGCCCGGTAATTGTTACTACCCGAATCTGTGGCTGAATTAGTAAATCTACGGGAATGACTGCTTGTCCTTGTTCGTGCTGCTGTTGCCATACTAGCAGCGGATGACGCAGTTGTCTTAAGGTGATACTTTCATTCGCTTCTCGGTTAATAAAGTGAGGAGGATTGGCTTGTAACCACAAACTATAACGAGCTTTGGCAGTTGCTAAATCTAAACTGGTAACAATGGCTAACAATCTTTCCAAATCGAGTTTTACCGCTGCTACCTGCTCGGTTAAAACACGACGAATAGCTTCTTCTTCTGCTTGTTCTCTTTTTACCAACTGTCGCAGTTGGTTACCAAGTGGCACGATGGAATTCGGTTCTATGTATAATGTTGCGCCACTAGTAGAGGTATCGTGGACAATACCGGGAATTGCGTCTTTTTGGGGCGCTTTGACAGGGATCACATAGCGATCACCCCTTTGAGTAATAATCTGTTCTTGAACTGCGCCAGCTTTTGCTTGTAAAATATTTTGTAATTTTTGTGTAATTTGATTGCGTATTTTCCGTACTTCTGTGCGAATATCAGCCAGTTTTTGGCTAGCGCGATCGGTTACTTGTCCGCGTTCATCTATACAACGGTGAATTTCTTGCTCAAGTTCTGGATACGTTCGTAAATCAGCTACTAATTCCGACAGAATTGGTACATCTGGCTGATTGTCGATAATTCGGCGTAAGTTTCGTGCTCCAGCCAGGGTAGTAGCGATCGCAAGCAGTTCCTCACCTGCTAAAACTCCTTGCAATTCCGCTCTTGCTAAAAAATCGCCAATATCTTGAATTCCCTCAAATATTAAACCGGTAGTGAGGCGGCTTTCTAGTTCGTAAACTTCTTTAGTTTGCGCTAGTAAATATTCACTTTCATCCTGAGAATCGGGAATTCTTAAGTCACGTGCGATGACTGCCCCCAGTTTTGTGGCTGCAAACGTAGATAGGTGCTGGCACAGACGATGCCATTCAAGTAGTTCTAAAGTTTCAGCTTGAATCAAGGTTTTACTATTAGTGCTTTAATATCTAAATCTAAATGGTCTGAAATTATGGTAACAATACAAATCCCTGCATGGCTCAATCTCAAAGGGTGAATTTCCGGTTAGTCAATAGTCATTGGTTATTCCCCTTATCTCCGTGTCCCCGCGTCTGGTTGTCCCCGTGTCCTCTTCATTCCCCTTGTCCCCTGCTCCCTTCTCTCCCTCTCATGTACGTTCAATCAAAGATGCGATCGCTTCCACTAATGCATCCGGTTCAACAGGTTTGGGCAAGTGGATCTGAAATCCTGCTGCTATTGCCCGTTTTTGATCGTATTCTCCAGCATAGGCTGTGAGGGCGATTGCCTTCGGCATAGCTTCGCTTACCGCTAGAAATTGCTTTCCTGCTTCTTGATTTAATGCCCTAATTTGTTGCAGTAACATATACCCATCAGTATTAGGCATACCAATATCAGTTACTAACACATCTGGCTGAATTTGAACTAGGCTTGTTAGCGCTTCTTCTGCCGATGCTGCGACGGTTACTTCAGCTCCTGATTGTTCCAATACAAAACTGACATAATCACGCATATCGGCTTCATCATCCACAGCCAAAATTCGCACACCTGATAGTGGAAGAGGGTGAGATGAAGGGATGAGGGGATGGGGAGAGAGATTTTCTTCTTGTCTGTTTGTCTGTTTGTCTCCTTGCCCCCTGCTTTCTTTCAGGAGTGGCAAACATACTGTAAATGTTGCTCCTTGTCCTTCTCCTGGACTTTCTGCCCAAACAGTACCACCATGAGATTCAACGATATGACGCACGATCGCAAGCCCCAACCCCAAACCACCAAAGTTGCGGGTAGTGCCGCTATCTGCTTGTCGGAAGTAGTCAAATACATAGGGGAGAAATTCTGGGTTGATGCCTTTGCCTGTGTCTTTCACCTGAATTTGAGCGTAGTTAGCGATCAGGGATTGGCGAGTCCAGCGCGTTGCGGAGGTTCCCTCCGTTGTAGCGACTGGCGAACCCGAAGGGGGATTGGTGATTGGGTTCTGGGTAATAGGTGCAGAATCGTTATTTACATCTTCTTCCCAAGTCTTGTTGTCTCCTTGTCGACGGACACCTTCGCCAACGGGGGGCTTTGGGGCCCCCACGGAGGAGCCAGCGCCGTGGGCGGGTTTCCCGACTTGTTGGCGCGAAGCGACTTCCGAAGGTAGCGACTGGTGTTGGGGTTCGGGGGAGACCCCCGCACGGAAGTGTCCTCCCCTTGTCTTTTTCTTAGTCCCTAGTCCCCATTCCCCAGTCCCCAACCTTACCTCTACTTGCCCACCATTGGGGGTAAACTTAATTGCATTTGAGAGTAGATTCCAAACTATTTGCTGCAAACGATTGGGATCTCCTGCAACTAAACCGACATCTGGAGCAAATAGCTTCTGAATTTGAATGTCTTTGGCTTCTGCTGACAATCGCACCGTTTCTAGAGCTGCTTCTATCGTTGCTGCCAAATTGATGGGAACTACATTTAGACTGAGCTTTCCTCGTAAAATCCGTGAAACATCAAGCAAGTCTTCAATTAGTTGGGTTTGTAACTTGGCGTTACGTTCGATAGTTTCTAAAGCGCGATCTGTGGCGTCTGGATCGAATTTACGAGAACGTAGCAGTTTTGTCCAGCCCAAGATGGGGTTAAGTGGCGATCGCAATTCATGGGAAAGCACTGCTAAAAATTCATCTTTAATGCGGTTGGCGGTTTCTGCCGACTCTCGTGCTGCTTGTTCCAAGCGTAGGAGATTTTCACGTTCTTGTTCAGCTTGCTGTCTTTTAGTTACATCTTGTACTAGTGACAACACTGACACAACGTTACCTAATTCATCAGTTAGTGTTGAGTTATACCATTCACAATGAACAATGTTACCTGATTTTGTGTAGTTACGGTTACAGCAAAGAATTTGTGGCTCATTACCACTGAGGATTTGACGCCAGACATTCAGAACTCTTTGTGAATCTTCCTCGTAGACAAATTGCCACTCCCCATATTTTCTATATAAAACTTCTTGTGCTTGCCAACCAAATATCCTGGTGGCGGCGGCAGACCAACGGGTTATTTGCAGGTTTGTATTCCACTCTATCACTGCTAGAGGTGTATTTTCGACATGGAAGTTCAACCTTTGCAAAGCATCTCTTAAGGCAATTTGTGCTAATTTCCCATCTGTAATATCTTCTGCTACTCCGACAACACGATAGATTTCTCCAGACTCATTCTTGATTGGGAAACCGCGATCGCGAATCCATCGCATTGAACCATCAGAACGGGTAATCCGGTATTCCGCGTCGTATTTTCCTTCCGTAATTTGACTGAAGAAAGTAGCTTGTAAACGCTCTCTATCTTCGGGGTGGACGGTTTGCATCCACATAGCGGGGTTGGTATATAAACTTTCACAGGTACGTCCCCAAACCTGCTCATAGGCAGGACTAACGTAAAATATCTCACCTGCAAATGGGTTTGACACCCAAAATACATCTTGGATTGTTTCAGCTAGCTGACGAAATCGCTCTTCACTTTCTCGCAGCGCTGTTTCGGCTAGCTGGCGCTCTGTAATATCTTGGAAGATAAGCATCATCGTATTGACTATGCCATCTTCGTCACAAATGGGAGCAGCAGAGATACTCAAGATGATCTGGGAACCATCACGTTTACAGCGATAAGTTTCTACACCAAAAAATGTTTCACCATTCAGTAATAGCTCTCGTACTAAACGACATTCTTCCTTTTTGTCCTCTGGAACAATAGGTAGAATTTGGTTGAGGACTTCCGCTTCAGTCCATCCAAATAAACGTTCAGCTGCTGGATTCCATAGCCGTACTGTGCAGTCGGGTTGAATCAAAACTATCGGTAAAGGAGATGCTGCGACTAAAGTTTTTAAGGTTTGGTTAGTCTGTTGTATTTCTCGCTGTACCTGTTTGCGTTTGGTAATGTCGTAGAAGGTGAGGAGTGCTGCAACAATCTCCCCTTGCTGATTTCGGATCGGGCAAGAGTCAGCTAGTATTGTTTTCCGACTGCAATCGGCGCACACTAGCTCTATTTCCTCATTAGTTACGACTTCTCCTGTAGAGAGCGATCGCATCAAGGGCTTTTCCTCGTTCTTATATGCTCGTCCATCTGGATGAAGTAAGTAATGCTGAAAATGATTGTATTCCTCAAACCCCTCGACTAGAGGCAAGTCATAACCCAAAATTTGCTGCACTTGCTCATTCTTCAACAATAAGCGACCGGAAGGAGCCTCTGCCACTAACAACCCTGCTGGCATTTGCTGTAATACTGCCTCCACTAACCTTTGCTTAGACTCCACTTCTTCAAGTAGACAAATTCTCTCTTGCTCTATTTGCTTGTGATTGTGAATATCAGTAAAAGAACCAAACCAATTTGTCACTTCTCCTTGACAATTTCTTTGGGGTACCGCTCTTGTAATGTGCCAGCGATACTTTCCATCCAAGCTTTGCAAACGATACTGTCCTTCTATCCTACTTTTAGTAGCAAGTCCTGTCTTCCAAGCTCTCTGTGCCGATACTAAATCATCCGGGTGAATAGCACGTTGCCATTCCCAGCCCAAAGATGAATTAGGTGTAAGTCCAGTGTAGGCGTACCATTGTTGGTTGAAATAATCTATATATCCATCTGAGCGAGCATTCCATACCAATTGCGGTACATTTTCTGCCAATACTCTGTAGCGTTCCTCACTTTCCTGAAGTGCCTGCAAATTGTTTAGCGCCCGTTGTTGGGCAGTTTGGAGTTGCGAGTCGAGCGAACTAATTAGTAGTGTGACTAATAGAAACACACCCAACGGTACCAAGGAACTAGAACTGATACTGAAACTATATAACGGCGTGATCAAGAAATAGTTGACAGCCAGGGTGGATAAAATTGTAGCTGCTATCCCGGCTTTTATCCCTCCGTACCTGGTACTTATAACTACAGCCAAATAAAAAAGAGAAAGATTCGCAGGTGCTAAGAATGGTTGTAGTCGTAATGTCAGTACCAATGCTAAAGCAACGGATAGCACAGCAGTACCGTAGTGCAGCAGGTAAGTTCGTGTTGCATTAGACATGGATGATTATTGGTTAGCGATCGCTAACAAGCACATACATTAATTTTGACAAAACTAAGCAAATTTGATTTTCAAATACATATTTTTTATCTGCCTGATTTCTTACAAGGCTTTAGCGCTCAATGACGAACTAACATAACTGCTGCAAATATCCCCACAATTTGATACCCTAGCTTAAACAGATTTGGGAACATTGTCAGAGTGGAAATTCAAATTGGGCGGGGCAAAGCAGCTCGCAGAGCATACGGAATAGATGAAATTGCCTTAGTACCTGGCAGAGGTACACTCGATCCGAGTTTGGCAGATACAAAATGGCGTATTGGCAATATTGAGCGAGAAATCCCAATTATTGCTAGTGCAATGGATGGTGTAGTGGATATTCGCATGGCTGTGCTTTTGTCACAGTTAGGAGCGCTAGGCGTGCTGAACTTAGAGGGAATTCAAACTCGTTATGCGAATCCAGAGCCAATTTTAGATCGGATTGCGGCAGTGGGCAAAGATGAATTTGTAACGCTAATGCAAGAACTTTATGCCGAACCGATCAAACCAGAGCTAATCGAACAACGAATTAAAGAAATTAAAGCACAAGGTGGCATTGCTGCGGTGAGTGCAACTCCAGCAGCAGCAAGTAAATATGGTTCAGTAATTGCAAAAGCTGGGGCAGATTTATTTTTCGTTCAAGCTACAGTTGTTTCGACGGCACACTTATCACCAGAATCGATCGTACCACTAGATCTAGCACAGTTTTGTCGAGAAATGCCCATGCCTGTGGTGTTGGGTAACTGTGTAACTTACGAAGTAACTCTAAACTTAATGAAAGCAGGGGCAGCCGCAGTATTGATTGGTATTGGCCCAGGTGCAGCTTGTACTTCTAGGGGAGTCTTGGGCGTAGGTATACCGCAAGCAACAGCGATCGCTGACTGTGCTGCTGCACGCGATGACTATTATCAAGAAACTGGCAACTATGTCCCAGTCATTGCCGATGGTGGTTTAATTACTGGCGGTGACATCTGTAAATGTATTGCCTGTGGTGCTGATGGAGTGATGATTGGTTCTCCCTTTGCTAGAGCTGCAGAAGCACCCGGACGGGGTTTCCATTGGGGTATGGCTACTCCTAGCCCTGTCTTGCCGCGTGGCACACGCATTCGCGTAGGTACTACTGGTACTCTAGAACAAATTTTAGTCGGCCCTGCCCAACTCGATGATGGTACTCATAATCTCTTGGGAGCTTTGAAAACGAGTATGGGTACATTAGGAGCAAAAAATCTTAAAGAAATGCAACAAGTAGAAGTTGTGATTGCTCCGTCTTTGTTGACTGAAGGGAAAGTGTATCAAAAAGCCCAACAATTAGGGATGGGTAAATAGAGGGATTGGGAACTGGGGACTAGGGACTAGGAAAAGAGGAGCACAGGAGCACAGGAGCAATACCCAATCCCCAATCGCTCAACAAAATTTCCTAGACTATGAAACAATTACTGGAAAATTAGCATCTGTCGCCTACAATAGAAATAGCGGAGACGCATGTTTCCGTTCACTCCTCACACCACACTCCGCCCGGACTGCGGTTCGGGCGCTTCCTTATGTTTATTAATAAAAACTAAACCTATATATATACAAATGTATCTGCCTCATTTCCAAGCAGTGCTTTTTGCTATGGTAGAATTTCAGCAAAATCAAAAATATATCGTAGGCAAAGGTTTGTAGCCATGTCAGCAGCCGCACAAGTTACCGACTCTACTTTTAAGCAGGAAGTATTGGAAAGCGCAGTTCCTGTTTTAGTTGACTTTTGGGCTCCCTGGTGCGGTCCCTGCCGGATGGTGGCCCCTGTTGTAGATGAAATCGCAGCTCAGTATGAGGGTCAACTCAAGGTAGTTAAAGTCAACACTGATGAGAACCCTAATGTTGCCAGCCAATATGGTATCCGCAGCATTCCTACATTGATGATTTTTAAAGGTGGGCAAAAAGTTGATATGGTAGTAGGTGCTGTGCCAAAAACTACACTAGCTAATACTTTAGAAAAATATCTTGAGTCTTAAAGCATCTAGAATTTTTTTTGGAGTATTTTGTTGACTCTGTAAGTCAGCCCAATAATTGTCAGCAATGCAGTAAGGTGTAAGCATGGCACTTGATTGCACTGTCTGATTAATTAGATGGGCTATTCATTATCTTGAAATGACTTTCGTAGTGTATTCAACTGCCAAGACATCATAGTAAAAAACTTTCTTAAGGAAAGTAATCTGTGATTCATTTGTCTATCTTTTTGCCAATCCACCTAGTTGAAGGAAAAATAATCTCATCTGTTTTGCTTCAATTTATTCTGTATTTAATACAAAAGATGTAGCACCTTAGTTTTTTAACCAAAGGTGCCTTTTTGTTTGTAAAATAAGCTTAAAATTTTATACCTACTAAGAATCAAATTTTCTTATCCTTGCAAGGATGATAAGTAAGTCAATATAAATGTTAAGTTTGAAATATAACTAAAAAATACAGGCTGTACGGGTGTGATTAATTGCGTCTGTACGAGAGAGTTATGGGTGCTTATAGTATGTCTGTAAGAAAACGGCTACTGGGATCAAAATCTTTTCGTCCTTGAAGGTACGAAATAGCAGTGCTAGTACAGAGTCAACAAACTCTGTATAGTTAACTATGGGCTATGGACTTTTAACGACCCGTCGTGGTTGCAAATTTGATCGCAAATTTAGGTAAAATATAATGCCACTTTGGCTATAGTTCTCATGACCTCATCTGCGTCGTTCGACACATTAGAGTCTATCCAAGCTGATATTGCTGAATTAATTGAGCGCTTGCCGACGTTAAAACATCGGCAATATATCCGGCAAGCACTATTAACTATAGTGCGTCTAGCTGATAGTGAACTTGATCGCCTCGACTGGAAGATATTATCTGCGTCTTTAGCAGATATGGAGCGGGGTTTCGAGCTTTTTCATAATTACCGACACGTTCGCAAAGTTACTATTTTTGGCTCGGCTCGCCTATCGCCAGATACTCCAGAATACCAAATGGCAGTTGATTTTGCTCGCTATGTTTCTCAGTTGGGATTCATGGTGATGACTGGTGGCGGTGGTGGAATTATGCAGGCAGGGCATGAAGGCGCTGGGCGAGAAAATTCTTTTGGTTTAAATATTCAGCTACCTTTTGAGCAGCAAGCAAATCCAATTATTGAGGGCGATCCAAAACTAATTCACTTTAAATATTTTTTTACGCGTAAATTATTCTTGTTAAAAGAAAGCGATGCTGTTGCTCTGTTTCCTGGCGGTTTTGGCACTCAAGATGAAGCGTTTGAGTGCATGACTTTAAGCCAAACGGGTAAATTTGGCCCTGTACCAGTAGTTTTAATAGATCATCCTGGTGGTGATTACTGGCGTTCTTGGAGCGAGTATATTGATAAACAATTGGTACAAAAAGGTTTGGTAAGCCCAGAAGATCCAAGTTTGTACACAGTGACAGATGATTTGGTTGTAGCTTGCAATGCTATTACACGCTTTTACCAGGTTTATCACTCCAGTCGCTATGTAGGCGATCGCTTGGTGATCCGCCTCAATACAGATTTATCAGATGCTGAAGTCGAAAAACTAAACGCTGATTTTGGTGACATTCTTGTCCAAGGAAGGATAGAAAAAAGTCAGGCTTTACCCCAAGAAGGGCAAGATGAAGCTTTTGACTTACCTCGTCTAGTCCTATATTTCAATCAACGCGATTTAGGACGGTTGTATCAGATGATTGCAGAAATTAATAACATGGGCAAGCCTTCACCTGAAGAGAGAGGACATCCAGAAAGAAAGTAAATTGAGCTAATTTAGGTGGGCGAGTATTGCCCACCTTAGTCCTAACTCAGTACCCAATTAACCAAACTACGTACACCGAAGCCAGTAGCCCCAGAACCGTTATAGCCGTTTTCCTTGTCTGCCCAAACAGTACCAGCAATATCTAGATGCGCCCAAGGAGTATCTTTGACGAACTGTTTGAGGAAAAGAGCAGCAGTAATAGAACCACCAGCACGTGGCCCCGTATTTTTCATATCAGCGATACTAGACTTTAAGCCCTCAAAATATTTTTCTTCCATTGGCATTCGCCAAATTTTTTCGCCAGAAGTCTCGGCAGCCTTTTCTAATTCCTTCGCTAAAGCATCATCGGGAGTGAACAAACCAGCAATGTCATCGCCCAAAGCAATGACACAAGCACCTGTTAGAGTAGCCAAATCAACGATCGCATCTACTCCCAACTTTTCAGCAAATACCAAGGCATCAGCTAGAGTCAATCGCCCTTCAGCATCGGTGTTGTTAACTTCAATCGTTTTACCGTTGGATGCTTTGAGAATATCACCTGGATGCATAGCATGACCGCTAATCATATTCTCTGTGACTGCGGAAATAAAGTGAACCTCCACATCTGGCTTCAGTTGGGCAATGGCTTTGGCTGCACCCAAAGTAGCCGCACCACCGCCCATATCCATTTTCATCGTTTCGATGCCACTACCCGCACCTTTGATATTGAGTCCGCCAGAGTCAAAAGTTAAACCTTTACCGATAATTGCTAGCTTGCGTTTTGGTGTTCCTTCGGGCTTGTAAGTTAGGTGAATGAATTTTGGGGGCAAATCAGAAGCTTTTGCCACTCCTAAAAAAGCACCCATGCCCAACTTTTCGCATTCTTCTTGTTCGAGAATTTCGACTTGCAAACCATGTTCTGAGGCGATCACCATTGCAACTTCTGCCATAGTAATTGGCGTTACCTCGTTAGCAGGGGCTGCTACTAGTTGTCTTGCTAAAATTACCCCAGAAGCTATTTGATTGGCGCGGGTAATTGCTGCTTCTTGTCCACCTAACCCCAGTAAATCTACGGTTTCAACTTGTACTCCTTTATCTTCTGGTTCCGATTTAAAGCGATTATCCTGGTAAAGTGCTAGCTGTATGCCTTCAGCTATTGCCTGGGCAGTTTGTGCCGGATCGTTATTCCAAGTTGGCAGACTAATCCCTAGAGTTTTGCACTTTTGCTTTTTGGCTAATCGAGCAACAATAGCAGCAGCACGCCGCAAAGTATCAAGTTTTAGCGCTTCCGGTTTGCCTAAACCAACTATTATTACTTTGCGAACTGGGCTAGGGCTACCCACCCGTGTAACCACCGTGCTATTAGCTTTGCCTTTAAATTCCTCTTCGGCAATAAGTTCTTGGAGAACACCAGCAAGCTTTTCATCCAAAGCTGCCAGATCACCTGTTAATTCTACAGCATCTTCAAATAATCCTATAGCTAATCCATCTCCTGTCCACTCTAAAACAGGGGTTTTACTCGGTCGAATGTCCATTTTTAGCGTTCAATGTAAAAGTTCTGGTACCAGTATTGCGTAAAATTTGGGTTTTATGCTTTGGGGAAAGGAGGGATGGAGGAGGGAAATAACCACTGTACGGGCGGGTTTTAACAACAATCTCTCTAGGATGACGGAATATCTAAATAAACCCGCCCCGACTAATGACTATTGACTATTGACTATTGACTTAATTGAATTCAAGTCGATGTCAAATTTGGTAGCGATCGCATCAATGACTTTTTGTTCTGGTGGTGAAATTTCACCTTCAAGTTTAGCTATTCGGCAACACTGAGCCAAAAGTGGTACTGCAAAGTCTCGGTTGAGTTGATTGAGAAGATCATCTAAAGGCTGTGGAGATTTGATGTTTTGCTTAATCGCATCCAAAGATTCAGGGGTGAGGTTCAAAGCTTCCAACTCTGGCAAAATTGTTTCCCAAGTCTTGTCTGGATAGCTAGCAAGGAGCATATGAACCAAGATTTGATCCATGATTTTTTGCTGGGCGATCGCAGTTTCCAGATAGCGATCGCTTTGTTCCTTTAATTCTGTTATTGTTTCTTCGGAATTCAGCGACTTGGATTCATCCAGTTTGGCTTCATAAAATCGACAAGCTGCGTATCCTAGCGAATATACCATTGTCGAGTTTGAGCTAGCACCAATTACTGCACCAGCAAAAGGCACATTTCGTAGTAAACCTAAACCCGCTGCTCTCAAAAGCTTTCCACCACCTAAACCTATGCCAAAAATTGCCAAAACTTCACCTCTACGGGCTGGATCTTTTAAATCTAAGCCATAGGCGGCAGCAATCTGATAAATCATTTCTGATTGCAATTGTGTCGTGGCTGCCAAATCAATAGCTAACAATGCTGCAGCAAATCCTGGCAAAAGACTACTAGCAAAACCAATCCCACCTGCTTTTGTGGCTTTTTCCACCATAATACGGTGAGCTATTTGACTGGGTGATTCGTTCGGATGCTCTTGCTGCAACTTTTTCACTGCTGCTGCTGCTTTTTCTAAATCAACATTATCACTTGCACCAACTAGCCAATTCAGGTTTAATACGCCAGCTACCCTACGAATTAGCCAATTTTGCCCTAGATAATCTGTAACTTGTCCGGCTGTATGAGTTGCTTGCTCAATTAACTTATGGGTTTGTTTTGCTGCCGCTTCTCCTACACCAGCTGCTGTTTCTGCGACTGCTTTGCTTGCTTCTATTGCACTGCTACTGGCTGCTGCACCTACACCTACTGCTGTTCCTGCTACACAACCTAATGTTTCGGCAAAAGATTCAAACAAAGATGGCTTGTCTTCTTTTTGCTCGGCAGGGGGTTTATTGTTTAGTTTTTTATTCTCTTTTTCTTTTTGGGGCTTATCTGCCATTGCTTGGCACCTTCTAAAAGTCTTTCTATTCTGTTTTTAATGGAAATACAAGCACTTGACTTCCCCCTGTAAGGATAAGTCGTTAGTTTAAGCAACAGTTAGCCTTAATCTCAAAACAGAGCAGTGTGAGTAGGCTAATTTAGTGCATAAATATAAATATCTTGAGTATCTTGTGGTGTGAATATCTTGTCCGTACTGAAACCTCTTTCTATTACACAAGATATACAAGAAAGCGATCATGCGAGATTTGAGTTTTACCACCCCAATAGCAATGATGACAAAATTAATCTGCACTTTACAGTTAATTTAAATATAAGGTGTGTTAAAAATCTCTTTTGTTTTAGCTTTTAACCTCTAACTTTTTAACTACTTCTGTACCACGTTCTAGAAAATTATGGGCTTTCATGATCTCGTATAAGTTAATATCTGTTTCTAATAAACAAGCGTGTCCACTTTCCGGCAAAAGCACCAATTTAGACTCAGGTAAAATATTAACTAATCTTTGTGCTTCAGCAAGGGAAGGCAAAAGTCGATCTAAGACACTAGCAACTAGCAAAACAGGTTGAGTCAGGCGACGTAACTCTTCTTCATCAACATGAAATTCTTTAATTAAAGACAACCGCCAACAAACCGTTTCTGCTGGTATAGAACGTATGGTTCTTAGCATTTCATGGCGATCGCTTCTAGAAATACGTGATAAAGCTGCTAAAAACGGCAAAAACCCCACTGCACCAAAGTCAAAAAGACATGATGGCACTAAGTTAGTGAATTGCGATGCCCATTCATATAAAGGGCGAAGATGAAAGCTAGAAGCAGGGTTGACAAGGATAATTCGCTTAAACAACTGCGGTGCTGCTACAGCTACTTTCTGAGCTAAACAACCTCCAAAGGACTCACCACATAGATAGACTGAGCGCTGAGAGCTTTTTTCGAGTTCGGCGTGGATTAAGTCTAATACATTATTTGTCAGCACTTCCCAGCTAGTTAGATCCTCGCGGGGAATTGCTAAACAACGGACATCAAAACCAGCTTCCAATCCTACTGTTTGCGTTCGTAGTAGTTGACCGGTTCCATCCATCCCAGGTAAATATACAAACAGGGGATATTCTGGTTGTAAGCGCCTGGGAGTCAGAAAACATGGCTTTAGTTCTACTTTTGTAATAGACATTTATCATTAGTCATTGGTCGTTGGTCATTAGTCATTGGTTTTTAGTCAAAAAGACTTTGACTAAGAACAATTGACTCTGGATTAATTAATAACATCCTTGATGTAGCAAACTGGTTATTTCGCCATAACAATGTTCTGTCAGTTCAGCCACAACAGTTTTTGCTTGTTTTCCTTGATATTGTTGTTGATGTTGGGGTCTAATCCAATAAGGATGACCGATTAGCACCGCAACACGATTGTAGATGACCAAAGGGTGCCAACCTGGTTGATTAAATAGAGGTTCTGAAGGATCGAAAAAGCTCAATAGACTTAGAGGTACAGCAGATGTGTTAACTTCTTCTAAAGAGGCGATCGCAACTGGCAAAATTGCTAAATCTTGCACTGCTGCTCGTAATGCCAAATGGGCAAATCCTCGCTGGAACTCTCCCACCTGCTGTGGTTGAGTAAATTTTACCATTGGTTCCGCTCCTTCTGGAAACACACCCACTACTTGCTTTAGTTGTAACAGTTGTTGTGCTTGCTTAAAAAAGCTTTGCTGACGCTTTTGATCTGCTTCTAAGGGAAAGCATCCTAAACCTGTGACAATTTCCCGCATGATCGGCACTTGACTCATGTAGTGATGACAAGCGAAGCGAATTGGGCTGGATAACGCCGACATTAAAATCGGTGCGTCCATAAAGCTACGATGATTACTTACTACTAATACGCTAGCGTCTTGGGGAATGCGATCTTCATAGTAGCGAAACATTTTGGTCGATAAACTTCCCAACAACCAGCGAGAGATATCTAAGGAGTTGTTTACACTCATATTTGTTCAATATAAATTTTACGCAAATACTAGGTGTTATTCTGAATACAATTGTTACATTTCTTTACCATACCTGGAACTGCCTTAAGGTAGAAATGTCTTGATCTGCAAATCTAGAAAAATTCTTTATGAAATAAATATATGTATTGATAATGTAAAAATTAATCAAATCAAGATTTTTTTCAGAAATTAATCGTTGAAAGTTTCTGTCTTTTTGGCAGATTTTTAGTTAATTTCTATCTAATTAAAAATTAATTCCGCTCCAAATAAATTTGCTAATATTATGGTGTAACTTGAAAATATAGTATTTATGTTGTATAATTACGTGGTTTTGCCTAAATAAGTTTAGAATAGAAAATTGTTTTAATTTATTTAAGTTATTTTTTGATTTTGCATGAATCTAGTGGATAAAACAAAAAAAACATTTGCACTCACAACACCGTTATATTACGTAAACGATTTGCCCCACATAGGTAGTGCATATACAACAATAGCAGCAGACGTAGTGGCACGCTTTCAAAGACTTTTGGGGCGTCCAGTACTACTTGTGACGGGTACAGATGAACACGGGCAAAAAATTCAAAGAACAGCCGAAAGTAAAGGATTACCACCAAAAAAGTTTTGCGATCAAATGTCTGAGGGGTTTGTGTCCCTGTGGCAATTACTAGATATAAAATACGATCGCTTTATTCGCACTACCGATCATCGGCATGAAGCACTTGTCAAAGACTTTTTCCAGCGAGTTTGGTCTAAAGATGATATCTATCTGGGACAACAAAAAGGTTGGTATTGTGTATCGTGTGAAGAGTTTAAAGAAGAACGAGAATTACTAGAAGGACACCGTTGCCCGATTCACCCGAACAAAGAAGCAGAGTGGCGAGATGAGCAAAACTACTTCTTTCGTCTATCTAAATACCAAGCCCAACTCGAAGCACTCTACCAATCTCGACCAGATTTTATCCAGCCAGAAACTCGTCGCAACGAAGTTCTGAATTTTGTCAAACAGGGCTTACAAGATTTTTCAATTTCACGGGTAAATGTAGAGTGGGGTTTTCCAGTACCAGCAGATCCTAATCATACTCTTTATGTCTGGTTTGATGCCCTCTTAGGATATGTAACAGCATTGCTAGAACCAGGTGAACAAGCAACTTTAGAAAATGCCTTAGCAAAATGGTGGCCGATCAACTTACATCTTATTGGTAAAGATATCTTACGCTTTCATGCAGTTTATTGGCCTGCCATGCTGATGTCAGCCGATTTGCCTCTGCCAGAACGAGTATTTGGACACGGCTTTTTAACTAAAGATGGCCAGAAAATGGGTAAAAGTCTGGGCAATACCCTTGATCCCGTGGCATTAACCGCAAACTATGGTGCAGATGCTGTTCGTTATTACTTCCTTAAGGAAATCGAGTTTGGCAAAGATGGCGATTTTAATGAAGTTAGATTCATAAATGTTCTGAATGCAGATTTGGCAAATGACTTAGGTAATTTGCTCAATCGCACTTTAAATATGGTTAAAAAATACTGTGCTGGCAATCTACCATCAATTACAAGTGAAGATATTCCTGCCGATAATCCTTTAAAAGCGATCGGTTTACATCTAGGGGAACAGGTAAAAATTGCTTATGAAGCGCTAGCTTTTAACCAAGCCTGCGACGCTATTCTGAAGCTAGTACAAGCCAGCAACAAGTTTATTGATGAACAAGCTCCTTGGTCATTGTATAAACAAGGACAGCAACAAGCAACAGAAATAGTATTATATGGGGTTTTGGAATCAGTAAGGTTAGCAGCTTATCTCTTGTCTCCAGTTATTCCAAATATTAGTAGTGATATTTATCAGCAACTGGGTTTTGAAATTGACTTTAACGAGCAATCACAAACTGCCATTGTTGCCCCGTTTGAGATTCATGGTATGTGGGGAGTACTAAGTGGCAAACAAAAATTGGGCGATCCCCGTCCTGTTTTTAAACGCATAGAAACACTCAAATAACAATTAGCTAGTTCTTTCCATTTCTAAATTCTTTGTACTTAACCAGGGCTGATTTAATTAGCCCTGAAAGCTGTTCATAAGCAACTCTAAACTTTTATGAAAATCTAAAAAAGTATCAATTATTACATCGATAAAAAATGAGGTATGACAACAATGTTGAATAATCTGGAAAACGACTCGATTTTTACGCCAGAGCAAGTTTTGGAAAATCGAGGTCGCGTTGCTATATTTATTGATGGCTCAAATTTATTTTATGCAGCGCTACAATTAGGAATTGAAATAGATTACACCAAGCTATTATGTCGATTAACGGGTGGTTCTAGACTGTTACGTGCTTTCTTTTACACAGGCGTAGACAGAACTAACGAGAAGCAACAGGGTTTTCTGTTGTGGATGCGTCGTAACGGTTATCGAGTTATAGCAAAAGATTTGGTGCAATTGCCAGATGGATCGAAAAAAGCGAATCTAGATGTGGAAATTGCGGTTGATATGATGGCTTTAGTAGATTCTTATGATACCGCCGTATTAGTCAGTGGAGATGGGGATTTGGCATATGCAGTAAATTCCGTCAGTTATCGAGGAGTGCGGGTAGAAGTAGTAAGTTTACGCTCAATGACAAGCGACAGCTTAATCAATGTGAGTGATCGCTATATAGATTTAGAAGCTGTCAAAGAAGATATTCAGAAAACACCACGCCAAAGTTATCCGTATCGGCCTTTATCTAGTATGGATTTTTTGGAGCATCCTAGAGAAATAGCTGATGGACATTTGGAAATTCCAGAATGAAACAGCATAACAAAAGACACGGGGAAATTTCCTCTCACCGCGTCCCCGTGTCTCCCCTTCACCGTGTCCCTTATCACCTCTTGACTCTTGGCTTGCTTCTAATCCTTGGGTTAGCTGGCTGTGGGGGTAATACTACACTCACAAAATTGCCTGTTGAAATTCCCCAAGACAAAGACACAGATAGCAAGTTAACTTTCTTTGCTGTCACATTAGAACAGGCAGATGATGTTGGACGGCCTATTTGGAAAGTCAGGGCAAAACAGGCAAAGTATACAAAAGAAAAACAAATTGGTCAAGCCGAAAGTCCCTATGGTGAACTATATCAAGATGGCAAAATAGTTTATCAAGTACAGGCACAACAAGCAGATATAGAACAGGATGGAAAACAATTATTTCTTAAAGGAAATATAGTTGCTACAGATCCTCGCAATGGAACGGTATTGCGTGGCAATGAACTAGAATGGCGTCCTGATGAAGATTTATTGATAGTCCGCAACCAGATGTATGGCACCCATAAGCAACTACAAGCAGTAGCGCAAGAAGCACGAGTAAAAACTCGAACTCAACGTGTTGATTTTTTGGGTAAAGTAGTTGCAAACTCGATGGAACCACCATTACAAATCCGTACAGAACATCTAGTTTGGCAAATTAAAGAGGAAAAATTAATTGGCGATCGCCCTGTACAAATTGACCATTATAAAAATAATAAAATTACTGATCGAGGTCGAGGGGATGCCGCCGAAGTTAACTTGAAAACTAAAATTGCTACTATTACTAAAAATGCTCAAATAGAATTACTTGAACCGCCGATGCAAATTGCTAGTAATTCTATGTCTTGGAACTTAAGTACAGAAACTGTTACTACCAATAGTCCTGTACGCATATTTCATCGTGCTGAAAATGTGACAGTAACTGCTAATCAAGGTGAATTAAAAATACCTCAAAAAATTGCCTATTTAACAGGTAATGTCAATGGTGTTGGGGAACGCAGCCAGTCACTAAAATCTAAGGAATTAACTTGGTATCTAAATAACAAATTAGTAGAAGCTCAAGGTGATGTAGTTTATAAGCAAGTAGACCCACCAATGACATTTACAGGTGAAAAAGCTATTGGTAATATCCAAAAGGAAAATATAGTTGTTAGTGGTGGTAATTCTGGCAACCGAGTAGTTACAGAAATTATTCCCAAGGAAAAATTTCAGAGTCAATAGTTAATAGTCATTGGTCATTATTAAAAAAGAACAGGGGAGCCAGTGCGTTGCGGAGCCAGTGCGGTGGACGGGTTCCCCGGCATAAAGCACCTGGCGTCGGGTTAAGCACGTTGTAGCACCTGGCGTCAACAGGGAACAGGCAACAGGGAAATGTCTGTTATTCCCCTTGTCCTAAATTTCCTACCTACGCTCTTGCGCGTTCGCCGTCAGGCGTTGCGTTAGCTAGCGACTTCTGTAGACGGGCTTTGCCCGGCTTCCCGTCGGGTAAGTAGCCGCTTGGGCGTCTACTGTCATCTGCCCTCTGCCTTTTACTTAATGGAATACTTAACTTTTATATAGAATTTCATTGCGTTCGTTAGTACCAAATTTGGGTAAAACTTCGATGGGTGAGTGGGGAGCGATCGCTTTTGGAATCGCAGATGGTGCTTGCAGTTGTTTGGTAAGATTTTGCAAAAGTTTGTCTTGTTCAGCCCGAAAATTTAGTACATATGGGCCACGGTTAATAATGGTAAACCAAACCAAACCGCGATCGCGTGTAGGTATCACTCCGGCTAAAGCACTAACATCGTTGAGAGTGCCAGTTTTCATGACAGTGCCTGCTGGCATATGTCGAGCGTGCAGCGTTCCACGGCGATCAAAGCCAGACGTAGGAAATAAATCTGCTAAATTTAACCCATGAGTGAGTGCTTCTCTTTGAATTGCCATTAACATCGCACAAGCAGCTCTGGGAGAAATACGATTTTCAACTCCCAACCCTGAACCGTTAATTAATTGAATTTCTGACTCTGGCACCCTTGCGAGCCTAGCGGCAGTTGATTGCACAACAGTGTGTCCTCCCACCAACTCTGCTAGCATCTGTGCCATTTCGTTATTACTGAAAACGTTCATTTCCTTGATTAATTGGTGCAAAGGCAAGGAGCGACGACGTACTAACAAGGTTTGTTGTGGTATGGTTTGCGCCTCGAATTTGACAGTGCCAGCTATTTTAACTTCAGGCTTGGGTGTGCCTTTGGGCATGAGCGAATATTGTAAAGTAGTAGCACGAGACCAAGTCTTATGATTCAGTGCTTGCTTGAGTGCTTGCCCTGCTAGCAGTGGGTGTCGTTGGAAATTCATGGCAAAATTACCACTGATGATCAAATTGCCCTTGATCTGCTTGATGCCCATTTTATTCAATGTATTACCAAGGGCGATCGCTTCCTCCCAAACAAACAAAGGATCACCACCACCAGTAATTATCAAATCTCCCTGCAACACTCCTTTTTGCACAGAGCCTGTAGTACCAACTATAGTCTCAAATTGATGTTGTGCTCCCCAAGCTTTCAAAGCAACAAGAGAAGTCGCAATCTTAGTTAATGAGGCAGCAGGCAGAGGAGTTGTACCTTGATGATTAGCCATCAGCATAGGCCCTGACTGCAACCAAATTCCTTGACTCTGGGTTAGATTTGCTGGCATGATTTTCGTTGCCAATAGCCCCTTGAAATATTCCTGCACGGTAGTTACCCCAGCTGGACTTGGATCGGGAGCAAGAATCAGGCTAGGACTACTTTGCCAAGTTAATACATCTAAAGGATCTAAAGGTTTAACTTGGACTCCAGCCATCTCCAGCCACATTGACATCAAACCTGAACCAATTAATTCCAGCATTGATCGCTCCTCATGTATGCGAATACGCCACTTTGTTTTGGGTACTCAATACTACTTTGCATTGGGTAATAAATCATAACTGTTGATTTTTACATACGAAAGTGAGGCTAGTAACAAAGTTTTAGTAGGTTATACAACATCCACTTATTGCACTGTTATAAAAGTTGTAATCACAGAGTGCTTATTAGTATTACACTTGGTGTGCAATCATTAAATCCCAGATTGGCAGTTTCTTGTTTTCAAGCTTTAATATTAATCATTTCACTAAGAATTTCACAAATTAGTAATATAGATATATAGTCATTTCACTAAGATAGATAAGTATGATTTGGAACTGCTCAAAATAGGCTAGTTCAGTATAAATATTTTCAAAACCCGAAAACTTAACTTTATCTATGAAATTTTTATTACATTCTTTATGCCCGTATATACTTCACAAGGAACTCTAATCTGGAACTTATAACAAGTAGGTTTACTGAGATTGTGGTAATAAAGTTAAACAGTTTTGAGCGAATTTTAGCAACTAAAAAAATAATGTGCTTGTTGTTTGGTATATTAAAAAGCAAATATTTAGTAAAAAATTTTTCATCTCCATGTATTGACGTAAAATAGGGAAGTTTTTATCCTATAACTTCCAAAACTCAGGCACAATTCAGGTTATTTTTCTGATTTTAAAGAATAATTCATCTTTGCTGATTGCTTGGCAACGAACGGTAAAACTTTTTTGTTCAGTCCTCAAAGACTAACCAGATACGTAGTTTCATCAGTCAGTTAAGGGAGGAATTCATGTTATGTTGAGCTTGTCAGAATCTATAGCTGAAAGGGCAAAAGATGAAATAAGTGGCAAAACCTCGGAGTGATCCGTGGCTTGACTTTTTCATCTCAGACTGGGAAGCCACCCAGATAAAGATTTGAATATTGATGGATGCAATTTAGCAGCTATCAAATTGCTACTTTCGGCAGAGGCATCTGGTAAAATTTGTAAGGTTTCTAAAAGCTCTGAGCAATGGGATCGACTTGCGCACGGATCGCAATTGACGCAATGGGAGGGGATAATGCACCCGGTGAAATCGTGGCTGGCGCACTGCGAGCACGAGAAGAACTTGGTGTAGAGGTATTGTTGGTAGGTGATCCCCAAAGAATCGAAGCAGCCCTGCCAGCAAAAATCAATGTGGGTCAAGTTCAGATCGTACCTGCTGAGGATGCGATCGCAATGAACGAAGAAGCCCTTACCAGCATCAGACGTAAACCCAAAGCCTCTATTAACGTGGCAATGGATTTAGTCAAGCAAGGACAGGCAGATGCTGTAATTTCTGCCGGTCACTCTGGTGCAGCGATGGCAGCAGCATTACTTCGCTTAGGACGGTTGCCAGGAATTGACCGTCCGGCAATTGGTGCAGTATTTCCCACCATAGTAGCCAGCAAACAAGTTCTTATACTTGATGTCGGTGCAAATGTGGACTGCCGCCCGAAATTTTTAGAGCAGTTTGCCGTCATGGGGTCGATTTACAGTCAATATGTTTTGGGTGTATCTGAACCGAAAGTAGGTTTGTTGAATATCGGTGAAGAAGACTGTAAAGGCAATGATGCAGCTGTTCGTGCTCATCAATTACTGCGTGAAAATGCCCAGATTGCTTTTATTGGCAATGCAGAAGGAAGGGACGTGCTTTCCGGTCAATTTGACGTGATTGTCTGTGACGGCTTTGTGGGCAATGTGCTGTTAAAATTTGCTGAAGCGGTTGGAGAAGTAATGCTGCAAATAATGAGGGAAGAATTGCCGCAAGGATTGCGTGGTCAACTCGGAACGGCAGTTTTAAAACCCAACCTGAAGCGGATCAAGCAGCGAGTAGATCACGCAGAGCACGGAGGAGCTTTACTTTTAGGCGTAGACGGCATTTGTATAATTAGTCATGGTAGCTCCCAAGCACCTTCTATTTTTAATGCCATTCGTTTAGCAAAAGAAGCAGTCAACAATCAAGTGCTGCAAAGAATTCAATCTCAATATCAAAGCTCAACAAACTCCGGGCGTCTGTTGCCCGAAACTAATTAACTTAAGTCATTAGCCAAAAATAAAAGACAGATGATAAAAGACTAATGGCAAAAAGCCGATCGCTTGGGAGAAGCCGGAGTGCAACAAATAGGAATAGCAATTACAGGAAGTGGCTCGGCAGTACCAGCTACTTTCCTGGATAACCAGGGGTTGACTGAACTGGTTGAAACATCAGACGAGTGGATAACAACAAGAACAGGAATTCGTCAAAGGCATTTAGCCAAAGCTGGTGATTCTCTTGCAGAACTTGCTGCGATCGCAAGCCATCAAGCGATCGCCATGGCTGGAATTACACCAAAAGACATAGATTTGATTTTGCTCGCAACTTCTACGCCTGATGATTTATTTGGCAGTGCTTGTCAAATTCAAGCAAAATTAGGAGCGGATAGAGCAGTAGCATTTGACTTGACAGCTGCCTGCTCTGGCTTTGTGTTTGGATTAGTTACAGCCGCCCAATTTATTAGAACCGGAGTTTACCATAACATACTACTTATTGGGGCAGATATCCTCTCTCGTTGGGTGGATTGGCAAGATCGGCGTACCTGCGTTTTATTTGGAGATGCAGCTGGGGCAGTTGTACTACAAGCAAACCCACGCGATCGCTTACTAGGATTTGAGCTTAAAAGTGATGGCACTCAAAATAATTGTCTCAACCTAGCTTATCAAGCTAACTCTACAGAACTGCTCTCTAGTGTTTGTGTAGGACAAGGTGGCTTTTTGCCCATCACAATGAATGGCAAAGAAGTTTACCGATTTGCCGTCCAAAAAGTACCAGAAGTTATTGATAAAGCTTTATTTCGCGCTAACCTCTGTGTAGAGCAAGTAGACTGGTTGCTATTACATCAAGCAAATCAACGCATTCTCGATGCTGTTGCCCAGCGCCTAAATATCCCGGAAGATAAAGTTATCAGTAATCTTGCTTATTATGGCAACACTTCTGCCGCCTCTATTCCCCTTGCCCTAGATGAAGCAGTACGGCAAGGCAAAATTAAATCTAACGACATCATAGCCGCATCAGGTTTTGGTGCTGGACTGACTTGGGGAGCGGCAATTTTTCAATGGGGTAGATAGGGTTAATTGCTAATGATTAATGGTTAATAGTTAATGGTGCAATTAACTATTAACTATTAGCGATTAGCAACCTCTACTAGCCACCGACACTTGATACTTGAGAGTTGATGATTGACGAATGACTAAAAGCGCATGGGTATTTCCCGGACAAGGTTCCCAAGCTCTGGGAATGGGAGCAGATTTAATAGAATTACCATTAGCAAAGGAAAAATTTGCCCAAGCTGAAGAAATTTTAGGCTGGTCTGTAATAGAAATCAGTAACAATGATGCCGAAAAACTATCACATACCCTCTACACTCAGCCCTGTCTGTATGTAGTAGAAAGTATTCTCGCTGATCTTCTTTTAAAAAAAGAACAGCCAGATTTAGTTGCTGGTCACAGTTTGGGAGAATACATTGCTCTTTACGTTGCTGGTGTATTTGATTGGACTGCTGGGCTACACTTGGTAAAGCGTCGTGCAGAACTCATGGAAAGTGCTGTTGGTGGAATGATGGCAGCATTAATGAATTTTGACCGCGAAAAACTAGAAAAGGCGATCGCCGAAACTCCTGAGGCGACAATCGCTAATGATAATAGTCCAGCCCAAGTTGTGATTTCTGGCACACCAGCAGCAGTAGAAAAAGTGATGTCACAAGTGAAGGCAAAACGTGCAGTTCCTTTAAAAGTTTCTGGTGCATTTCATTCGCCTTTAATGGCAGCAGCCTCGGCAGAGTTTAAAGATGTTTTAGCTTCTGTAGAATTTAATACAGCTAAATTGCCAGTTTTATCGAATGTAGAACCAACTCCATCCACAGACGCAGATGTTTTAAAACAGCGTTTGATCCAACAAATGACTGGGGGGGTGCGCTGGCGAGAAATTTCCCTAGCCCTACCAGAAAATGGCATTGAGCGAGTAGTGGAAATTGGCCCCGGTAATGTGCTAACTGGTTTGATTAAACGCACTAGCTCCGGCCTAATTTTGGAAAACATCCGTAGTGCTGCGGAGTTACCTGTTTAATATTTAACTTATAGTGCTTGTGGAATTGGAGATGCGATCGCTTTCTACCCTTGCTAGTTTTGGTTTGGGTGTGGAGCGATCGTGTAATTAAAATAATAGATTTCACAACTTCCTATATTTGATGAGCCAGTACAATAAAGATTTGAGCAGCTTTATGCCGTCTGTGAGTAGCATTACGCTTTCACTCCAGCCAAAATCAAATTAATCGCTTCCTGAGTTTGCCGCTCAATCATTTCTGAACTGAGAAGTTGCCGACTCGGATCGAGATACTTCAAATTTTCGTGGGCATTAAAGTAAAATGTGCAAACTCCCAAAATATTGATCGTGGTCAAAAATGGATCGAGCGATCGAAACACACCTTCAGCTATTCCACGTTCTAAGAGAGTTGCCATACTCCAGAAACTTTTCTGCCAACCGCTCATCTGACCATATTGCCCCTGATTTTGGATAGCTTCATAAAACCACAGCATTCCGCGATGTGGATAATTGGCTCCGTAAGCAATGCCACTGCGAATGTATGCTTTTAAGGCTTCTTCTACGGGTAAATGGTCTGAACCAAGCTGTTGAAATGCTGTATCCAACTCGCTGCCGATCCGTTCCATTACTGCTTGATAAAGTCTTTCCTTACTTTCAAAATAATAATAAATCATCGCTTTTACAACACCTGTTCGGGCAGCGATCGCATCGATCCGCGTTCCAGCCAAGCCATAGCGGGCAAATTCCTGTTCGGCGGCATCTAAAATTTGCGCCTGAGTTGCCTCGGCATCTCGAACTTGACGAGGCTTTTTTGCTTTTCGTCTGAAATACTCTGAAGAATTCACACTTGTCCTCTGATACTTGCAGCATTAATGCTAACTGAAAATTTGGTTAGTTGTTGACAAACTCTTTGTCGCAGCAGATACTAACTGAATATATAGTTAGTTGTTGAGGCTCAACTCATGAATCCGATCTTACCGGGTGCGCCTTGGTTGATTGCTCATCGTTCTATGCTAGGGATAAATCGTCCCCATAAGGTGACATTAAATGAGCAGGACTACGTTCTATGGCAAAATGATCGGGGTGAAATTTTCGCTTTGAACAATGTTTGCCCTCATATGCAAGCGCCACTATCAGATGGCTGGATTTGCCAGGAAAGAGGAACGATTACCTGTCCATTCCATGCTCTAGAGTTTGACGGTGAGGGGAGATTATATCGAGAGGGTAAACAACAGACGCAACCAATCGCGCAGCCACTCAAGCTTATAGTGAAGAGAGATTGTGTTTGGAGCTATGGGGATTGCGAATCTCGCGTGGCTATTCCTGAAATTGTTGAGCAAATTGCATCGGAATATGATTTTGTCGGGATTGCTGGAGAAAAAACGATCCAGGGGGACTTCTTAAGTACCTGGTTAATCAATTCTGATTTCAATCATCAAAATGGCACCCATCGGGAGCTATTTCAGATTGTTCAAAACCAAATGACAGAATTTGATCAAGATGGCTTTTGGTATAAGGTAAAACAGGAAAGTACGAGAGCTGATAACTCACTTAGAGAACTTTTGCTTAACCCAGTTTTGTTAACTATCCCAAAAGTTCTCAAGAGTACCGTTGAATACTTTTTCCCTTCCGTTTTAGTGCTTTATGCCGAAACAGGAGCTGGGCCTTTTGCTCAAGTGGTTGTGCAATATCCGCAGCAACACAATCAAACCAAGATTTATGAATTAATCTTCGCCAAGCTAAAACCTACTTGGGTAAAGCCTCTTTTACGTCAATCAATGCTAAAAGCCATTGATGTGATTGTTGAGCAGGATACGACCGCGATTGAAACTCGCTATCCTCGCCAACCTGGCAAGGTTAAACTTCCCGGTGAAGAAGTCATGATGTATGCTGAGAAACTTTATCATGAATGGTAGCCGTTTTCTCAGCCAATGACTTTTTTGTATACGCTCTGCACAAGAAGTTCTTGAAGTTGCCTTACGCTTGCTGGATGCATATGATCGCGCTGAAACTGAATGGGTGGAGGATGTGAGAGAGAAAATAGATGCGGCAATTGCTCAATCAGAGCATACACCACCTGTTGACGGTGAAACTTTTGTAAACCAAATTTTAAAACGGTGAACAGCAACGTTGGGCAGCAACGCTCCGTCTGCGATAATACAGCCATATGGGAATATAAAAGAAAGAGTTCACAGCCGATGAACCATAAAGATGCGACACCTCTACGGTTTGCTGACACGCAACTCACGACAGGTGTACGGCTCCATTATGCAGAGCAAGGTAGCTCTGCTGGTCATCCGATTATCTTGCTCCACGGCTACACAGATTCGTGGTTTTCATACAGCCGCGTACTGCCATCCCTCTCTTCGGTCTACCACACCTATGCCCTAGACCAGCGGGGTCATGGTGACTCTGAGCGGCCTTCAAGTGCGTATGACATACCGGACTTTGCTGCCGACGTGGTTGCGTTTATGGATGTGATGAGACTGACGCAAGCAACACTAGTCGGGCATTCAATGGGAAGCCTCGTGGCACAACAGGTGGCTCTCAATGCGCCGGAGCGTGTGGCGCGGCTTATTCTAGTCGGCTCGGCAACCAATATGCGTTCCAAAGATGTCTTCCAGCTACAGCAAGCAGTTAACGCGCTTGACGACCCGGTACCCCCGGAGTTTGCACGGGAATTCCAGTTGAGTACCATTTATCACTCAGTACCCGACGACTTCCTAGACAGGGCAGTCGCGGAGAGCCTGAAGCTACCAGCACGCGTGTGGCGTGCCGCTTTGGCAGGACAGCTTGCCGTAGACTACACCGCCCAAATCAATTGCATTCAGATGCCGACACTGGTTCTGCGGGGCGATCACGATACGATATTCTCACAGAGCGCCCAGGATGCTCTAGTGGTTGGTCTAGCGAATGCAGTCTTGAAGGTTTATCCAGAAACTGGTCACGCGCTCCACTGGGAGCGTCCAGACGAGTTCGTTCATGACATAGAAGCCTTCATCATCCGTACGAAGTCGCCGTAGAGCACATTTTATTTTTGTGCTGATGCTGCTGTGCATAAGAGCTTTTGCTTACGAACCCGCTACCCAACAAACGCAAACCAAATGCTCAAACTGTTCCTGAGTCACTTTGAAAGTATCTGGAAGGTATAGCAAAGGTTTCATAGCAGGAGCGCAGATTGCTACCATTTTATAGTAAGAGGTAACTGGTCATTGATCTGGTAAGTAACTTTAAAAGATTCATCCTAGAGTGCAGCCCTATGTCAGACTTGTTGAGAAGAATTACGATTAATCCAAAACAGTGTGGTGGTCGCCCTTGCATTCGAGGTATGAGAATTAGGGTATCAGATGTACTGGACTTATTTGCGGCTGGACTGAGTGCTGAACAAATCTTAGAAGAAATGCCCGATTTGGAGGCAGATGCTTTAAAAGCAGCACTTTTATACGCCTCGCGTAAGCTTAATCATCCAGTTTTGGTGGCATGACGATTTGGATTGATGCACAGTTGTCTCCTACGATCGCAACTTGGATTACCAGCACTTTTGGAATAACAGCATTAGCTTTACGCGATATTGGTTTGAGAGATGCTGAAGACTCTGAGATTTTTGAGACAGCAAAAGCTCATGGGGTTATCTTCATAACTAAAGACAGCGACTTTGCTGATCTAGTCGATCGCCTTGGATCGCCACCACAAATTATCTGGTTAACGTGTGGGAATACTTCAAATGCTCGATTGCAAGAGATTTTGAGTGCTACTTTGCCCTAAGCACTAGAGCTTTTACAAGCAGGTGAAGCGTTAGTCGAAATTAGTGGAGACTAGCAGTGCAAGCTCACAAACAATTGCTCAATCAGGTAACTAACTTTAACACTCAAAAGCAGTGCCAATAAGATGGGAGACTAAGTTTAAGTTGTGAATGAGCAACCTGCAAACACTCAAATAGCAGAATTTTTGTCTCACTCCTCAAATGCAGGTATTGTGCAAATGCCGGGACGCAAATTTCCTGGTATTGTCATGCAAGGAGATATTTTATTGAACCTTTTTAGAGCAAGTTTGTTTCAGTTTACTGGATGCCAAGTAGCGTAGAGACCAACAGGCATATTATGAGTTCTTAATGTTTGCTGAAATGCTTCAGGGACAATTGCTTTACTACGAAAAAACTTTAGATAAACTGGAAATACCTCGGCCGTAATTTCCGTCAATTCGGGAGCGGCTGATTCAAGATGATTACGATTCTTGAAGACACTTGATCCTCCTATTCCAAGAATAGAACGATGACTGAGTTACTTGAACAAGCAATTTCAAGACTTAAAACTTTGCCTCCTACTGAACAAGACGCGATCGCAGCCATCATTCTAGAAGAACTCGAAGATGAAGTTCGATGGGATGCTACCTTTGCTAAGTCCAAAGATGTTCTTGCTATCCTTGCAGGCGAAGCAATAGCTGAGTATCGTGCAGGTAAAACACAGGAGTTAGATCCCGAAACATTGTGAAGTCACGCACTACCGCCCAATTTCGTAAAGCGTTTGCGGGACTGTCTGAGCAAGTTCAAGAGCAAGCACGTGAAGCATATCGCCAATTCAAGCAAGATCCAAGTCACCCAAGTTTACGCTTCAAAAAGGTGCATCCAGAAATACCAATTTATTCTGCTCGAATCAGCAAAAATTATCGGGCAGTTGGACAGCTATGTTGGACAGCTATATGGAGATACGGTCATTTGGTTTTGGGTCGGTTCACATATAGAGTATGACAAGTTACTCTTGCAGTTATAGCGACAGTAATTAACTTTAACAGTCAAAAGTAGTGGCGATCGCTTATCCTTAAATTCAGTCTGATTTCAATTATTTTCTGTGGGCAAAAGCCGCGAACCATTCGTTAGTCTGTTCCTTTACCACGCCTTTAAGTGGTCTGTTGTTAGCCCGATGCTGCACGTTTACTTTCGGGGTAAAATTTATGGTGCAGAAAATGTGCCTAAAAATGGGCCTTTGCTGGTAGTCAGCAATCATGCTAGTAACTATGATCCGCCAATTGTGTCCAATTGTGTAGATCGGCCTGTGGCACACATGGCGAAAGAAGAATTATTTAAAATTCCCGTTTTAAAACAAGCGATCGCTTTATATGGTGCTTATCCAGTCAGTCGAGGTACAGCCGATCGCGCTGCTATCCGTGCAGCCTTAAATTATCTAGAACAAGGGTGGGCTGTCGGTGTTTTTTTACAAGGCACTCGTACTTTAGATGGACGCATTACAGATCCAAAACGAGGTGCAGCGTTAATTGCTGCTAAAGCAAAAGCACCACTGTTGCCAGTTAGTTTATGGGGAACTGAAGCTATTGAGCAAAAAGGTGCTGTCATACCTCGTTCAGTTCCCGTAACAGTAAGAATTGGAGAGTTGATAGAAGCACCAACTTCTACGGATAAAGAAGAATTAGAGGCTGTAACGCAAAAGTGTGCTGTGGCAATCAATAAGCTACACGATCTGGGGCGATGAGTGCAAGCCTTTTATGGGTATCGGAGGAATATTTTTCTTATACCCTTTCTTCTATCAAGTAACCAGGGAAATATGCACTAGGGAAGTGGTGATTGTAACTTAAAGTCTGTAAGTTTAGGTTTATCTGAAGGCTAAAGTATAGAGGATTCATACTTTAGCCTTCACTTTTATCCTTCTGTTTAAGCTTTTTTTAAATCAACTATGAGTGGCTTTGGAGCCAATAATTTTTGGTCGCGGCTAAATAATCTTGCCTTAGTCCGCTTCTTGCTTTTTGTTGCTTCTGGCTGGGCAATTGTACAGCTTTTGGCTTATTTTGAATCGGTAATTGTTATTTTTACCTTTGCCACTATTTTAGCTTTTTTACTTAGCTATCCTGTACAGTGGCTGCGACGTTTTTTACCCCATAGTCTTGCAGTTTTTGTGGTTTTTTTACTTAGTATTGTCATTATTGGAGGTCTTGTAATTAGTATTGGTTTAACTGTTTTATCTCAAGGACAACAATTAATAGATAGTGTCACTGCTTTTTTAAATTCTTTAGCACCTATGTTAGAACAAGTAGAGACATTTTTACGAGAACGAAATCTACAAATAGACTTGAGTATTATAGATGAACAACTTAGGAATCAGGCTATATCTAGATTGGTGACAAGTATAGCAATTTTACAATCAATTTTAACTAATTTTGTAACTTTCATTTTAATTGCGGTTGTTGCTTTTTTCATGTTACTAGATGGAGAAAAGCTTTGGTACTTAATTGTTAAGCAAATACCAGTACAACGACGAACTAGATTTACAACTGTGATCAGACGTAAATTTTTGGGATTTTTTCGAGGTCAGTTGTTATTAATGTTATTTTTATCAAGTACAACTTTTATTGTTTTTTTGATATTAAAAGTGCCTTTTGCATTGATATTGTCATTAATAGTAGGGGTGCTTGACATCATTCCCGGTATAGGAGCAACATTAGGAATTGGTACAATTACTTTGATTGTATTATCTCAAGGTGTGTGGTTAGCTCTAAAAGTATTAGTGGTTTGTATTATTCTTCAGCAAATTCAAGATAACTTAATTGCACCTCGCATAATGCAAGGAGCTTTGAATCTGAATCCTGTAGTTGTATTTTTTGCTTTACTATTAGGTGCAAGAATAGCAGGATTGTTAGGAGTTTTTATTTCAATTCCTGTTGCTGGAGTGATTGTTTCTTTGTTTGAGATTGATGAAATGAAGGCAGAGGTTTAGGTTTTGATCTTTGGTCATTAGTCAATAGTCATTAGTCTTTTGTACCATAACTCTTGACCAAGACAGCTAGCGGCAATTAATCCAAACCTGCATATATAAGGAAAGGGATGAATCTCGGTCTTTTGGTAATTCATGTAGATTATGTTTAGTATAGTAATTAATACTAGTTACTAATAGCCAATGACTAATCAAGATTTAAGGGCAGAGTTAACAGAAAATCTGGATGAAGCAGAGTGGGAGTGGCTGGTTCCCCATATGCTGCGAGATGCAGTAATTGTAGTAAATCCAGAATTAGATATATTGGATGTGGGGGTAGCTATTGCTAGTGATAATGTCTCAGAAGTGCAAATTTGGATTGATGAAGCACTTATTGCCAAACCCTCAACTACCCAGATGACTGAATGGAATAGCGATCGCGCTAAACGATTTAATACTCTGATTGTGCAGCCATTTGTCCTGGTACAAGAGAAAGTAGCGGCATAGTTACGGTTGGAATTCTAGTGAATGAGCAAGAATAGAAAGCTAGTCATATAATGTTTATTTAACAGTTTTTGTCTAACAAAACCCATTCCCATTTAAGATTGGGATGGGATTTTTGATTTATTGATAAGGAAAAATCATAATTGTTTTGTCTGCATTACTACTAGCTAGCCTCTTCCCATCCGGGCTAAAAGCCACAGCATAAACTGCACTTCGATTTTCTGTAAAAGTACGAATTTCTTCACCTGTATCTACTTGCCATAACTTAAGAGTCTTGTCTTGACTACCACTAGCTAATAATTTACCATTTGGGCTAAAGGCTACAGAATAAACTTCATCTGTATGTCCCATCAAAGTGCGAATTTCTTGACCACTTTCTACATCCCATAGCCTAATAATTTTATCTTGACTACTACTAGCTAATAATTTACCATTCGGGCTAAAAGTAATAGAATAAATTCTTCCCCAAGAATTAGAATAACCTTTGAGAGTCAGGAATTTATTTTGTGTAAGGTACCAAATTTTTATAGTTCCATCATTATCACCACTACCACTAGCTAGCATCTTGCCATCTGAACTAAAAGAAACACATAAAACTTCATCTATATGACCTGTAAGTGTATAAGTTTCTTGCTGCTTTTCTATATACCAAAGCTTAATAGTTTTATCTTGACTAGCGCTAGCTAAAATTTTACTATTCGGACTAAAAGCTACTGAATTTACTCTCTCTTTATGTCCGGATAATGTACAGATTTCCTGTTCTGTGCGTACATCCCATAATTTAATTTTTATCCCATCATTGCCGCTAGCCAATATATTTCCATTCGGACTAAAAGCTACTGAATTTACTCTCTCAGAAACTTTGATGGTACGAGGTTCTTGATTAACTAAATGCCAAATTTTGATAGTTTTGTCATGGCTACCGCTTGCTAGTGTTTGCCCATCATTACTAAAAGCAATAGACACTACTCGCTCTAAATGTCCTTGGAGAGTGGATACAAATTTTAAGTTCTGGATGATTGTTGGCTGTGATTCAGGTATAGCTACTACTGGCACAAATACCTTAGTTGCTTCTGGATCTGGCTGAGGCTTGAAGTTTTTCTTTTCCTCTGGTGGTGATTGACTTTGCAAAATGGTGGTTTGTTGTTCTTGGGGTTTTAGTGATGTTTGTTGTGTAGTATTTTCTGTTTTTGTTTTTTTATTTAAAATCTCTTGGTGAAGTTGCTGTTCTACTTGAGTTATTGACTGTGTTAACTTTTGCAGTTCTGTTTGAAGTAGGGCGATCGCATACTTAAATTCTTCTGTCTGTTTTTCAGTATTTGTATTCAGTTCGGCAATACACTGTTGGAGCGGCTGAATTTGTTGCTGAGTATTTGTATTTAACTGTTGTGTAAAGGACTCTATTTGTGATAAGCGCTGATTAATAGCGTCAAGATTAGGCGCTTGTTGGAACTTCTGTAATTGCTCCATTTGCTGCTGAGTACTTTTACTCAATTGTTGTGTAAAAATATCCAGTTGTGTGAGGCGCTGTCTGAGTAGTTCAAATTGCTGATGAGTAGCTGTATTTAACTGCTGAGTAAAGGTATCAAGTTGGGCAAAATACTGCCTGAGTGGCTCAATTTGTTGCTCTGTAGTTCTGCTCAATTGGTGTGTGAAGGCATCAAGCTGGGCGAGATGTTGTCTAAGTGGCTCAATTTGTTGTTCAGTATTTCTACTCAACTGCTGCCTAAAGGAATCGAGTTGTACAAGTCGCTGCCGAACCGAGTCAGTAGATTGTTCTTGCTGGTGGCGTTGTAATTCCTCTATTTGTTCTTGAGTTGTTTGACTTAAATTTTGTGTAAAGCTGTCAAAGTTCTCTAAACGTTGTCGGAAAGGATCAATCAATTGATCTAATTGAGCGATCGCTGTTTGCTGTTGCCGTTCGTTTAAATTCTTCAATCTTTCCCGATTAGCCACATTTAAACCAATAGCTACAGTCAAAGGAGCTGCTGCATAGACAGCTTGTTGAGTTACTGCTGCCACCAAGGTTCCAAGTGCAGAGGCATACAGGGAAACGTATTCAGTAACTTCTAGCCAGTGGAGTTTAGTCATAAGTGGACTGTGCTGTACTTGCTGCTGAAATAGAAAACAGCCAGAAGGCGCTCTTGGGAGTAGAAAGGTTTTCTCTCATCTTGTGCCAAGCATATTCTTTGAATCTGTGCCGAAAATTCCCCATTGTGACAGCAGATAAATAAAGGTACTGCCTGAAGGAGCGAGACGGCAACTCACGATGTAACAATTTTTCTGTCTCCAGATAGAAAAGATTTCATTAATGTTCAGGATTTTCAAGCGATCGCTCATACTAAAAAAGATTGTCTTCACCGAAAATTCATGCTTGGTTTGCTTAGAAATCCTTTTGACACCACTCACACTCCTCACAGTGGATATCATTGGGACGGTACTAGCCGTCGCTTTTTTGAAGGTTGGTATTACCGGGTAACTTTACCTGGCGAGGCTCAATCCTTTGCCTTTATGTACTCTATCGAAGACCCCGTTGGTGGTAAACCCCATAGTGGAGGTGCAGCACAAATTCTCGCTCCAGATGATGAATATTTGTGCCGTACTTTCCCAAATGTCAGCAAGTTTTGGGCAAACCAGGAGGAGCTGGCATTGGGACATTGGGGTAAAGCAGATTTAGATATTAAACCTGGTTACCTGCTCAGTGCCGATTTTGAACGTTATGTACAACAAGGCTATCAAGCGACAGCTACCCTAAATCAGGGAGCAATTTTTGACCCTGGTAGTGGCAAATATTGCCGTTGGCAGTATGAAATTCAGCCAGTATATGGCTGGGGGAACAAAGGCAGCATACAGCAATCAACCGCAGGTTGGGTGTCATTTTTGCAGATTTTTGAACCTGGTTGGCAAATTTTGATGGCGCATGGGTTGGCTAGCGGTTGGATTGACTGGAATGGCAAACGCTACGAGTTTACTAATGCCCCTGCTTATGGCGAGAAAAATTGGGGAGGCGCTTTTCCCCAAAGATGGTTTTGGGCAAATTGTAATAGTTTTCTCGATCAGCCGGATCTAGCTTTAACAGCTGGTGGTGGTAGACGGGGAGTTTTGTGGTGGATGGAATCTGTAGCAATGATTGGGTTGCACTATCAAGGGAAATTTTATGAATTTGTTCCTTGGAATTCTCAAGTGAGCTGGAATATTCAGCCTTGGGGTAGCTGGCAAATGCAAGCAAAAAATTCTCAATATGAGGTCGAGTTACTTGGAGCTACTGATTTACCAGGTACTCCCCTACGCGCACCTACAGAAAATGGTTTGATATTTTGCTGTCGCGATACCTTACAGGGACGGTTAAATTTAGAATTGCGAGAAATTGGTGGTAATCAAAAGAGAACAATCCTCAAAGCATCTAGTTCTCTATGTGGATTAGAAATAGGCGGGGGCCCTTGGAACAATAGCTGGCAGCACGATTAAAAATGATATTATGGGGAATGGTATCTATTGGGGCTGTAGCTCAGTTGGATAGAGCGAGCGCCTCCTAAGCGCTAGGTCGCGCGTTCAAGTCGCGCCAGTCCCGTTCCCCCTCAAATCTTGAAATCTCTGTAAGGACTTGGTTTCAGGGTTTTGTTATTTTGGTTTAATAGCTCAAATATAGTACGTAAGCACTATTTGGCATTGATCTTATAATTTCTAATGAATATGGACTGAATATAGACTCATATTTTATTTTTGAAATATACGTAGTAGGGTGTGTTAGCGAAGCGTAACGCACCTTGCCAAGACTTTGGTGCCTTACGGACTATGTCCTAACGCACCCTACTCGATAACCTCTAATGAATATGATATGTTAGTCCGTGTTAAGCTGCGACTTAAAATTGTACCAACGTTGTCCAGCAGCTATAAAACAAAATTGCAAGAGTACTTTGCATCTGCGCAAATAATAGATAAAATCTAGCATCGAATCTGTAATCAGTACCCATTGCTTTCAGGTACTGAATTACGGTAAATGAAGTTGGAAAAATGACTAAGATCTAAATTTAGACATATTTTCACAACTCTGTAAATTTATACTATTATTCTTTTTCAAGAAAATTCTATTGAAGTTGCCAAAGTTATAAAACCTTGAAAAAGCTACTATTTACAGCAATTTCTTCCCCATTCATGCTCCTAATCCTACCACTAGCACTGTTATGGAGTTACAAGGAAATACAAAGTCAATTACACCAACCACAGGCAATTCTCGTTTTAGGTGGTTCTACAAGAAAATTAGAACGAGAAAAGTTTACGGCAGATTTTGCCCGTAGGCATCCCAATTTACCGATTTGGATTTCTGGAGGTAGCCCTCCAAGTGTGACAAGAAAAGTGTTTTCCAAAGCAGGAATCGACTCTAAGCGATTGCATTTAGATTATCGGGCGAATAATACAGTAGAAAACTTTACGACACTTGTGGGTGAGTTGGAAAGCACTGGTATTAAAAGTGTCTACTTGATTACTTCTGACTTTCATATGCGACGTGCCACTGTTGTCGGCGAGATTGTTTTGGGTAGTAGGGGAATCAATTTTAAGCCAGTGTCTGTTCCTTCTGATAATTCCCCGGAACCACTAGCAAAGTCTATTCGTGATGGAGTCAGATCTTTAGTTTGGGTGGCAACTGGTTATACAGGAGGAAATCAGTTGCAAGACGAGCATTAACCCTGAATTTAGAATCTTAAGGACGAATTCTTACAAAATTATTAAAGTAAATTTTAATCGTTCTACCGTAAATATACTGAATTGTTTATATGACTATGCAAAATATTTCCGTAAATATTCCGGAATTTATTTTGGCAGTTTAGTATATAGTTAATGTGCGGTGAAAAACCGCAACTAATTCCAAGAACTATACCGAATCAATTAACTATTACCAACTATCTAAAGTTAGTACTCTATCCCCTTTCCGAGAACCGGAGAGGGGATAGTATTTTATGGAAAAATACAACCATTGATACTGATTAATTGGGACTACTTATTTCTAGGGTTGAATTATTCTGATGCTTTTCAGTTTATATGCAATGAAGTACCCATTTAATATCCGATCTAGTACATTTTATCTAATAGCTAGTGTTGCTACTTTGCTTTTTAGTACAAGTACACTGGCGGCAGAAAGGGTTGTTTTTACATACAACATTTTTCGTGAATCAGTATCAGTAGACGAATTAACAAGCTTTGCTGAAACTGGAGAAGCTTCGCCAAGGTTAAATTATTATTTAAACCAAACTAATCAAGATCCACAGACAGTTCGCAATGTCTTAACTCAAGAACTCAACGCCAGCCCTGTTGTTTTGGATCGAGCGCTGAATAACCCAATTGGTGAATTTTTACTAGATCGAATCAGTCAAACAATTCGTACTCCCTCCAATCGAGCAAATCGACAAGCTTTACGATCAGCAATAGTATTATCTGCTAGCAAAGACAATAGAGTTTCATTAATTGAAATTCTTCAAAATTATCCGACAACAGAAGTTTATGTAGAGGGCGATCGCCTGGCTGCAACTTATAATCAACTCAGCATTTTGATAGAAGGTTTACAAAATATATTGGGTAGTCGTTAATCATTTTGATTACATAGCCGCCATGAAATTCAACCTGATAACGAAGCTAGTCTTCCCTTGTGCCTTCTATTTCAAGGCATCACTCTAATGATGGATGTAACTTCACAGTATAATCTGCCATGATCTGGAGTTGCGATCGCGTAGCGTACTGTAAGTAATCGCTACCATTGCCGAGTCGCAATGCAGCAAGTGCAAAAGCCATGATGAAAAGGCGAGTTTTTTTCCAGCAAAGTGTAAGCATCTTTGTTCTGGTAAACTTATCTGCGGTTAGTTGGGCTGCTACTGATAGTGGCGATACACTAGTTATGCCTACCGGGAGGAGCGATCGCTCGAAAAGGGAGGTGCAAAATATGAAATTGGCAAGTAGTGTACTTGAAGAAAATGACTTCATTCCTGCCAAATATACTTGTGATGGCGCGGATATTTCCCCTGCCCTAAGTTGGGATGAACCTCCACCAGAAACCGAAAGTTTTGCCCTGATTGTAGATGATCCTGATGCACCCAAGCGAACATTTGTTCATTGGGTTGTCTACGATATACCCGCCAAAGCTCGACAATTATCAGAGCAAATAGCAACTGTAAAAACTTTACCTAATGGTGGTGTTCAGGGAAAAAATGATTTTGGTAATCTTGGTTATGGTGGGCCATGTCCTCCTAGTGGCACCCATAGATATTTTTTCAAACTTTATGCATTAGATAAAAAGTTAGGCTTACAACCTGGTGCTACCAAAAACCAGATAGAAGCTGCGATGGATGGACATATCTTGGCAACAGCAGAATTAGTTGGACGCTATCAACGTCAGCGATGAGCGGGAGATAAGGAGACACGGGGACAAAAAGACAAGGGGACAAGGGGAAGAGGGGCAGAGGAGCAGGGGAGAGAACAACTAACCACTAATTACTAATACCAATTCTGTATGAAGATGCGCTTAACGAACCACATAGACGCGGAGCGGCTTCCCGCAGGGTAGGACGCAAAGAACACAAAGAGAAGAGGTATAGAGAAAATTTGGCGCAGCTTCACAAAGAAACGGTATAACCACTAACTACTAACCACTAACTACTATCCAATAACCAATGACAAATGACCAATGACTATTGACTAACCACCATAATATTCTTCAAAAACCCAAGCACCGTGAAATCCATAGGGTACGCGTTGGGGAAGTAGCACTCGTGCCACTGGTTCAGATGTAACATCCTGAGCGTTCACGACTACAAGTTCAGAAGTTTCAGAAGCGCGATCGTAAACAAAAGTCACAAGCCAACCATCATCCTCACTCTTTGTCACTCCGTTAGGAGTACGAGGTACAAATACTGCTTCTCCACCGTAGCGCCCTTGTCCAAATTCATAAGTTTGGGAATTGCCATTGTGGAGATTGTATTTGATGATTCCATCAAACAAAGGTATGGAACTTTTTGCCATTTTACCAGCGTAGCCATATTGAGTTTTACGTCCCAACAGGTATTCATTCACGCGGGGAAATTCTGAAGGCATATCGTCTAGCATTTCTTCGTGTACAGTTCCACTAGTCAAGTTAAAACGCCAGCGATGCAGGTGAGGAATATTTCCTTGAGGATCGCTTTGAGAGTCTTCAGACGCTAATACTGTCGTGGAATTCATTCGACAAGCTATAAGTACAACTTCGTCTCCTTCCTCATAGGCATTGAGGGTATGGAAGACATAGCAAGCCGGGGTTTCAAACCAACGGATATCACCATTGTCACCGTGACGGGGAAGAATACCAAAGCGACTGGGGCGATCGCGCTCAAACATCATCAAAGGCTCTCCCCTTTGCATCCGTTCAGGGCTAAAAGTTAGCGGCAAATCCATAAAAATTGTGTAGTTTTCGGTGATAGCAAAATCATGCATCATCACGGGCATTGGCAAATCAATAGGTACTGTCCGCAAAAGTTCACCACTAGCTGAAACCACACCATATTGCAGGTAAGGCGGACTAAAGCTATAGCCAAAAAACATCATTTCCCCTGTCACCGGATCTACTTTAGGATGAGCGGTAAAAGGAGAAATTAGTTTGCCATTGTAGGTGTACTCACCAATAGTTTCTAACTCAGGAACTTTGATGGCGTGAGGCGCACCTCCTTCCCACAGGGCGAAAAATTGACCAGCGTGCCATACCAAAGCAGTGTTAGCAGTATTCTTGTAAAATCCATAGGGGTTATTTTGTTGTGGTGGTTCTAATAACCCAGTCCAGATAGCTTTACCTGCTTCATGCTCGATTTCCCATCCTCTTGTTCGTACGTAACGGTTACGGTAAGTAGCTCTGCCATTGCTAATGCGTACACCGTGCAACATTCCATCTCCATCAAACCAATGGTATTGACCGATCGGTGTCCATTGAGGGTTGGGGCCATTTCGCACGAACATTCCCGATAAGTCGGGAGGTAACTCACCTATGACTTTGAGAACATCGGTGGTAATTTCATGACGTACAGGCGCAAAGTTGCCATCGAGATAGGGATTGACTACTGTGGCTACCATAGTGTTTTGTCAAACTGAGGGTTAATATATGACTGGTTCTTTCTATATTTTGGCTTGGGAATTTAGTGGTTTGGAGTGAGGATTTGCGGCTCAGTAAGAATATTTATACTGCGCAAAGCTACTATGCTACTTAATATTAGAACGTGGTATATTTAGCAGTTACCAATAAATATTTAAGTATTAAGTTAGCTTGACATTATGCATAATTGAAAGCTACAAAGGTATTTCTCTAATTTTAATATTTTTAATTGACTTGGCTATCTATGTATAAAAAATCAACTAGAACCATAATATTGGCAGTGGCAGCGATCGCACTTTTGTTTATTCTAGCTATTCCTAGTTTAGCGATGCCAAATAAGGTTATTGCTCAAAAACCCAGAATTGATTGTTCTAAAGCGACTACTACACCAGAACTTAAGTATTGTTCTCAATTATCCTACACAGCCGCAGACAAAAAACTAAATCAGGTTTATCAAAAAGTGATATCAACCTTAAACAGAGAACCTAAACAATTACTAATTACAGCAGAACAAGCGTGGATTAAGTTTCGTGATAATAACTGTAATTTTGAAGTTTATAGTTCTCGCGGTGGAACAGGTTATGAAATCTTTCGTAATGGATGTCTCGAACGGCTAACTAAACAACGCACCAAAGACTTAGAAGATTATTTAACGGCTAGGTAATTAAATAGGAACTAAAGATCCCCGATTTTTTGGAAAAATCGGGGATCTTGTTCATTTTCCCCAGAAAGTAAGTAGTTACTATTACATTTATCACAAATTTTATTCAATTATTGCGAAAAATTATTGTGAATAAATCTTGGTAAAGTATCAATATCTATCGAGAGGAGTAATGCTAGTCTTATATACATAAGGCACAAGCAAGATGAAACTTCAACCAAAGAATTTTTTAGATCGGAGCCTGTGCCACCTGCTCCCGTCTATTCGCAATCAATCCGATTAGGATGGCGTCCAAGAATGTGTTTTCGCCTTGAGTATATCGAGTTGTTTTGGAGGTAATTGAACGCACAGCCAAGAATGCCTGCCTAGCTGAAATAAAGGATGCTCTAGTCGGAAGATAAGAATAAAGATTGCGAATTTTGTTCACCTTAGTTTGAGTTACTTGTATCTGACTTTTAATTCTAATAAACCTGTTGGATGGTTAGTAAACTGCCGTTAGCTAGTGACGTTCCTCGGTCATAGTTAGCGGCAGTAAAGTTTTATATATTTGCTTAATTTTGTAATGTAATCACAGTTACTTCTGGTGGACAAAAAAGCCGTCCTGGTGCGTAAGTTCCTAAGCCACGATTGACGTATAGCTGATTTTCTCCCACTCGATGTAAACCGTATGCCCATTCCCAATGTCGCACCACCTTAGCGCAATCTGCTCGCAAGAATGGTATCCACAGCCGCACTTTTCTGGGAATTCGGCGAATCAGCTTTTTGTAATAAATAACCGCAGGGCCAATTCCTGGTATAATAATTTGACCACCGTGAGTATGGCCAGATAGTTGCAAATCTACCCGCCATTGTTGTAAAAATTCAGCAGTATCAGGATTGTGAGATAAGACGATACACGGTTTTGCTGGATCTAAATTGTTCATTACCAGTGCAGGTTTAAATTCCCGCGACCAATAATCGGCTAGCCCTACTAATAATATTTGTTCTCCCAGTGGATAAGCGATTTCATTCCAAAGAACTTTAACATCAATACTAGATAAGGCACTTGTAATTTCTGCTTTTGAGTAGCGGTAGTATATATCATGGTTGCCAAGTACAGCGTAAATACCAGCACGGCTTTGCAGATGTTTGAGTCGCTGTACTAGCTTGTGTATTGGAGTTGGATCGTCGGTTATATAGTCACCCGTTAGTACAACTAAATCTGGTTCAGCTTCATTACTGATTGCGATCGCTTGTTCTAACATTTCTTCCGACAAGCGCAACCCATCGTAGTGCAAATCTGACAACTGCACCAGCTTCGTACCTTGCAACGATGCTGGCAAGCCCTCAATATTAACTGTCAGTGCCTCTACACTTAAATTTCCAGACAACAACCTGTGCATAATGCTGACATCACTCCTCATACCAGCGCTTTCAGCTTAACATGGTGCGTAAACATGAAATCACTGATGCACTGTTGCATAATCTACCTTTAATCCCCGCTTAATCATCGCTATCTTTCAAAGAGAGTATGCATTCATAATTTGGAATAAACTATCCCTTCAACCTTTCTTATAAAGGAGAAAGGAGAGTAGTGGGAGAAACATATAACAAAAGATAAAATCGCTGCTGAAGAAGGCGTTAGGCTATATGCATAGCCAGTAATTGTTTTATTTTGCCGTTCTGGAGAAAAAGTAACTAATGATACTTGCACCCTCGGAAGAAAAGATGTGGGAAAAATCGCCCACGAAAAAAAATAGCGATACCAAGACCGATGAGGAGATTAATGCTAAATACGAAAAAGGAGAGAAAAGAATACTCACTGAAATGAATCGTGAAAAACTTCCTAATTTTGTGGAAGCTTTAAAAAAGCCTGGCTATATGGATGTGCAACCTTTTTACCAGAGAAGATCCCGTTGGGATGAAAAGAAGCAATCACGGCTTATTGAGTCATTTCTTATCAATATTCCTGTTCCTCCTATTATTCTTTATGAAAAAGATTATAATTCTTATGAAGTAATGGATGGGCAACAGAGAATTACTGCTCTGCGTGATTTTTATGAAAACAAATTAGAATTAACAGGCCTAGAACTTTGGCCAGAACTAAATCAACGTACTTACGATCAACTTCCTGCAAAAATTAAAGCAGGTATTGATCGTCGCTCCATATCATCCATAGTTCTAATTACAGAATCTACTTCCGATCCCGAAGAAGAGCTTTTCTTAAAACGAATTGCTTTTGAGCGTCTGAATACGGGAGGTGTAGCACTCAGCCCACAGGAAGTACGAAATTGTTTGTATTATGGTAAATTTAATCAATTATTGTTGGAATTAACAAGTAATTCTATATTTGCCAGTGCTTGGGGAATTCCTCTAGAGAATCATGAAGAGTTACCTCAAAATAATCTATACAAAAAAATGGAAGATGCCGAATTAGTTCTTCGCTTTTTTGCCTTACGGCATACAGATGACTTTCGTAGAGGAATGAAGGAATTTCTGGATCTCTATATGATGAAGAGTATGAATTTTTCTGAGGAAGACATCGAAATTCTCAAAAGTATTTTTATTAGGACTATAAGTTTAGCTAACCAAATTTATGGAGAAAATTTATTTAAACCTTACGATCCAAAAACTAATACTTGGAGTAAAGAGGCTTATAAAGCTTATTATGATGCAGTTATGGTTGGTTTTAGCAAGCATTTGGAAGATGCAAGCGTGTTAGTGGAGCGTAAGCAAATAGTAATTGAAGAAACAAAGAAGCTGTTTAGAGAAGATAAATCAAAGCTCTTGACAGGTGCTGGAAAAACAAAAACTGATATCCAAGAGCGAATAAGACTATTTGATAATATGTTGTCTAATGTCATCGCCAAGTAAAAAGCGATGTTTCAGGAGCTTTTAATAACAGTCAAGGCGAATATTTCTACTGTTCATTCCATTATCAAGACTAACGATAAACTTAGAAAAATTGCATTTGGAGAAGAAACTATTATAAAACAAGAATTGGATCAGCAAGCCCAATTCATTATTAGTTTTCTCATGGAGGATATACCTAAAGCAAGAGATTGGCGAGTTTACGATCACTGCAGCGCAGTGACGCGATTATACGCTATTTACGAACGTTTTATTGAGGAGTTAATTAGTGAGTGGCTAGTACTTATTCCAGGATTATTTCCACGTTATTTAGACTTGGATCAGAGCATCCGAAATACCCATCAGATTGGTGTCGGGAGATTGCTATGTGAATTGAACAAAAACAGGTATGAACACCTTTCTATTGAGGAAGTAGTTCGCGGTTTGTTTCGTGGAGTTACTGGTGAAGCGGAATACGAGTTACTAGCGGATGCATTTCTTTTTCATGAGCAGAACTTACGTCAAGAAACCCTAGAAAAATTGTTTGCTAATGCTGATATACCAAATGCATGGGCTTGGGTAGTTAAACATAGAGCCATAAAGTATTTTATAGAAGAAATTCGTGGTAATCAGAACACTGTAGAAGGAGAATTAAATGAACTTATTAGCTATCGGAATGATGCAGCTCATGGATCACCGATAGACGACTTATTAGGTTTAAATGCATTGTTGGAGTTGTGTGATTTTATCGAGGCATTGTGCCAAGCGTTGGCTGAATTGGTAACTTATCAAGTGATTGAGCGCAAGAAATCAATAGGACAAGCTAGGGAAATTGGTAAAATTACAGAGTGGTTTAAGAAGCCAAAAGCTGCGGTAGCAAAGATTGAGGAAACTATTTTATCAGTCGGAGAAAGTCTTTTTTTAGTTGGTGAAGCATATTGTTTGTTAGCTACTATTCAGAGTATTCAAATTGATGGAGTTACAAAAGATAAAATACAAACAACTACTGAGATGGAGTTAGGGTTGAAGTTTGATGTAGATGCTAGAAAAGAGTTGCGTTTGTATCAATTGAGAGCTTAAGGTAGTGTGATTTTGAGCATTTTATAAGCGGGGTTTAGTGATAATTTGAGTTATCAGGAAATATGGTATATCCAAATCAAACCCGCCCCTATTAATTAACTACACCCTCACTCCTTCAATCATACTGAATATAATACCTATAATACCTAAAATCATCAATAATTTTTAATCATATCAGCGGCTTTTTCAGCAATCATAATAGTAGGTGCATTAGTGTTACCACCCACAATAGAAGGCATAATTGATGCATCCACAACTCGTAAACCTTTTACTTTATGGACTTGGAGTTGAGAATTAACCACCGACAGAGCATCATAGCCCATCTTACAAGTACCAACTGGGTGATATAAAGTTTCTGCCATATTACGAATAAAAGTGTGAATTTCCTCATCATCTTGTATCTGAAATCCAGGGAATAATTCCTCACCCCGAAATTCATCAAAAGCTTTCGTTTGTACTAATTTGCGAGCAAGTTTTACACCTGTCACTAAAACTTCTAAATCAGCAGCTTTTTCTAGATAATTTGGCTGAATAATAGGTGATTCAAAGGGATTATTAGAACGTAAAGTAATCCTACCTTTACTTTGAGGATATACAAGAGTAGGAACAAAAGTAAATCCATGTCCTTCTGGTTTCGTGAAGCCATGATTTAAGAAATATGCAGGAACGAAATGGAATTGTAAGTTGTAGGTTTTCAAATCAGACTTAGTTTTGATAAACCCACCTGCTTCTGCAACGTTAGTTGTAAGAGAGCCACTCTTAAAAAGTAAATATCTTAAAATATTTTCTGTTTTTTCAGCATTTGCTAGAGATATATTTTTAATACATTTATAGACAATGGGTACGCATAAATGGTCTTGTAAATTTTGTCCTACACCAGGTAAATCGGCTACTACTGGAATTCCTAAAGCATTCAATTGTTCCTTGCAACCAATGCCTGATAACATTAATAACTGTGGTGAATTAATAGTACCACTCGATAAAATTACTTCTTTAGTAATTTTTATTTCATGATTGCTACCATTATGAATATAATTTAAGCCAATAGCTTGTTGATGAGCAAAAATAATTTTGGTTACTTGGGCATTAGTTTTAACAGTTAAATTTGTTCGATGTAAAATTGGCTTTAAATAAGCTACTGCTGCACTGTGTCGTTTACCATATTTCTGAGTTACTTGATAAAATCCTACTCCTCCCCGTTCTATACCATTAAAATCATGATTTAGCACAAAACCAGATTCTAATGCTGCTTTTATAAATGCATATGAAAGTGGGTTAATACAGCGTAAATTAGTAATATTGAGAGGCCCATCTACACCATGAAATTCATTTTTTAATACTTCCTGATTTTCAGCTTTTTTGAAGTAAGGTAATACTTCTTTATAACTCCAACCTTCATTACCTAAATCGTACCAATTATCATAATCACGCCAGTCGCCACGAATATAAATCATGGCATTGATAGAACTACTTCCGCCTAAAAGTTTACCACGAGGCCAATATAACTGTCGATTATTTAAGTGAGATTGCTTTTCAGTATAATAAGCCCAATCATATTCAGTTTTAAATAGTTTGTAAAAGCTCGCTGGAATATGAATTTCTTGTTTTTGATCTGGTTTTCCTGCTTCCAAAAGTAGTACTGTAGTTGTTGGTTCTTCTGTTAAACGATTAGCCAGAACACAACCTGCTGAACCTGCACCAACAATTACATAGTCATACATTGAAGATACCTCATCGTAATTTTTTAATAATAATATTTGTAAGTGGCACTTTTATATGACTCATTTTTATTTTTGAAATATGCGTAGGGTGTGTTAGCGAAGCATAACGCACCTTCCAAAGACTTAGATTTTTCAAAAATCAAATCGGATTACTATATTTAATTAGCCTTACTAATGATTTATTATTAAATAATTTTAATTCAGACACATTTTTTTAAGACACAAATCCTTGGCTTCTGGTAAGAAGTCGGGAATCTTGTTTATCACAAATATCTTAGACTACTATTTTTCGTTTATCCCAAAATCTATTCTTTGCATCTGTCAAAACAGCCAAATGCTGCGAAACCTATTTCTACCTACGGTGGGGTTAATCCATAAGAGCTGATTTATAAGATTTTGTGAGTGAGGTGCAGTTAATAGATATCTGTAATTTTCACTACGCACTTTTGGTAAAGCAACTGGAGACATTTTATGACATTTGCAACTGATGAAAGAACAAAACAGGCTGTAGAGCAATTTCGCGGCTTTGATGTTGATACTCAATTAGCATTACTGTGGTTCGGGTATCTAGATATTAAAGATAAATTGATACCAGCAAATCAAACTTCTGCACAAGATACTGCTGCTGCTTTGTACGATCAAATCCAAGCAAAGTCTAAGGAAGAACAGCTACAAGCACAACGCGATCTCGCTAGCCGTGCAGATACGGATATTAGCCGTGCCTATACTGCTTTGAGTTCTAGCGCCAAATTAGATGTATGGTTGCGTCTAGCACGAGGCATGGAAAACGATATTATTATTCCAATGCCCTCTGACTATAAATTGCCCGAAAACACAAAAGGTTTCGTGGATACCATCAAAAGTTTGGAATTTGAACAGCGCGTTGATTTCACCCGTAGTGTTGTGATGGAAATGGGTGCTAAGTAAGTAGAGGATAGGAAATAGGGAACAGGGAGCAGAGAAAAACTGTAACCTGTTCCCTGTATCATGTTACCTACTGAAGTGCCTCCTATTCAGGACGCAGAATGCCATACTGAATCAGATCAAAGCGCTTTCCCTCACGTTGGATAAAGCTGCACTGAATTTCTTCTTGACGAAAACCCACTTTTTCATGAGCTTTCATTGAGCGGATATTATAGCTAATGGTTGTTGAGCCTACCCGATAGAGGTTTAACTCCCGAAAAGCATAACCGAGAATAATTTGCAGCGCATCTGTGCCATAGCTTTTACCCCAATATGCGCGATCGCCAATCGCAATACCTAGTGATGCAACCTGGTGCATCCACTGGATCGCAGCCAAACCAACTAAACCATCTTCATTTCCAACTCTTTAGTTGTTGCCTCAGTTCCTCTATATCTAAACAATCGCTAGCAAAAGCTTTGCGCAAAAGCGGGTGAGGAATAAAGCGATCGTACTTTTGCATTTCTGGTGCTTCCGCATCACTTAATAAATCTTCTGCTGTAATTCTTTGTTCACATAAAGAGATAATTTCTGGATATAAAGATTGAATTTTATCCTTACCTAATTTCAGAGTTAGAAAATAGGGATTTACACAGTTAATAATTTTAATTTCTAAAGATTCCCGACAAAAAGAATTAAGCAATCTTTCAAGAGTGCGAAAAGCTTTCGTACCTAACCAGGGGAAAATACAACATTGATTTTTTGCTAATTGCACAATATTTTTTTGAGCTAATCCATCATTTTGGGCTAGTTTGCGAACTGACTGCAAACGTTTGCTCGCATTCTTTTGTAAGTAAGGATATTCTACATCTTCAATCAATACCTGTCGCATCCTTTGTAAAATCCGTGTATGAATAGAACCACTACCGCCACGCCAAAAAATACTTGCTTCTCCTTCCACTGGCTTAACTAATATAATCTTTTTTTTGAAGTCAATTTCTACAACTTCCCAAGTTTTACCTGCCAACGCAAACTGATTTCCAACAGGTAGTGGCATGACGATACTACCAATTTCCGTTTTATCTTGTTTAACACTATATTCTTCGTTATCTGGAAATACAGCATAAAATTGAAATTTACTAACTATCTTTTCTCCTCCCAATCCCAAAATTAATTTGCCCTGTTCGGCTAGTTGAATATGATTAATGTCAATTAAATAGCGCAGTAATAATTTGAAGTCTTCCTTAGAAATATTATTAAAAGATGGTAAATTAAAAACTTTCTGAGCAAGGGCTGTTGGCGAAATTGCTCCAGAGACTGCTAAGATGCTCATTGTCTGATGATATAGCAAACTAAACGGATATTGAATTGGTTTAATTGGTTCTATCCATCGCCCTTCTATATAAAGTTGAATAACTGCAATACACTGTATAAGTTGCCAAGGGATTTGTTCTGGTAGAGTTGCTTCTGGTGATAGCTTTTCTTCCCCACAGACAAAGCGCATATCCGCAGATTCACCTCGTCTTCCTGTGCGTCCCAAACGTTGTAAAAAACTGGCAACAGATAGCGGTGATTCTAACTGAATCACTCGTTCGAGATAACCAATATCTATACCTAATTCTAAAGTTAAGGTTGCTGCGGTAACAGTGGGTTGGTTGGGTTCGCGCATCGCATTTTCAGCCACTTGTCGCAAGCTAGCAGATATACTACCATGATGCACGTAATAGTTATCTGTTTGTCCTTCCTCTGTGGCAATTTTTCGTAAAGATGTAATGACAGATTCGGTTTGGGATTTATTGTTAGCAAAAATTAGACACTTACGAGATTTAGTGAGATTATAAATATATCTTTCATAGGCACTTATTTCTGAAATCTCATTATATTGACTAAAATAAAAATGTTCTAAAGCCAGTTTAATTTGTCGCTTGCCTACCTCAATCTCTGGAGTAATAACTGGTTTCTCTGTTCCGGAACGCAACCATTCTTCAGCCATTGAGTAGTCGCCGAGAGTTGCTGATAATCCAATTCTCCGGGGTTGTTTTTGTGTCAAATTCTCTAAACGTGTCAACTGACAAAGAATTTGACCGCCTCTTTCTGTACCCATAAAAGCGTGAATTTCATCGATGATGACAAACCGTAAATCACCAAAGATACGAGTAATATCGTGATATTTATTTATTAATAGGCTTTCTAAAGATTCTGGAGTGATTTGTAGAATGCCTTGGGGATTTTTCAGAAGCTTATTTTTATGGCTATGAGAAACATCACCATGCCAATGCCAAACAGGAATATTTGCTTCTTTTAGTAAATCATTAAGTCGTTCAAATTGGTCATTAATTAAAGCTTTAATGGGGCCAATATACAATGCACCGATGCTGATAGAAGGATTTTCGTGTAATAGAGTTAAAACCGGTAGAAAAGCGGCTTCTGTTTTGCCAGAAGCTGTACCCGCTGCAACTAATAAGTGAGCCTCAGTATTAAAAATAACTTGACAAGCCGCAATTTGGATTGGTCGTAATTCAGTCCAATTGTGATTGTAAATATATTCTTGGATAAATGGTGCGAGTCTAGAAAAAGTAGCATTGCTCATGGTTAAACAAGAAGATACCTGGCATTGCTAGCGATTTTAGCAAAGAGGTAGTGTATGACTCGCCACTATGATCCTGAATTTGGAAAATAGCGATCGCATCTGTACGAAACTGTTTGTTACTTATTACTCTTTCACAAGTACAGAAAAATACTTACCCAAATTGGCATAACTAAAGAATTTAGTCGTGCTTCACATTTAAAATAGATACTTTTCTACAATCTGGGTTAAGAGACAAAATACGAAATTTTTACTAACAAATCAAATATTTTCTATGTCACAAACCTTGATCTAGATTGATTTACGGAAAAACTGAGTAATTAGCTGAATTTACCCATTGGCTTCACTACAACGAAAAAAGGGTGGAATATCCACCCTAGAATTTTTTCAGTTGACATCAAAAGTCTGAAGATTAACGAACACCTGCTGTGGTTTCATGCGCATTACTGTATGAATTCATAATGCTATGAATCGTTCCATAAACTTTAGTGTAATTACTTTCATGGTAGTTACCATGTAAAGCAGAACCAGCAGTATGAACGGTAAAATCATCAAATGCTACTTCTTTGCCACCCCAAGTATATTTAACGTCTACATCACCATCTACATAAATCTTGTCAGCCCAAGATGCATAATATTCGTTGCGATTTGAATTGGTATGAGAATCAAGATGTAAGTTAGTTTTTGTTGTAGTGTGGCTATTTGTCCACTCGTTACGAACAAAAGTTTCACCAGCCAAAGCAGGGGTAGCAAAAAAAGCAGCCAGAATTGCCAAGCCAAGAA